>JAJQEJ010000070.1 GCA_021201735.1 Oscillospiraceae bacterium | reverse complement strand
TTGCGGGCACCGCTGCATGATGCAGTGATGCCCGCTTTGTCTTCGGTCTGACGCCCCGCCCGAAACGGGCGGGGCGTAAAATCATTTTCCTCGGTTAAAAATCTTGAAGATATCATCGAATGGGTCATCCCCGGCGGGGGTCTGCTCCTCGTTCTCACTCAGGCTGCCGCCGGATATGCTCGACTGTCCGGCGGCCCGCTCTCCGGCTGTGGTAAATGGATTTTTCTGCGTCTTTTCCTTCTCCTCCTCGTGCTCGTCAAAGCCCGTGGAAATGACTGTCACGCGGATCTCGTCCTCCAGCGACTCATCAAACGCGGCACCAAAGATGATCAGCGCCTCGGGATGCGCGGCCTGCTGCACGAGATTGGCGGCAGTCTCGACTTCCTCCAACCCAATATCCATCGAACCGGTCACGTTGACCAGAACGCCCTTCGCGCCATTGATGGAGGTCTCAAGCAGCGGGCTGGAAATCGCCATCTTTGCCGCCTCCTCCGCCTTGTTTTTCCCGGCGGCGCGACCAACGCCCATATGGGCCATACCGGCATTTTGCATCACCGCAGTGACATCGGCAAAGTCCAGATTGATAAAACCGGTATTCTTGATCAGGTCGGAGATCGACTGCACCGCCTGTCGCAGTACATCGTCGGCGATCTCAAACGCGTTTGCAAACGTCACCTTCTGGTCGGTCGCGAATTTCAGGCGCTCGTTGGGAATAATCACAAGGCTGTCCACACGGTCGCGCAGTTCTTTGATGCCCGTTTCCGCCTGATCCATACGGCGACGACCTTCAAAATTAAAGGGCTTTGTGACAACGCCCACGGTGAGCAGGCCCATCTCCTTTGCGATATCCGCCACAATAGGTGCCGCGCCGGTGCCGGTGCCGCCGCCCATACCGGCGGTAATAAAGACCATATCCGCATCTTCCAATGCCTTGGTGACCGCGTTGCGGCTCTCCTCCGCCGACTTGCGGCCTACATCCGGATCGGAGCCCGCACCCTGTCCGCCGGTCAGCTTTTCCCCAATCTGAATTTTATACGTCGCGTTGGAGACGGAAAGCGCCTGCTTGTCCGTATTCACTGCGATGAAGTCCACGCCTTTTGTCCCCGATTTCACCATACGGTTTACCACATTGTTCCCGCCGCCGCCCACGCCGATCACCTTAATGGTGACGACACTTTCCGGCCCGGTGTCCAGCCCAAACGCCATATCTGCTCCTCCTATGTATATAGAAAATTGGATTCCTATTTCAGTCACGTATACATCATCACAACCACCAAAGTGAGAGCGATTGATATTCTGTACTATTTTATCCCTCTTTTGCGCTGAGGTCAATACCTGTGATGGGATTTCCAAAAACTTTTGAAATGTTTCTGTAATACTACCCCGCTTTCTCCGCCGGTTCCGTCTCGACCGCAGGAGATTCGGAAGCCGGTACCGCCGCTTCCTCCTGCGGTGCGTCAGCGGCCTGCGTATCGGGTAGCCAACGTGTGGGGAGCAGATGTGCCTTCCCGTCGCCATACGTGAGCTCCAGCGTCCCCGTCAGGTCAATATTCTGCCCCTCCAGCGATTCCACCGTGTGGCAGAGCTCCAGCACCTTGACTGCAAAATCTGCGTTCATGGGGACAACAACCGTCAGCTCACCGCGAAAGCCGAAGCGGATTTCATTGTCCGCCGTCACATCGATAAAATCCGTCACCTGCGTCGCGACCCCCTGCTCGTTGAGCGCCAGCAGCAGCGCCGCCATCTGCGTATATTTGCTCCGCTGCTCCTCGACCACGACCATCTTCTTCCCGACGGACGGGGCAAGCAGCTCCAGCGTATACACCTGCGCGCGGCCCTCCGCAAGGGTTGCGTCCCCCCGCTCCAGCAATTTGCAGCTGCTGTTGATGAGCCACCACTCCTCTCCGCTTTGTACCACCGCCACAGCCGTGCTCTCCTGAATGGTAATGCGCAGCGTTGCCGGCAGCCTACGCGTCACCGAAACTGCGCCGACATAGGGGAGTTTTGCTGAAATGTCCCGCTCAATCTGCAGCTTATTGAGTCCAAAAAGATTGTCCCCCTGCTTTACACCGGAGGCCGCGATAATTTCTTCCGCCGCGTACCGCTCGTTCCCCTCCACCTGTACCGTATCCACCCGGAAAAAGACAAAAGACCCAATCAGCAAAACAACGCAGATCAGTACAATGGATAAAAGTTTATAGAGCGCGCTGGAGCGCCGTCTGGTTTTGCGGCGTCGCTTTCTGTTCCTTCTCGTCGCCATCTGACCGTTCCCCTGTTTCTTTTGTATTTTATCATATAAACAGATTGTAGCATAAAAAAAGTGAAATGTCCTCTATATGTATGCTATCTGCGCCAGATACTCGCACCTAATCCGCGCAAGGCACCGTCCAGATTCTGATAGCCGCGGTCAATATGGTGCAGCCCTGTGATTTCACTGCTCCCCTTTGCGCCGAGCGCCGCGACCAGCAGTGCCGCGCCACCGCGCAGGTCAGTCGCCTGCACTGCCGCGCCGTGCAGCTGTGGGACGCCGCAGACGATGGCAACGCGCCCCTCAACCTTGATGTCCGCGCCCATACGCGTAAGCTCATCGACATGGCGGTACCGGCTTTCAAAGATGTTTTCCACAAACACCGTCGTCCCTGTTCCCCTCGCAAACGCCGCCATCAGCGGGGCCTGCGCGTCGGTCGGGAAACCCGGATACGGCGCGGTGCGAATGGGCCGCACCGCGGCAAGTGGCCTATTGCTCTCAATCTGGATACCCGCGTCACTGCTGCGCAGGATACAGCCGCCCTCCGCAAGACAGGAACTCACGGTGGACAGATGCCGGTAATCGGCTCCGGTGATCTCAACCTTTCCGCCTGCGGCGGCTGTCGCCGCGAGATAGGTCGCCGCGACAATGCGGTCACCGATAATCCGGTGCTCCCCGCTGGAAAGCGGCTGTCCTCCCTCAATCGTAATGACAGAACTCCCCGCGCCGGAGACGTTTGCGCCGAACGCAAGTAAAAACTGCTGCAAATCCAGAATTTCCGGCTCGCGCGCGGCATTGGTAATGGTGGTCGTCCCCTCCGCAGCCACCGCAGCAAGCATGATGTTCTCAGTCGCGCCCACGCTGGGCATGGCCAGCGTAATATCGCACCCTGTGAGCTCCCCCTCACAGCGCAGGCCGCCGCCGTCTTCGTCAATGCGCGCGCCCATCGTGCGCAGGGCCGCCAGATGTAAATCCACCGGACGTGGGCCGAGCTCACAGCCACCCGGAAAGGACATCTCCGCGCAGCCCATTCTCCCCAGTACTGCACCGAGAAAAATCACCGACGAGCGCATCTGCCGCATCAGCCGATCCGGTATGTCGCAGCGCAGCATATGTGTGGCGTCTACCGTGATGGTATCCCCGTCCTGCTGTACCATGCAGCCAAGGTGCCGCAGAATCTCAATGGACGCCGTCACATCGCTCAGATCCGGACAATTATGTATGACGGACGTGCCGGGCACCAGTATGGTTGCCGCTAAAATCGGTAAGACACTGTTCTTTGCGCCGTATATCTGCACCTGTCCCTCAAGGCGTTTTCCGCCCTCCACAATAAAAGCACTCATAACTCCATCCTCCGCATAGTCAAGGTTAGCATTCACCATGCTTATACTATGCGAGGACGTCAAAACGGGTCACATACAGCTTGTAGACAAAGTCTACAAGCTGGCATTTTTTCAATCAAACCGTGATATGATTGCAAAAATGTCGCCTGTGGGCGGACTATTGCACGCGAAAGGCACCCCCTGATGGGTTATCTCCGCACTAAGTGCCGCCCTACGGGCGGTTGTGCTCCGAAACAGCCTGCGGGCTAGTCTTTCACACTATCTTCCTTTTCGGTTTGCACGCCGGTCCCTTTTGTCTGCAGTCTGATACGCTATCCTGTCTTCCGCTTCTCCTCCAGCAGCGCGAGCAGGGTCTGATAAATCTGTTCCGCCGCGTCGGGTCCGACCATCGCGCGCAGCGCGCGGCTCATATTCTCCCGCGCCGCTTCGTCATCCAGAAGTCCGGAGATGGTCTCCCAGAGGCTCTCCGGTGTACAGTCCGCCTCCTTCACCATCACCGCGCCGCCCGCCTGCACAAAAACCTCGGCGTTTTTCGTCTGATGGTCCGCAACCACGTTCGGCGACGGCACCAGCACCGAGGGCTTTGCAATGGCGGCGAGCTCCGCCATCGTGGATGAACCCGCACGACAGAGCACCAGATCGGCGGCGGCCATCACAAGCGGCATATCATAGATATACTGCCGCAGGTCAATGGCGGGGTCGTCCGGGGCGCGCTTCTGCATGGCGTCGTAATACGTTCCCACGCTGTGGATATGGTGGTACGGGTAGCCGTGCTCCTGTTCCCGCCGGAAAAAATCCTCCATATAGCCGTTCATTACCTCCGCGCCGAGGGATCCAAAAAACGACAGCAGAATCGGCCGTGCATCATCGACGCCCAGCTGCGCGCGCGCCTCCTTGCGGGTATAGCGGAAGAATTCCGCGCGCACCGGCGTGCCGGTCACCACCACCTTCTCCTTCTGCTCATAGTGTGCAGCGCTCTCTGCAAAGCCGACCATCACCCTGTCGACCACCGCCGCGAGGGTTTTGGTTGTAAGCCCCGGCACGACATTCGACTCATGCACTGCCGTCGGTATCCCACGCTTCGCTGCCGCCTGCACGACGGGAAAGGACGCGTACCCGCCGGTACCCACCACGAGATCTGGAGTGAATTCATCCAGAATCGCATTGGCCCGCTTGCGGGATCGCCGGACATTCCAGATCGTTGTGACATTGTGCCCAATCGCCTTTGGGTGCAAAGAGCGCTTGAAATTTGTAATCTTCACCGTTTCTATCCGATAGCCCTCTTTGGGCACCAGCTTGCACTCCATGCCGCCCTCCGCGCCCACAAAAAGCACCTCACAGCCTTTATTGCGCGCCTGAAACATCCGCGCAAGGGACACCGCGGGATTGATATGCCCCGCCGTCCCGCCGCAGGTAAAGAGAATTTTCATCCGACCACCCCTTCCATCACCGGTTATCCCTGTTTGGGTGCCGGTATTTGCCTTGAAACGCTGAGAATAATGCCCATCTCAAAGAGCTGGATGAGCAGCGCCGTGCCGCCTGAACTGAAAAACGGAAGCGAGATGCCCGTTGTCGGCATGAGATTGGTCACCACCGCAATATTTAAAAACACCTGCACGGCGAGCAGTGTGGTAAACCCGACCACCAGCAGGGACCCGAATCTGTCACGGGCGTGGATGGCGATCCAATACCCGCGTATGATCAGAAGCGCGAACAGAAGCAGCACGACGATTGCACCCACCAGCCCCAATTCCTCACAGAGAACGGCGAAAATAAAGTCGTTCTCCGGCTCCGGAAGATAGAGAAATTTTTGTCTGCTCTTGCCGAGTCCCAGCCCCAGCAATCCGCCCGATCCGATGGCATAGAGCGACTGCACGGTCTGATACCCGTCGTATTCCGTCGTCCATGGATTCTTCCATATCTCAACGCGTTTCGTCATGTATTCCGTCCCCGTGATCACCATCCATAATCCAATCGCCGTGGCACCGCCACCGATAATGAACCAGTAGAGCTTAACCCCCGCCGCGAACAGCACCGCCGCGCCGGCGGCCAGGATCAGAATCGTCCCCGACATATGCGGTTCAATCAGCACCAGCGCTGCAACCGCGCCCAGAATCAGCAGATACGGAACCAGTTCCCAAAAGCCCAGCCGCTCCAGCACGGCGACCGGCCCGCTCAGAAGTGAGCGCGCCTTTAGCCGCATCGGCTTTCGGGACTCCCGTTTGGATAGCCGGGCCGCAAAGAACAATATGATCCCCAGCTTTGCGATCTCCGAGGGCTGAAAGTTGATTGGCCCGAGCCGAATCCACCGCTGCGCACCGGTACTATCCCCGCCAAAGCCCAGTGGGGTAAACACCAGCAGCAGGCAAATGAACGCCAGCGCCAGTACAAAAAACGACAGGCCGCGCAGGGACTGATAGTTGATTTTGGACATGATGTACATTGCGGCAAAGCCCGCCACAGCGAAAATCGCCTGCCTGACAAAATAGTAGGTCGGGTCGTTGCGGGCGACGCGGGAATCATAATAGGCGGTCGCATAGGAGGCGGAAAACACCATCACAAGGCCGATCCCCGTCAGCAGCAGTACCAGCATCAGAAACGGCAAATCCACCGGCCCGCGCGCCAGCTGCTCTTCCATTGTCAAATCGCGCCTGCGTTTTCTTGCCAAAATAGATACCTCCTAATACAACGGGTCTTACCATTCGTTTACATTGGATACCGGTTCATCACACCCCAGAACGCGAGCAGGCAGGTCACCACTGTGATGCCGGTGAAAACAGCGAAAAGCTTTACCTCGCTCCAGCCGCCCATCTCAAAATGGTGGTGCAGCGGTGCCATGCGAAAGAGGCGCTTTCCGTGGGTGAGCTTAAAATAGGCGACTTGGAGGATGTCCGACAACGTCTCAATAATATAGATGATGCCGACCGGGATGAGCGCGAGCGGAATATCCAGCGCAAACGCCATACCACACACCGCGCCGCCCAGAAACAGCGATCCGGTATCGCCCATAAACACCTTCGCCGGGTGAAAGTTATAGATCAGAAAGGCGCACAGCCCGCCGAGCAGCGCCGCAGAGAACATCCCAAGCTCCACATGCTGCCAGTAGAGCGCCACCGCCGTAAAGAAGAACATGACGGGGATGGTCACACCGGTCGCGAGGCCGTCCACCCCGTCGGTGATGTTCACCGCGTTTACGGTGCCCACCATCACAAAGGCTGCAAAGATCATGTAAACCGGCCATGGAAGAAACAGGGTTACATTTACAAAGGGGACATAGAGGTCGTTATGCAGGTAGCCCTCATACCGCATCAGCACAGTGAAGAGGATGGCGACCGCCAGCTGCAGCAGGAATTTCCATCCGGCGGTGAGTCCGGTATTCTCTTTTTTCTTCACCTTGATGTAGTCATCCAGATATCCGATAATCCCAAATACCAGCGCGAAGAGGAATACGAACAGGCCGCCGCGGCTGCTCTCCCACATCCCCTTCCAGCCGGTGCTGACCGTAATCACCACGGCCAGCGCTACCGCCGCCGCGATGATAAAGATCAGCCCACCCATGGTAGGGGTGCCCTGTTTGCTCATATGCCATGTTGGGCCGATCTCCTTGATCGACTGCCCCGCCTTCATACGCCGCAGGATCGGGATCAGAATTTTTCCCCCGATCAGGGCGATGACAAAAGCCACCGCAAAGCTTACCAGTACTGTCCACATCCTGTTACCCTCCGCACCGTGCGCCACGCGCACACTTTTTTCTCACTCCACGGCTATACGCCCGTAGCATTGGCTGCTTTTCTCGCGTCTCTGCGTGTCTGTGCCGCAAAAAAAACCTCCACTTCCTCCCGCTCGTCCAGGTGGTGTTTTACGCCGTCAATCTCCTGATACGTCTCATGCCCCTTCCCCGCGAGCACGAGCACATCCCCCGCCCGCGCGCCGCGCAGTGCGTGCCGGATCGCCTCCCTGCGTTCGGGAATCACGTCGTACGGGGCGCAGTCGTCGTCCATCCCGGTCAGGATGTCCCTGATAATCTCCTGTGGCTCCTCCGTGCGCGGATTGTCCGATGTAACAATGACCAAATCGGCAAGCCGCCCGGCGATCGCCCCCATGAGCGGGCGCTTTGTCCTGTCCCGGTCACCGCCGCAGCCGAACAGGCAGATGAGCCGCCCCTGCGTAAAGCCGCGCACCGCCGTAAGGACGTTTTCGAGCGCGTCCGGGCTGTGGGCATAGTCAATAATCACGGTGTAGTCGGCGGGCACCGGCACCACCTCCACCCTGCCTTTGACCCCCCGCGCCCGCGCCAGCGCGCGGGCGGTGTCGGCAAGTGGTACCCCCAGCGCAAGGGCGCAGGTCATCACGCCGAGCGCGTTATAGATGCTAAAGCCGCCGGGGATGGGCAGCGTCACGCGCTGAATCTCCCCCCGTGTCACCGCCTCAAACTCCACCTTGCCGGGAAAGAGTCGGATATTTTTCGCCGTGACATCCGCGCTATCTTTGTTTTCTGAATAGGTCATTTTTTTGCAGGTAACCGTCTCGGCGTAGTCTCGCCCCGCCTCGTCGTCCAAATTGAGCACCGCTACGTCGCACTGGTCGAATAGCCGCCGCTTGGCGGCGCGGTAGACCGCCATTGTACCGTGAAAATCCAAATGGTCTCGCGTGAGATTCGTGAAGATTCCCGCCGCAAATTGGATACCGTCCACCCGCTGCAGAGAGAGGGCGTGGGAGGAGACCTCCATCACCACATGCGTGCAGCCGCGCTCCGCCATCTCACGCAGAAGCTTTTGGATTTCCCACGACTCCGGCGTCGTCCGGTGGGCGGGCAAAATGTCGTCGCCTACCATGTTCTGGTTGGTGCCGATCAGGCCCACCCGCACGCCGCAGGCGTCCTCCAGCACCGATTTGATCAGATAGGTGGTGGTCGTCTTGCCGTTCGTTCCGGTCACACCGATGACGGTGAGCTCCCGCGCAGGGTGGCCGAACCAGTTGGCAGAGACTTGCGCGAGCGCACGGCGCGGCTCCTGCGTCACAAGCCACGGGCCGTCCTCCTCCGGCGGGCGCTGGCAGAGCACCGCCGCCGCGCCCTGCTCTATCGCCTGCTGTATGTACTGATGTCCATCCGTCTTATAGCCCGGCAGGGCCACAAAGAGGTCGCCGGTTTTTAGTTCCCGGGTGTCGTAGCATATTCCTGAAATTTCCACTTCCTGGACAAAGGCACCCGTAAGCGCCACCCCGTCCAATAGTTTTTCAAGCTGCATACCTTCACCCCAATTCATACAGCGGCAGATCTACAATCCCCAGCCGCTTCCGCCGCCGCTGTCGACAAACTGTCCTACCACGATGCTGCCGCGCTCCACCTGTGTGCCCGCCTCAATCGACTGGCTCGATACACGGGTGCTGCTGCCATAGTTTGAAACGCCGGTCGCCTTGAGATAGAGCCCGACCTTACTCAGTGCCTGCGTCGCCGCGTCATAGGTCATGCCGGAGATGTCCGGCACATCGACCAGATCCGTCGGCACATCCGTGCCCATATAGACCACAACTTCGCTCTCGCCGGGGATGGACGCGCCCTGCACAGGGATTTGACCGGTTATTGTGTCCCCGTCGCCCACGGCGCGGACATTCAGGTTCTGATCCTGCAGCTTTTGGGTCGCATCCGCGAGGGACAGTCCCGTGACGTTCGGCACGATGGTGTCCGCCTGCGTGGTATATGTCTTTTCTATGCCCATGTAGTTCAAAATATTCCCCGTCAGCTCGCTCGCCATCTGCGCCGCCATAATACCGCCGCTGATGTACCAGCCGCCGCTCGTATAGTTACTGCCCGCCGACACCGGTTTTGGGTTGTCATACGCCAGAAGAATCACCACCTGCGGATCATCCGCGGGCGCAAACCCGAGGAAGGAGACAATGGTGTGATCCACCTCGCTGGTTTCAGAGGAGCCTGTCTTACCGCCCACCCGGTAGCCCGCTACCTGCGCGTTTTTACCGGTGCCGTTTGCCACAACACTCTCTAAAATTGTCCGGCAGCGCTCGCTGGTCGCCTCGCTGACCACCTGCCGCACCTCGGTCGGCTGGGTGTATTGATTCACATTGCCGTCCGCGTCGGTCACCGACTGCACGACGTAGGGCGTCATCAAATGGCCGCCGTTGACCACGGCGGATGCCGCCGTAATGAGCTGAATCGGCGTCACGTTAAAGCGCTGGCCGAAGGAGGCCGTCGCGAGGGACGAGATGCCCTCGGCACTGCAGAAGTAATCGCGTGACCAGATGAGGTTGCTCGTTGGCAGCTCCCCCTGCATGTCGATGCCGGTGATCTCCAAAAAGCCGAAATCCTCCAGATAATCGTAGAACTTACTTGCGCCCAGCTTCTGCCCAATGGCGATAAAGGCGGGGTTGCAGGAGTTTTCTACCGCCTGCGTCAGCGTCTGGCTGCCGTGTCCGGTTCGTTTGGAGCAGCGGATCGTGTTGTCGGCGACCGTCACCGAGCCGGAACAATAGAACGTATCGTTTTCGGTTATGGCACCCTCCTCCAGCGCTGCCGCGAGGACGATGGACTTAAAGGTGGAGCCCGGCTCATAGGTGTCGTTGATCGCCTTGTTACGCCACTGCTGGTTTTGCATTTCGCCGAGCGCCTTCGTATAGGCCTCCTCGTTGCTGCTCGGGTCGTTCTTCACCGACTCCAGATATTCCTCCAAAATCGGATCGGAGACCGTCCACGGTTCGTTCAGGTCATAGTTCGGCGAGTTGGCCCACGCCAGAATTGCGCCGGTGTTCGGGTCCATCGCAATGGCAAAGCCGCCGTCCTGTACGTCGAATTTCTCGATGCCCTTTTGCAGCACCTGCTCGCAGTAGTACTGAATGGTCGCGTCGATGGTGAGGGTGATATCACTGCCGTCCACCGCGTCGTAGTAACTCTCATAAGAGGAAAGCATCTCGGTGCCCTTAGCGTTTTTCGCCGTGACGACGCGCCCGGTCTTGCCCGCAAGCGCTTCCTCATAGACCGCTTCCATCCCATAAGCGCCCTTGTTGTCGTTTTTATAGTTGACCCATCCGATCAGCTGGGAAGCAAGAGAGCCATATGGATAGTAGCGCTTGGTGGTCGGCGGGAGGTAAATACTGGTCTCGAGGCCGTTCTCTTGAATAAATTCCCGCACTATGTCCGCTTCATCCGGTTCAATTCTGCTTTTGATGATCTCATACTGTGACCAGGTCTTCTCCAGTCGCGTCAAAATATCCTCTTTGTCCATATCCAAAATCTGCGCCAGATTTTCCGCTACAAATTCATTTGTCGGCTCCGGCGTGGTCGGCAGTTTCCCATTTCCCTCTTCCGCCGCCGCCACCTGTTTGGCATAGGTGTCCTGCGCCTGTATGAGCTCCAGCGGGGAGAGCTGGACGTTATACACCGTGGCGCTTGTCGCGAGCACATTGCCCTTACTGTCCAGAATGTCCCCGCGTTTCGCGGAGACCTCCACATCCTGCGTCTGCTGGCTGAGCGCCCTCGCTTCGAGCTCCTCATGCTGCACGATTTGCAGGTTGTAGAGCTTCACCACCAGAGGGATGAATGCTATGACGCCGAAAACAACCATGAGTACCAGCGTCCGCACTAAAATCGTCTTATTGGCGCGGCGGTCACCGCCTTGTCCCGCATTTTTTTGCTCCATTTGTCTGGTCACCTCGAATTAAAACTCTGAGCGAAAAAAGGGCGCAAGAAACTATATTTCTTACGCCCATGCGTTTGCAGACTATGTCTGCAAACGCATGGCATTTTAGCAATAAAGCCGTGATATGATTGCTAAAATGCCGCCTGCGGGCGGGTGATTGAACGCGAAAGACACCCCTGATGGGTTTCTTTCACTCTTTCTTCCTTTCCGCCTTGCAAGCCAGTACGTTTTGTTTATAGTCCGGAAGAGGGCGTAAGAAATTATATTTCTTACGCCCTTCTCATCCCGGGGGCTACCGGTGGCAGCCCCGCTTCTATATTTGGGTCCGCAGAGAAACATATGGCACAACTAGTTAAAATATTCCACGATATTGCGCCATACCGTTTCCAGGCTGGAGATCACACCCTGCACACCGGTTGCTGTGTCCTGCTCAAAATACTGCATGGAATCGGGCTCCGACACACTTACATAAAAAATCTGTCCCGCCTGCGGCTTCACCATGGTGCCCGCCGCCGTCATACTCGTTTCAATGCCGCTTAAATCATACGCCAGCTCATACTGCGCGCGAAGCTTTGCCTCTTCCGTCTTGAGGCTGTCCATCTCGTTGCGCAGGGTCACCGTATTGTCCGACACTTCCATCAAATAGGAGTACGCAAGCAGCATCACCACCGCCAGCATGGCAATCGCCAAAAAGCCAACCACTGCGAAAACTGAGACCTTGCCCGCTTCACGCACCCGCACCCGGGGCCGCGCAAGCGTACGCTGCTTTGGCCGCACCTGCGGCTGGGGACGCAGTAGCTCTTCCCCGACCAGCTGACGTGCCGCCGTGCCGCTATATGCGCCCGGATATCCCCGGGTGTTATACGACGTGTACCGCGCTTCTCTTTGTTTTGCAGCAGTGGCCATACCGCTCACTCCAATCCTTACAATCTATCGCTTCTCCGCGACCCGCAGCTTTGCACTGCGTGCGCGCGGGTTGTATTCTAATTCAGCCGCATCCGCGACAATCGGCTTTCGACTCACGAGCCGAACCACCGGCTTCTTCCCGCACACGCACACCGGAAAGTCGGGTGGGCATGTGCAGCCCGACGCGTATTGCGCGAGCGCCGCCTTGACAATGCGGTCTTCCAGCGAGTGGAAAGAGATGATCGCGAGCCTGCCGCCGGATTTTAACCGGGGAACCGCGTCGGCGAGCATCCGCTCTACCGCGCCGAGCTCGTCGTTGACCGCGATGCGGATTGCCTGGAAACTGCGTTTTGCCGGGTGCTGCTTTTCCCGCAGCGCCGCGGCGGGCATGGCGCTTTTGATGATCTCCACCAGCTCCAGCGTCGTCTCGATGGGCACATTCTGCCGTGCCCTTGCAATGGCACCGGCGATCCGCGGCGCGTAGCGCTCCTCACCATAGCGGTATAAGATCCCCCTGAGCTCCTCCTCCGGCCAGCCGTTCACCACGTCGTATGCCGTCAGTGCGCTACCTTGATCCATGCGCATATCGAGCGGCGCGTCCGCCCGATAGGAAAACCCGCGTGCTGCGTCATCTAACTGCGGGGAAGAGACACCCAAATCAAACAACATGCCATCGACTGCCGTGATCGCGCGCGCGCCCAGCAGCTCCGTCAAATCGCCAAAGTTCCCGTGTACCAGTGTTACCTGCGCTCGCCAAGGGGCGAGCTTGTCCTCTGCGGCGTCGAGCGCCGCCTGATCCCGGTCGATGCAGATGAGCCGTCCTGTGGTGAGCCGTGCGGCGATTTCCACCGCGTGACCCGCGCGCCCGAGCGTCCCGTCTACATAAATCCCCTCAGGCTTGATCTGTAGGGCGTCGATACAGGGGTCGAGCAGCACCGGGCGATGGGAGAAATCCTGCTTGTCCATGTTTAAAAACCCAATGATTGCATATAAGCAGATACCTTTTCCGGTGTCATCGCCTGTTCCTCCTGTGCGTTCCAGGCGTCGGCAGACCAGATTTCCGCCCGGTCATGCACGCCGATGATCACAACGTCCTTTTGCAGCCCCGCGTAATCGCGCAGCTTCTGCGGAACTACAATGCGGCCCTGGCTATCCGGCTCACACTTAGCGGCATTGGCAAAGAGCGGGCGCATCACCTTGGATTGGCTCATCGGGAGGGCGGCAAAGGTCTCGGTAAACCTGTCCCATGTAGTCTGTGGATAGATGGCGAGGCATGCATCAATGCCCATCGCGAGATAGAAGGACACGCCGAGCTCCTCGCGGAGCTTGGCAGGAATAAACAGCCGACCTTTGGCATCCAGTGCGTGCTCGTATGTGCCGGTCATGTTGCTTCCCTCCACTCGTGTGGGATTTTACGCTACTTCGCTCCACTTTCCCCCACCACGTGCTTCAAGTATAAATCTTTCTGGCAATAATTGCAACAGTTTTTTTACATCTTCTTTGTAATAAACTCCTCCTTTTTCAGCAAAATGGGTAAATTCGCAACATTTTCGGCATTTAAAACGTCTGTTCCTTTCGTCCCGCAGACCGGGCGTTTGACACATTTTATAGTAGCCCGATAAGCCATGATATCGTATATATTGTAAGCAGGCGTTTTGTTGACATAAAACATTATTATTTTTTGTTGTGCGCGAAAGTCGAGAAAAGCAAATTTTTATCGAATTTTAATTTTTTGTTTCTTTTTTCTTAAGCTTCCTGCCCCGTGCTTGCCGCGGCGCGGAATCGGGCACGCGATTTCTTGATTTCATCATAGGCGTCGGAGACCGCCTCCTCTGTGCGGCGCAATGCGTCCTCACAATAGGTATTCGCGGCGTGGCGCAGCTCGCGGCTACGCTCCTCCGCCTGACGGAGCATGTCGTTGCCCATCTGTTTTGCCTTAAGCAGAATTTCCTCCTGCGAAATGAGCTGCCTCGCCTGCTCCTCCGCCTGCTTGCGGATCAGCTCTGCCTCCCGCTTGGCAGAGGAGATATACTCATTGCGCGAGGAGATGAGCTTCTTCGCCTCAGCCAGCTCCATCGGAAACTGGCCGCGAATTTCATCCATGAGATCGAGCGCCTTGTCCCGCTCAAGCATGCATTTATCGCCGCTGAGCGGCACGTTTTTTGCCTCGTCTATCATTGCAAACAGCATATCCATAAGTTCATCCACGCCGGTAGCCATCTACAGATCCCTCCCGTTCCTGATTTTTTGATTGACCTCGTCAATAATTTCCCTTGGTACAAAATCCGTTAAGTCGGCACCGTAAGAGGCCATTTCCTTCACGACGCTCGAGCTTAAATAGGTATACTTTGCGCTGGACGGGAGAAACATGGTCTCCAGCCGCGGATTCAGTTTGCGGTTGATCATCGCCATCTGAACCTCTTTTTCGTAATCCGACACCGCACGCAGTCCTTTTACCACGACAGACGCCTTATGCGCCCTGCAATAGTCCGCAAGCAGGTCTGTCGAGGCATCAACCACGACATTGGGCAGCTTGTACACCACGCGACGAATCAGATCAACCCGCTCCTGCGGTGTGAACAGTCCGCTCGGCTTTTCCGCGTTGGACATCACGCACACGATTAGCCTGTCAAAACAGAGCGCGGTGCGTTTGATGAGATTCAGATGCCCTAACGTAACGGGATCAAAGCTCCCCGGGTAGACTGCAACCTTCACACAATACACTTCTTTCGCTGCGCTGGCGCGCCGGAAAATAAATGAGTCCTATTGTTCTGCCATACGGCGGCAGAGCGTCACCTGAATTTTCCCATACCGGTATGCCTTTCCCCACAGATAGGGGTGCGGCAACTCCGGCAGCCTGTAGTCCAAAGAATGCTCACAGATTATTATACCATTTTCGCTCACAATGTCAATGTCGGTGATGGATTTCAGGGCATTTTCGAGCAAATTTGAGGAATAAGGGGGATCGAGAAAAATCACGTCAAATTTCTGCCTGCATGCACGTAGGAAATTGAGCGCGTCTTCCTGCACCACCGTGGCGGCAGGAGCAAAACCGGTGGCGGTCAGATTTTCTCCGATTACCGCCACCGCGTCGCGGCGCAGGTCGACAAAGGTCGCGCGCGTCGCGCCGCGGGAAATTGCCTCAATGCCCATCTGCCCTGTCCCGGCGAATAAATCCAGCACGTTTCGGCCGGGGATATCAAATTGGATGATATTGAAAATCGACTCCTTGACCCGGTCGGTCGTCGGCCTGGTCTCCAGCCCCGGTAGCTCTTTCAGGCGCTTGCCGCGCCGCGCGCCGCTGATGACTCTCATGGCTTTCCCGCTCCTTTCGGCTGTAACGCCTCAAATACCGCCTGCGCCACCTGCTTCGGCACCACCTGCTCCAGCTCCTCCAGCGTCGCGGCCTTGACGCGCTTGACACTCTTAAAATGGCGCAGTAGCTGTGTGCGCCGCTTGGGCCCCACACCGGATATCTTGTCCAGCTCCGACCCTTTTACCCGCAGGGACTGCTGCTGACGGTGGAAGGTGATGGCAAACCGGTGCGTCTCTTCCTGTATCTGTCCGATGAGTGCAAAAACCGCCTGATTTGCCTGAATGCCGATCTCCGCCCCGGTCGGTGTGACAAGTGCGCGCGTGCGGTGGCGGTCATCCTTCACCATGCCGACCACAGGGATTTGCAGCCCCAACTCCTCCAGCACGCCGAGCGCTACCCGCGCGTGGCTCTCGCCCCCGTCAATGAGCAGCAGGTCGGGCAATTCGGCAAACCGCGCGTCCCCCTCCAGATACCGCTGGAATCGGCGGGTGAGCACCTGCTTCATCGCGGCGTAATCGTCCGCCTGCTCCATATCGCGCAGCTTGAAGTGGCGGTAATCCCGCTTGCGCGGGCGGGCGTTCACGTATACCACCATGGACGCCACAATATCGCTCGCCCCCTGATTGGAGATATCGTAAGACTCCATCCGCACCGGCGGGGTTTGCAGCCCCAGCATTTTCGCCAGCAATTCGAGCAGTCTGGATTGCCGCTCCTCCCGGCTGGTCGCCCGCTCCGCCTCCTCCTTTGCGTTCAGATTGGCAAGCTGGATAAGCTCTGCCTTCGCGCCCCTCTGCGGGGTAATCACATATACCCGGCGCTCCACGCGCTCCGACAGCATGCGGGCAAGGGGCACCTCATCCTCCAGCTCGCAGGGCAGTAAAATCTGTTTCGGCAGCCGGCTGCGCGCGCCGTAATACTGCCGCACCAGGGATGAAACGATATCGGACAGCTCCTCCTCCATGGGCGTTTGCAGGAGCTGCCAGTCCTTTGCTGCGAGCTCCCCTTCGATATAGTGGAGCACCACAAAGCAGGTTTTTGCGTCCCCGCGGTAAACCCCCACCACATCGGTATCCGCCAAACTTCCGGAGAGCACTTTTTGCCGCTTTCCCAGCAGCTCAATGGCCTGATACCGGTCGCGCAGCTGGGCGGCGCGCTCAAATTGCAGCGCCTCGGCCGCCTGCGCCATCTCGGCAAGCAGCTCCTCCCCCACCTGCTTGAATTCCCCCTCCATCAGGCGAATGGCCTGCTGCGCCGCCTCCTGATACATCGCCATATCCGCCTCGGCGCGGCAGTATCCGTCGCACAGGCCCATATGGAAATTCAGGCAGGGGCGGCCTTTGCCCTGATCACGCGGGAATTTCTTGTTGCAGGAGGGGAGCTTAAGGGCGCGGCGCAGCGCTTCAATGATCCCCTGCGTGCTGCCCCGGCTGCCATACGGCCCGAAATAGCGCGCCCCGTCCTCTACCGCGCGGGTGGCAAGAGAGAGGCGCAACATGCCGTTTTCCATGGCGACCCGGATATACGGGTAGCCCTTGTCGTCCTTGAGCAAAATGTTGTAGCGCGGCTGGTGCCGCTTGATGAGTGCCGACTCCAGCACCAGCGCCTCAAATTCCGATTCCGCCACGATGACGTCAAAGGTGTCGATCTGGCCCACCATGGCGCGGGTCTTTTCCGTGTGCGACGCGGCGTCCTGAAAATACTGGGACACCCTGTTTTTAAGCGCCTTCGCTTTTCCCACATAGATGACTTCGTGGTGCACGTCCTGCATGATATATACGCCGGGGCGCAGTGGGAGCGCACGGGCTTTTTCCTTTAATTCTTCCAATGTCATGTTGCTTGGCCCGCCTCCCGTCAAAAAAAGCGCCGCAAAGCGGCGCCTTTTGTTCTTGATCTTATTCCGCCAGTTCCGTTGTGACCAGCTTAACGAGTGCTTCCACAGCTTCTTTCTCGTCCGGTCCGTCGGCGATGAGGTTGATGGACATCCCCTTCACAATACCGAGTGACAGCACACCGAGCAGGCTCTTTGCGTTGACGCGTCGTTCATCCTTCTCCACCCAGATGGAACTTTTGAACTCGTTCGCCTTTTGAATGAAAAATGTTGCCGGTCTCGCATGAAGGCCAATTTGATTGTTGACAACCGCCTCTTCCATGTACATTTTAGCGTCCCTCCCAAAGCTGTGTAATACAGCTGTTACATTTGTTATAAGAATAACAAATTTATGAAAATTCGTCAATGACATTTTTGACAAATCCGAACCAATATTCCGGCGGAATCCGTGGACAATCCGTCATTTTCACCGAGGCGCTTCTATTTCAGCTCTACCACCGTCACGCCATCCTCCCCTTCGCCGTACTGCCCGGGGCGGAACGCCTTGGCATATCGGCTGTGTTTGAGGTGCTCACGCACCGCTTTGCGCACCGCGCCGGTACCTTTGCCGTGGATGACCACCACCTGATTGAGCCGCGCGAGCATGGCGTTATCGAGGAACATATCCAGCGCCGCCACCGCCTCGTCCGTCATCATGCCGCGCAGGTCGATCTCAGGCGACGCCCCCAAGCTGCGCAGCTGCTGCTCGGCGCGGTGCGCCATCTGCTGCACCTGCTTCTGCGTGGACGATGCCTCCTCCACCACGCGCACCTCCACCTGTTTGGCGTTGATTTTCAAAATCCCAGCCTGCAGCTGCAGGCTGCCGTCCTTCCCGGTCGCAATCACCGTTGCGCGTGTCCCCATCCGCAGTAGCTCCACCGTGTCCCCCGCCGCGGCGGGGCGGCTTTGCTGGCTTTGCTCCGTCTCGGCAAGGGGGGCATCCGCCCGCAGCTTTCCCTCCGCCTCGTTGATCCTGTGCCGCAGTCCGGCGCGGCGGTCATTCTCCTCCTGCCAGTTGTTCTGTTTGCTCTGCTGCTTGCGCATGCGGCTGAGTTCCTTAAAGACCGCATCCGCCTCATACCGCGCGTCGCGCAACAGTTCCCCCGCCTCTTTCCGGGCGCTGTCCAGAATTTTCGCCCGCTCGGCCTCCAGTCCCTCCCGGTACCGTCTTGCCTCCTGCGCGCCGCGCTCTGTCTCCTGCCGCAGAAGAGCTGCGGCTTCCGTCTCCCGCTCCATCGTCTGCCGCTGCTGTTCCAGCCGTGTAAGCACGTCTTCAAATTGCACATGCTCGGCGTCCATGCGCGCCGCCGCGCGCTGCACAATCTCCCCCGGCAGACCCAACCGCTCCGAGATGGCAAACGCGTTGGATTTGCCCGGGATGCCGATGAACAGGCGGTAGGTCGGCGAGAGTGTCTCCACATTGAATTCGCACGACGCGTTCTGTACGCCGGGCGTGGTCATGGCGTAGATCTTCAGTTCAGCATAGTGGGTCGTCGCCACGACCAGCGCACCCTGCGCGCGGGCGCGCTCCATAATCGCCGCCGCGAGCGCCGCGCCCTCCACCGGGTCGGTACCCGCACAGAGCTCATCGAGCAGCACCAGCGCGCCCTCTCCCGCCTGCGCCAGAATACCCACAATGTTGGTCATGTGCGAGGAGAAGGTGGATAAGCTCTGCTCGATGGACTGCTCGTCTCCCACGTCGGCTAATACCTGCGAAAGCACTGCCATCCTGCTCTCCCCGCCCGCGGGGATATGCAGCCCGCACTGTGCCATCAGGCAAAGCAGGCCGATGGTTTTCAGGGTGACGGTCTTCCCTCCGGTATTGGGCCCTGTGATAACGAGGGTATCGAACGCCTCGCCGAGCATTAAATCATTGGCTACCGCCTGCGCGCTTGGGAGCAGCGGATGCCGCGCTTTCTGAAAGAACAGCCCGCGCTCGCACAGCGCCGGCGGGCAGGCGCGCATCCGATGGGAGAGCTGCGCCTTGGCGAAAATCACGTCGAGCCGGATGAGCAGATCGTAATTCAGCGTAATATCCTCCCGAAACTGCGCGCAGTCGGCGGAGAGCTCCGCCAGAATTCTTTCGACCTCATGCTCCTCCCGCTTTTCCAGCTCCCGCAGCTCGTTGTTGACCTTTGTAACCGGCATCGGCTCGATAAAAAGGGTGCTGCCGCTCGCGGAGACGTCGTGCACCAGGCCGGGAATCTCATGCTTATATTCCGCCTTCACCGGCACCACATAGCGCCCGGCGCGGATTGTGATAATGGCCTCCTGTAAATATTTTGCCTGATTGGAGGAGATCAGCTTTTGCAGCAGCTCCCGCACCTTGGCCGACTGGGCGCGGATGTGGCGGCGGATGGTGGCAAGCTCCGTGCTCGCCGCGTCTGCTATCTCATCCTCTCCCACAATTGACGTGGTGATCTTATCCTCCAAAAATTTGTTTGGGTGGAGCGCCGCAAAGAGCGGGTCGATGCAGGTTTTTTCCCCCCGCTCCCCCGTGGCGTAATCCCGCGCCGCGCGCGCGGCGCGCAGCACCGCCGCAATATCCAGCAGCTCCCTTGTGTTGAGCGAGCCGCCCATATCCGCCCGCTGGAGCGCTGCCCCCACCGGCTTCACGCCCTGAAAGGAGGGCGAGCCGCGCAGCACAAGCATCCCCGCCGCCGCCGAGGTCTCGTCGAGGGCGTGCGCCACGGCGCTTTGCTCGGTCATCGGGCGCAGCGCAAGGGCGGTCTGCTTCCCCTCCTCCGTCACCGCCTGCTCCGCCAAAAGGGCGAGCACCTTGGGAAGCTCCAGCGTCCGGCTTGATTTTTCCAACAGATCCTTCATGTCTTAGATTCCTTCATGATAACAATATTGTGTCATACTAGTACCGTTTAAAAATCATAGTATGATTTTTATAGCGCGTAGCGCGTACGGAACTTATGAGACGTGCCGCGTAGCGGCGTGGCGCTTGCGACACATCTCCGATTTTAATCGGGGATCAGTATCAGTCTGGATTTTCTCCGCCTGTGGTGGTATGATAGCAGCAATCCATCGTATGGGGGTACCACCATGATCCTATCCACGCACAAGGCGACCACCGCCTTCCTTCTCGCGGCAAGCTGCCTGTATGCCATCTATCTCGTCATGGACTTTGTCCTGCCCGGCGCGTACAGCATACCGGTGAAATACGCCTCCATCCTCCTCTGCGCGGCGTACAGCTTCTGTGCGCTGGGCACGCGGGGAGGGCGGCTGACTTGCGCGGCGCTTGTCGGCACCGTCCTTGCCGATACCTTCCTGCTGCTGTTAAACCGCGATTATCCGCTGGGGCTTGCGATATTCTGCGTTGTACATCTGATCTACCTGCGCCGCCTGCGCCTGCGCGGCGGCTGGCCGGTTCCGCTCTGCCTGCTCCTGCGTGTCGGTATCCCCTGCGGCGCTACAATCCTCTGCCTCCGCTCCGGTTTGGCCTCTCCCACCGTCCTGCTCGCCTGCTGGTATTTCCCGCAGCTTGCGTTAAACGCGGCGGAGAGCCTCACCCTCCGCCATAGTCACCTTTTTTCGGCAGGTCTGTTCCTCTTCGTCGCCTGTGACCTTTTTATCGGCGCGGCGTTCCTCGCCACCGGACAGGTAGCACAGCTCCTGATCAATATCGGGTGGATTTTCTACCTGCCGGCGCAGGTGCTGCTTGTCCTGTCGGCGCATCCGGGTCCCCTTACTCTAATGAAAGCAGGCGAATACCCATGAAAACAAGCAAGATTTTTTCCATCGTCATCGCCCTTGCGGCCGCGCTGCTGATTCTGGCAGGCAGCATCTCCCTTCCCATCCTCGTGCGGCCTTTTTACTACGTGCATATTGATGCGCTTTCCATAGAAGAAACCTCCGGGTTTGACCGCGCGACCATCGTGCAGGCGTATGACGAAATGCTGGATTTTTGCGTCCTCGGTACGCCGTTTGGTACTGGCTCCCTGCGCTGGTCTGAGAGCGGGCAAAGCCACTTTGCCGACGTCGCCCAGCTGTTCCGCATTGATTTCGCCGTTATGGCCGCGGCCACGGCAGCGCTATTGGTCTGCCTGCTGCTCTACCGCAAGGGGCGCGTGCGGCCCCACCGCTTCCTGCGGCGCGGGCCGCAGTTTTGGAGCGGACTGGTTACAGCCGTCGTCTTTTTGATTGTGGCGGCGCTCGCGAGCCGGAACTTCGACGCGGCCTTCGTTCGCTTTCACCAGATCTTTTTCCCCGGAAAGGAGAACTGGACGTTTGACCCTGCGGTCGATGAGATCATCCGGATTCTGCCGGAGCAGTTTTTTATGGACTGCGCTATTTTAATTGTCGCCGTTTTACTCGTCTGCTGTCTTCTGATGGTGCTCTCCGATGTCCTCCCGCGGCGGCGCAAACGGGCCTAACTCTTCCACTTGTCCATCAGCGCGCGGAGCTGGTCGTTATACTTTGCCAGGTCTTTGTTGGCAACGCCGCGACTCGCCTCAATCAGCGCGAGCAGCTTACGCCCCGTCTCCTCAAGCCGCAGGAATGCGGGCGACCCGGCAGGGGTAGCCTTCTTCCCCTCCGGGACGACCCCCGGTTCCAGAATACGGCCTTGGCACAGATCATATACCTCCCGCTGGTTGACCGAGTGGGCGGGTATGCCATGCTCCTGCAGGGTGCGGGCATAGGTCTCGGTCACCGACGCCTCCCCGTGGGCGACAAACACCTGCCGCGGACTGGGAAAATAGGCGGAAATCCAGTTTAAGAGCCCATCGCGGTCTGCGTGGGCGCTCATACCCTGAAAATTCAGCACCTTAGCGCGCACGGAAATCTCCTCGCCAAAGAGTTTTACCTCGGTCGCGCCCTCCAGAAGCCGCCTGCCCAGCGTCCCGGCGGCCTGATAGCCGACGAACAGAATGGTGCTCTCCGGCCGCCAGAGGTTGTGCTTGAGGTGGTGGCGAATGCGCCCCGCGTCACACATGCCGGAGGCCGAAATGATGACCTTGGGCATCTGGTCGGCGTTGATCGCCTTGGATTCCTCGCTGCTCTCCGTCAGTACCAGCCCCGGGAAGTGAAAGAGCGCGCCGCCCTTGAGCGCCTCAATCGCGTCCTCGTCGAGATACCCGCGCAGGTCGCCCGAAAAAATCTCCGTCGCCGCCCGCGCAAGCGGGGAGTCTACATACACCGGAAAGTCCGGCATACTCCCGACCAGCTTGCGCTCCTTCATCTCGCGGATAAAATAGAGCAGCTCCTGCGTGCGCCCGACGGCAAAGGAGGGGATCACAACATTGCCGCCCCGCGCCATCGTCTCATCAATAATCTGCGCAAGCGCAAGGGCGAAGTCCGGCTGCTCCTGCTGCTCGTGCAGCCGGTCACCGTAGGTGCTCTCTGTCACGACATAGTCCGCCTCAGAGATGGTCTGCGGATTGCGGATAATGGGCTGGTCGAGGTTCCCGATGTCGCCGGAGAAGACAATTTTCCGCGTCTCCTCTCCCTCCGTCAGCCACATTTCCACACTCGCTGAGCCGAGCAGGTGTCCGGCGTCGACAAAGCGAATCTGCATCCCATCCGCAATCTGCATGGTCTCTCCATAATCGCAGGTCACAAGGTGCCGCAGCGCCTCCTCCGCGTCCGCCATGGTGTAAAGCGGCTCCACCAGATCGTGTCCGGCGCGCTTCCCCTTCTGGTTCGTCCACTGCGCGTCGCTCTCTTGAATGTGCGCGGAGTCGCGCAGCATGATGGACAGGAGCTGTCCCGTCATGCGGGTGCAGTAAATATTCCCCTCAAACCCCTGCTTATACAGAAGCGGAATGCGTCCGGAGTGGTCGATGTGCGCGTGGGTTACAATCACGCCGTCAATGAGCCCCGCGTGAAAGTCGAGTGCATTGTTGTTCTGCTCGTCCTTCCCCTGCTGCAGTCCGCAGTCGACAAGCACGCGATATCCCTCCAGATCAATGCAGTAGCAGCTTCCCGTCACGGCCTTTGCCGCCCCGTAAAAGGTCAATGTCATTTGTAGTACTTCCTCCTGTTTCTATCTTTCTCCGAGTACCGTGCGCTGTAAGTATCCGCTCAGCGTACCAAAGGACGGACAGCGCACCCGCTTGCCCAGCACATCCGACAGCGCGTCGTTCCAGACCTCCAGCGGATAGCGGTTTAAATCCCAAAGGGAAAATAATGTAAGCAGCCACATCACATTCGGCTCTCTGACGCCGAGCCGACCACGCAGATGCTGTAAAATTGGATTTTCCATATCGTTTTGCCTCCCGCGCTATTCTACGTGCCGGGGTGGCGGTACGTGACGGGGCGGGGGCTTAGAGCAAATCTAGATCGGCTCCCCCACCACCTGCGCCTTGATGATGTTCGTCGTACCGGATACCCCGACGGGGACCCCGGCGGTGATGACCACCGTATCTCCCGTCGCGACGAGGCCCTCCTTACGCGCGACGTCCACCGCCAGGGAAAAAATCCGGTCGGTGGAATCCACCAGTCCGGAGAGGTACGGATGCACGCCCCACGAAATCGCCATCTGCCTGCGCACCCGCTCGGTCTGGCAGAGCACAATGATCGGGCAGGCCGGGCGGAAGCGGGAAATGGCGTTGGCCGTATAGCCGGATTTTGTGAAGGCGAGTATCCCCTGCGCGCGCAAATCCATCGCTGTGAGGCAGCAGGCGTGTGAAATGGCGTCGTTAATGGTATACATGTGGCGCAGGAGGCTGGTCTCCTGAAAGCGCCCCCAATAGTCCGTCGCCCCCTCCGCCTCCAGGATGGTGTTCACCATGCTCTCCAGCGCCTCGAGCGGGTATTTGCCCGACGCCGTCTCCCCCGACAGCATCACGCAGGAGCTGCCGTCAAACACGGCGTTTGCGACATCGGAAACCTCGGCCCGCGTCGGGCGGGGATTGCGGATCATGGAGTCGAGCATCTGCGTTGCGATGATGACGTGCTTCCCCTGCTTCACGGTCTCCTTGATCATCTTCTTTTGCAGCACGGGCACCTGATGGGCCGGTATCTCCACCCCCAGATCGCCGCGCGCCACCATAAGGCCGTCGGACACCTCAATGATATCAATTAAATTGTCGACGCCCTCCCTGTTTTCGATTTTCGCGATGATCTGGATATGTTCCCCGCCATACTCGGCGAGACAGTCGCGGATGTCCTTGACGTCGCTCGGCTTTCTCACGAAGGAGGCCGCGACAAAGTCAAAATCCTGCTCTGCGGCAAAGCGCAGATCCTCCTTATCCCGCTCTGTGAGGGAGGGGAGCGGAATGGGTACGTCGGGGATATTGATGCTCTTATTGCTGGAAAGCTCTCCGCCGCTCTCCACCCGGCACAGGATATCCCTGTCCTGAATCTCCTGTACAACGAGCTCAATCAGCCCGTCGTCGAGCAGCACGCGGCAGCCGGGTTTGATCTCTTGGTGGAGGGACATGTAGGTCACGGAGACGCGCTGCGCGTCCCCCTGTGTCTCCTCGGTGGTGAGCGTGAACATCCCGCCGGTCGGGAGATCTACCTTCCCCTCGGCAAAGCTCTTGATCCGGATTTCCGGCCCTTTGGTGTCCAAAATCGTCGCCACCGGCACCCCCAGCTCGTCGCGGACACGTTTGAGCTTATTGAGCTGCGCCAGATGGGTTTCATGCGTACCGTGGGAAAAGTTAAACCGCGCCGCGTTCATACCGCCGAGCACCAGCTTGCGGATCATCCCCTCATCATCAACCGCGGGGCCAAGGGTACAAATTACCTTTGTTTTTCTCATGCGTCCGCCCGCTCCTTTCGTGCATTTTGATGTGTTTCATTTTACCACGGATGGCGTGTATTGAAAAGGGCTTTCTACCACATAAAAAACTGCAAAAACCGTTTTCTCCTTGTAAAAAGGATTGTATTCGTATATAATTTCCGCGTTAGCAATGAAGGAGGATCCCAATGTGAATCGAACCACCACCGCCCATATGGCGGCACTCATCACCATACTGATATGGGGTACGACTTTTATTTCAACCAAAGTGCTGCTGCGCACCTTTACGCCCATAGAAATCCTGTTTACCCGCTTTGCCATTGGATTTGTGGCGCTGATGATCTTCTATCCCCGGCGATTGCAACTCACACGCAGGCGGCAGGAATGGCTTTTTGTGGCGGCGGGGATCAGCGGCATTACATTATACTACCTCTTGGAAAATATCGCGCTGACCTTGACCACTGCCAGCAATGTTGGCGTGATCGTCACCATCGCCCCGTTCTTTACGGCACTGCTGTCAACCCTTTTTCTGCGGGCGGAAAAACCAAAGGCACCCTTCTATATCGGCTTTGTGGTCGCGTTAATCGGCATTATACTGGTCAGTTATAACGGGAGCAGTACCCTCGCGCTCAACCCCGCCGGTGACCTTTTGGCGGTGCTGGCTGCGGTGACGTGGTCGGTCTACTCCATCCTCACACGAAAAATCAGCGAGCTGGGATACAACACGGTCCAGACCACCCGGCGCGTGTTCTTTTACGGGCTGGTATTTATGATCCCCATGCTGTTTCTGATGGACTTCCATCCGAAATTGGCGTATTTTACATCGTCTGTCAATCTTGGCAATCTCCTTTTTTTGAGCCTTGGCGCGTCGGCGCTCTGCTTTGTCACATGGGGCATCGCAGTAAAGCGCTTGGGCGCAGTCAAAACCAGCGTCTACATCTACCTTGTGCCCATTGTCACCGTGGCGGCCTCCGTTCTTATCCTGCATGAGCCGCTGACGCCGGTTCTGATCATCGGCGCGGCCTTTACACTGGTGGGGCTATGGCTGTCTGAAACCAGATTGTTGGAGCGCAGGAAAGAAGCCCTGCCAGAATGACCACAGGAGGCAATCTTATGCCGGATCAAATCACCCGCTGCCCCTGGGCGACACATAGTGAGCTGGAGCAGGATTACCACGACCATGAGTGGGGCATCCCCGTTCATGACGAGCGGCAGCTCTTTGAAAAGCTGAATCTGGACGGGCTACAGGCGGGATTGAGCTGGGCAATCGTCCTCAAAAAAAGGCCCGCCCTGCGGCGCGCCTTTGTAAATTTTGCCCCGAACGAACTACTGCGCTTTGATGATAGCACGGTGGACGCGCTCATGCAAAACACCGACATCATCCGTAACCGGCTGAAAATCAAAGCCGTGATTGGCAACGCAGCGGCTTATCGCACGCTCTGTGCCAAACACGGCTCTCTGGATCAGTTCCTCTGGCGCTACGTGGACTTTCGCCCCATCGTCAATACGTGGATAAGCACGGATCAGGTTCCTCCCTGCACACCGTTATCCCAAACCATCAGTGCGGATCTGAAAAAGCTGGGCTTCCGCTTCGTCGGCCCCACAATTGTGTACGCCTTTATGCAGGCGGTCGGTATGGTGAACGACCATCTCACCTCCTGCGCCTTCTATCACAATACCTAACGCCCACCCCATACCGAGAGCGCAAGCAACACAAGGGGAAGCAGCGTCAGTGCGGCATTGAGCCATGAGTATCCCCACCACCAGCGCAGTACCTGCTTCACCGCCACGTCACCGTCGCCCGCTTTCGTTAGCGCGCGTGAAAAGCCGCCGGAGCCGCTTGACGGGCGGATGACATCCAGATATACCGCCTCGTTGATCTCCTTGATTTGAATCAGCACATCCCGCCGAATATAGTAGCGGATCACCGTCAGCGCCGCAAGGCACCCGATGAAATAAACCAGCTGGAGCACCGCCGTAAAAGATCTGCCCCATGTGAGCAACGAGAGCAGCATCAGACAGATGGCAAGCACGCCATAATGCATAAAATACCGTTTCACGCATGTGCCTCCTTTTTTACGCTTCGCCTGATAAAAAGCGGTCAATCGCGCCGGCCGCCTCCTCCAGCGGGTTTTCCGCCATGTGCAGCCAACGCGCGTCATCCTTTTGAAACCAGCTGACCTGCCGCTTGGCAAAGTGCCGAATGGCCTGTCCGAGCTCCTCTGTCAGCGCCTCTTTCGTTTTAATCCGCCCGGTCAGGTAGCGGAGAATATAGCGGTACTCCAGTCCCAGCGCCTCCAGAAAAGCGTCGGGCACCCCCGCTAATCGCAGTCCCGCCACCTCTTCGATCATCCCCGCCGCCAGTCGGTCTGCCAGGCGTATTTCGATGCGGCGGTACATCTCCTCGCGCGGATAGGCGACGCCCAGTAGTAGCGTTTCATAGCGCGGGGCGTATTCCGTCTCCGTTCCCCCGCCGCCCATCACCTTTTCCGCGGTGCGCAAGAGCCGCTGGCGGTTGTGGCGCTCGCTCTCGCTCAGTTCCCGCCCCGTTCGGTCACAAATGAGCGCATAAAGCGCCTCAGTGGACTGCCCGGAGAGCTCCGCGCGTAAAACGCTGTCAGGCGAGATATCCTGAAAGGCAAAGCCCTTTGTCACCGCACGCAGGTACAGCCCGGAGCCGCCCACCAGAAACGGCAGCTTTCCCCGCGCGAGAATGCCGTCAATCGCTCCATAGGCATCCCGCTGGTACTGCGCGGCGGAGTATGGCGCACCGGGTTCCAGAATATCCAGCAGGTGGTGCGGGATACCGCGGCACTCCTCCGGTGTTATTTTACCCGTGCCCAAATCCATGCCTCGGTAAACCTGCCGGGAATCGGCAGAGACAATTTCCCCGCCGTACCGCGCCGCGAGTCCCACCCCCAGCCCGCTCTTCCCGCAGGCCGTCGGGCCCAAAATCACAACCAGTTTCGGCAGCGCCACCATGCAGCCTCCCTCATCATAAATCCATTTAATTTGAACTATCATAGCACATACAATCGCCCGTGACAAGCCGGTTACCATCACAGGACAAGAAATACCGCCCGGCACTCTCCAGAACCGGGCGGTATCTCTCTGTCTTCTTTTGGACGGATTAGAGCCAGTCGTTTACGACGTCCTCCAATGTAACCGGCGTCACCTCATACTTCGAGAGTAATTCGACCAGTTCATTGATCCGGGTTGCGCTGCTTGTGATGTGGCGGATGCTGCCTTCATCGCCTCCGCCCGCCACGGCGATTTTGACGCCGTAGCTCTCACAGGCAAACTCCCCATCCGCTGTCAGCTCGTCTACCAATATGTAGTAATCAAGGCTGAGCGGGGTGCCGTGTGCGTCCACTGTCTGACAGGTCTGCGCAGGAATCTCTCTTGCTTGGATCTCCATCATATTGTGTCCCCCAAGTTAAGTTTTTGGAATCTAGTAACATTATATTGTTTTTATAAATTAATTCAATAGCAAGATTCCCTCAAAATACGACACCTCGATCTAGCTTATGTCTTCCGTCAACAAATTATGTAAATTCTAAAGTCGAATTATAGAATTTATCGTCTAATAATGTCGAATTATTGTTGGATGATTCGCATAATATTCCCCTGTCAAATTTTTAACATCCTGTGATTTCCTCCAATACTCACACTTTGTGGTGCCCCCATTTTTTCGCGGATACGGAAAGCATTCCCGCTTGTTTTGTTCTTCGCATTTTGTTACCATGGTTCAAAAGGAGGCGCGATGAAAATGCATTCATTCTCTACAACAAAAACCATGCAGGCACCTTCCTTCGACCTGCTCCGCTACGGGATTCTGCTCAGTTGCGCGCTGCTCATTTCCGCACTGCTCATGATGGTCTGGGCAGGCGGTCACACAGCGGAGACACGCCTGCTGTATGAATACGCGGACTACACCGTCTCTATGGCACTGGCCGTGATGGGCGCAGGGCTGTTTGGGGCCCTCTTTCTGGAAGATATACTGCGCCGCAATACATAAGAACAGCGTCACACCTGTCATCGCTCACTGGCGCGCCACTCTTGCGGAACACGGAAAATCAAATCATCCACATCCTCGCGCGGCGCATCGTCCTCCCGGACGCTGTTTTCCTCTTCCTCCACAAAAATCACCCCCCCTGCTACAAAACCGCAATATGCCTATTATATGGTGATACCCCCGCAATATGCGCAGTGCAGCCCGCCAAGAAATCCCGGCAGGCTGCGCTTTTTATTTCGATTTTACAGATTATTGCGCGGGGAGCAGTGTAAGAGGATCCACCAGCACACCGTCGCGGGTCATCTCCAAGTGGAGGTGAGGTGCTTCGGAACTCTCCGAAATGGCCGTCTGCCCGACGGAACCGATGATATCGCCAAGCGCCACCTGGTCCCCCGCCGAGACATTGGGCGTCGCGGCAAGGTTTGCATAGACCGTGCGCAGGCCGTTGCTGTGTGAAATGACAACGCGGGTACCCAAAAAGTCGTCTGTATCTACTTCCACGACTTCTCCTGCAGCGGCCGCCCTGACCTCTGTGCCGATCGCGGCGGCAATGTCGATGCCCGCGTGGGTGCGCCAATCCTGCATGGTTTCATCATAGGAGAGCGTGTCCATACTAAATGTGTTCACGACCTCACCCTGAATCGGGAAACAGAATGTGGGATCGGTCTCCGCCTGTGCGGTGGGCGCTGCCGTGGCCACCGTCTCCTTCTTTGTTGTGGTGTTAGGCTTTGCCGTCGACGGGGTTACCGTCTCTGTCGCGTTCGTCGTGGGTGGTACGGAATGCTCCGGGGACGCCTCCACCATAACCTCCGTGGGCGCTGCCACCGCGGTGCCTCCATCCCCGTTCACGCTGGAAAACAAATAATAGCCCGAAATCCCTATTGCAGCGATGCAGAGGAACAGGACTATGTAAAAGCCCTTCCCCGCAAGAAAATCGCCGACGCGATTTTTGATTGGTTTGCTCATATGCCAACCATTCCTTTCCGTGTATTCGTGGTTCCTCCCCGAGAAAGCGTTTGCCTTTCCGGCGGATGTAACTGATGCTATTTTTGACAGCCTTGGCCCGCCTTATACCACATATCGGATAAAATTTTGCATGGTTGGTACAGCGCTATTTCTCTGCAAATTGCCGAAATTTCAGGATAAAGCTTTAAGGAACCTTGATAAGTTGTTAAAACTTTTTAAAATTCACAAAAACTCTATTGACTTATGACAAGGTGTCATCTATTATAATGTAACAGTTTGTCATATGAAGGGGGTGTCCTGAAATTGCCGCACAAAACATTCTTTAACCTCTCTGATCAAAAGCGCGAAACATTCCTCTCCGCCGCACGGGAGGAGTTTGCACGGGTGACCTATGATCAGGTTTCCATCAACCGTATCATCCGGGCCGCGCATATCCCACGCGGAAGCTTTTACATGTACTTTACCGATAAGGCGGATCTGTTCCGCTATCTGCTCGATGAGTACGCCAACAAAATAGTCAAGATTATCGAAACCATACTACAGCGCGAAAAAGGGGACTTGTTCGCAACCTTTCAGACCTTGTTTGATTTTTCACTGGGATTCACTTCCGGAACTGTCATGGATGCAGATCTCAGCATATTGGGGCAGACATTGGAAAATAATCTTAGCATGCGTAACGGTGATATGCTCTCCGTTCTCTTTGAAGATCATCGTCTTTACACCTTTCTTGATTACATTGACACCTCACAACTTGCCGTCTCAACGCCGGACGACCTGCGCCATATGGTACGCATTCTGTCCTGCGTCAGCGTTCCGTTTTTCGTGCAATGTATGAAGTCGGAAAATATCCCCCCCCATCTGCAACAGCAGTATACCGCCACGCTCAACATACTCAGGCGGGGCTTCTGCCCCACCCATGCCGCGCAGCCGGAGCCGGCAGCAAGTCTGTAACACCAATTCAATTCTATTTGTTAAGGAGCATAGGAATTATGGAAAGCACGCAAACCAATCAAAATGCAACGCTACCGCTCATGTCAAAGAAAAGTGATAAACCCAAAAAGCCAAAGAAAAAACAAAAATGGGTAAGGCCGCTCATCATTGTTGTGGTCGCCGTGGTGATTGTTGCATTCGTTATCTACTTAATCAGCAGTAACGCCGGCACTGCGGTGTCCGGCCTGTACATAACCGAAACCGTGCAGCGGCGCGATATTGTTGTCGGCGTCTCCAGCACAGGCACCGTCAAACCGATTGATTCTTATCAGGTCACCGCGCTCGTAAAAGGGGAAGTGCTGGAAGCCCCCTTTGAGGAGGGGCAGGTCGTGGAAAAGGACAGCGTGCTCTACCGCATTGACGCAAGCGATGTGGAAAACACCATCTCACGCAGCCAGGTCGCGCTGGAACAGGCTAAGGTATCCTATAATGAGCTTTTGAAGAACAAAGCCGACATGACAAATAACTATCAGATCAAGGCCAACGGAACCGGTATTGTAAAAAAGCTCTATTATGAGCAGGGCGATACCGTCACCACGGGTACCCCCATCGCGGACATTCTCGACCGGCAGAACATGACCATTGAGCTGCCGTTCCACTCCTCCGACGTCGCAACCTTCTACGTCGGGCAGGCAGCCACCGTCACGGTGGACGGCACGCTGGAAACGATTCCCGGTGTCATTGACGAAATCGCGGTGGTCGATCAGGTCGGCGCCGGCGGCACGATGGTGCGTAACGTCACAATTAAAGTGACCAACCCCGGCGCGGTCGATGAGACGACCCGCGGCACCGCATCGGTCGGCACGGCCTCCTGTGCGTCAGGTAACACCTTTACTTACGGCGCGAACAAGCAGGTCGTCGCGACCATGGGTGGAAAGCTCATTTCGCAGTCCGTGAAAGAGGGCGACTATGTCACCGACCGCCAGGTCATTGGCTCGTATGAGGTAACCGATATCGATTCCCAGATTGAAAACGCGCGCCTTAACATCCAGAACACAGAGCTGGCCCTGCAAAGCGCACAGGACCAGCTGGATAACTATACCATCAAAGCCCCCATCTCCGGCACCATCATTGAAAAGAATTACAAGGTCGGCGACAATGTAGACCCCACAACGGCAGGCACCTCCGGCGCCTCCCTCTACATGGCGGTCATCTACGATATGTCCACGCTTACCTTCGACATGAACATTGATGAGCTGGACATCGGAAAAGTCTCGATCGGTCAGGAGGTCACCATCACCGCGGACGCGGTAGAGAACCAGACCTTCACCGGCTATGTCGACAACATCAACATCAACGGCACCACCCTCAACGGCACCACCAACTATCCTGTTACGGTGGTCATCAACGACCCGGGGGACGACTTATTCCCCGGCATGAACGTCTCGGCAGACATCGTGTCAAGCACTGTGCATGATGCGATATCTCTTCCGGTGGACGCGGTTTCCCGTGACCAAACCGTGCTGGTTGCGCTGGATGGAGCATTGGACGCCAACGGCAACCTGACCAACGGCAGCAAAACGGAGACAAGGAAGATCTCCATCGGCAAATCCGACAACCAATATGTAGAAATTACAGACGGACTGGAGGAGGGCGAGGTCGTCCTGATAGAAACCGAAGCCTCCGATATGTTTAGTAACATTGCCGTTGGCGGCGCGGCGGGATAGGAGAGGAACGATATGGAGCATCTCATTGAATTAAGCGACATCTATAAAATTTATCAAATGGGCGATACAGAGGTGCGTGCGCTCGACGGGATATCCTTTCACGTCAATCAAGGGGAGTTTGTCGCCGTGGTCGGTTCATCCGGCTCCGGCAAGTCCACCGCAATGAACATCATCGGCTGTCTGGACGTCCCCACATCCGGCACCTATACCCTCGGCGGCGTGGATGTCTCCACCATGGAGGATGATGAGCAGGCGGCAATCCGCAACAAAATGCTCGGTTTCATCTTTCAGCAGTATAACCTCATCCCAAAACTCACCCTTGTGGAAAACGTGGAGCTACCGCTACTCTATGCGGGCGTTTCACCATCGGAGCGGCGGGAGCGTGCCATTGCGTCACTGGAACGGGTGGGACTCGGGGACAAGTATAAACATCTGCCCAGCCAGCTCTCCGGCGGTCAGCAGCAGCGCGTCAGTATCGCCCGCGCACTCGCGGGCGATCCCTCCGTGATTCTGGCGGACGAACCGACCGGCGCGTTGGACTCCCGTACCGGTCGCGACGTGCTCGGCTTCCTGAAAAAGCTGAATCAAGAGGGGAACACCGTGGTGCTGATTACCCACGATAACTCCATCGCAGTACAGGCCGACCGCATTGTCCGCCTGCAGGACGGTCATGTTATATACGACGGCGACGCCCGCGCGCCTGAGGCGGTGGTCCAAATAAATCCGGAAGCTGTGCCGGTCGAAGCGGTCTCTAACCATGCTTTGGGGGAGGCTGCCGCTACATGAGTATAATGCAATCCTTCCAGTTGGCGCTCAAGTCACTGGCTACCAGCAAAACGCGCGCGCTGCTCACCATGCTCGGCATCATCATCGGCGTAGCGGCCGTGATTGTGATTGTCAGTTTGGGCGACGGCATGACCAGCATGATGGAGGATCAGTTTAACTCCATGGGTGCCAACCTCATACAGGTGAGCATCACAGGGCGCGGCGATTCCTCCCGTACCGTCACCGTCGACGATATGTATGAGCTGGTCGAGCAAAATCCCACCTACCTCGCCTCCCTCAGTCCTTATGTCATGGTGTCGGGCAGCGCAAAAACCGACGTTGACACTTTTGTCCCGACAAGCTTTCTCGGCGTAAGCGAAGAATACGCGCAAATCCGCAATAAAAAAATGCAGGAAGGCCGTTTTATCCAGTACATTGACGTCGCGCGGATGCAGAATGTGTGTGTCATCGGCACATACATTGAAAACGAATATCTTGGTGGAAACGCGCTCAATAAAACGCTCAACATCAATGGTTATAAATACACCGTCGTAGGCATTTTGGAGGAAACCGCGGACGGCGAAAAGGGCACAGATGATGATCAGGTGCTGATCCCATACACCAACGCCACCCGCCTCAACGGGAACAGCACCGTCAACATTTTTTTGCTGAGCGGCACCTCCAGTGAGACGGCAGTTCAGGCACGCAGTATCGTTGAAACGCGTCTCTTCCAGACCTACCAGGACAGTGACGTGTACATGGTTATGACCTCAGCGGAAATTATGGACATGATGGATAGTATGATGGGTACACTGATGCTGGTGCTGGTTGCCATCGCCGCCATCTCCCTTCTGGTCGGCGGCATCGGGATCATGAATATCATGCTGGTCTCGGTTACGGAACGAACACGGGAAATCGGCATTCGAAAATCCCTCGGCGCAAAGCGCGGAGACATCCGCAGCCAGTTTGTGATTGAGGCAGGAACCACCTCCGCCATCGGCGGTGTCATCGGCATTGTCCTCGGCTGTATCCTCTCCGTCGTCGTTGGACAGCTTGTTGGCCAAATGATGGATAACAGCGACTTCTCCGCCTCTCCATCTTTCGCCGCGATTGCCATTGCCTTCGGCGTTTCGGTTGCCATCGGCGTTGTCTTTGGCTATCTGCCCGCGAACAATGCGGCAAAACTCAACCCCATCGACGCACTGCGATACGATTAGAAAACAGGCACCTTGGAAAGGAAGGAACTTAAATGATGAAAAAACGACTTCTCTCCGGTCTTCTGGCCGTGGTGATGCTCTTTGCAATGATTCCGGGCGTCTCTGCAACCGCAGAGGATGAGACCGAAGTGGCGCAGGTACTTGCTGCGCTGGATATTATGGTCGGAGACGACAACGGCAACTTAAATCTCGGCAACAACGTCACACGCGCGGAATTTTCAAAGCTTGCCGTGGCGTCCTCTGTCATGCGTGACAGCGTAGGGGATATGGTAAGCGTCTCCCCCTATCCGGATGTTCCGCAGTCCCACTGGGCGGCGTCATGGATCAAAGCCGCGGTGGACCTCAATCTGGTCAAGGGCAATCTCCAGGGCTATTTTGAGCCGGACCGCTCCATCACCCTTGCAGAGGGCGTCACCATCGTGCTTCGCCTGCTCGGCTATCAGGACAGCGATTTCACCGGCGTTTGGCCGGCGGGACAGATGGCGCAGTACAAGGCACTCAAACTGGATGAGGGCATTACCTCCACACAAAACAGCGCGATGACCCGCCGCGACGCGATGTACCTGATCTACAATACCCTTATCGCCAAAAACACCTCCGGCACTTACTATCTGAACGTTTTGGAGCCGGGGATGGTCAACACGGAGGGCAACGTCGACCGTGTCGCCCTGATCAACAGCGCCATGGAAGGCCCTGTGGTTGCGGAAGGGGACTGGCAGTCCAAGGTTCCCTTTAGTCTCTCCACCGCGACGGTCTACCGCAGCGGTAAGGAAAGCACCCTGTCTGCCGTGCAAAATCTGGATGTCGTATACTGGTCGAAGTCCATGCGCACCATCTGGGCCTACACCAATAAGGCGACAGGCACCTACGAGGCGGCAAGCCCCACGGCGTCCTCTCCGACGTCCCTCACTGTGGCGGGTAAAACCTACGCCATTGAGACCACCTCCGCCGCGTATGACCTGTCCAATCTGGGCGCGTATAAGGTAGGCGACAGCCTGACGCTCCTGCTCGGCAGGGACGGGGGCGTGGCCGCCGTCCGCAGCCTGAGCCAGGCGACGACCACCACCATTTATGGCATGGTGCTCACCGCAACCCCCACCCTCTATCAGGACAGCAACGGCAACGACTACAGCTCCAACAGCCTGCTCATCTACGCCACCGACGGCAACCAGTATACCTATCCGGTGGATGATACGAACCTGAAGGCGGGCGCACTGGTACGCGTCACGCCGCAGGGAACCGGCGTGGAGGTCAAACGCCTGACTACCTCCACAATCAGCGGCAAAGTAAATGCCGACGCGACCAAGATCGGCACAACCGTACTGGCAGACGATGTGGAGATCATCGACGTCTATACCGGCACCACCCCCACCGCGGCCAAAATATACCCCTCGCGTCTCGCGGGTATGACCATCAAGGACAGTATGGTTCTGTTCTCCCTGACCAACGCAAGCGGCGAAATTTCCCGGCTGATTTTAAAAGATGCAACCGGTGATATGCACGCATATGGATTAATTTCCAATGCTACAAGCGTAGATTCTGAATTGCTGGTCTCCTACGGCAACTATGTCTTTGATGTCTACGGCACCAAGTACTCCTATTACAGCTCCGGCAAAGTCTTTAGTGTGAACGAAGGCCCCTGCCAGATTCAGGGGACTTCCGCAAACGCCGCAGCGCTCAGCGTCGATAAGCTTGTCTCCCTCACCAAAGTGAATCTGGACAGCTACAGCGGCGATCAGGCACTTTCCGCAGACAATAGGACCTACACCATCGCAGAAAACGCCGCGGTATACCTCTATCAGGATCGTACCTACTACTACCGCTCCCTCTCCACCATCAATAGCGAGGACTACACGCTGGCCGGTTATTATGACAAATCGAGCAGCGACGGCGGGCGCATTCGCGTCATTATTGCAACGCCTCACTAGCCTACCCTGCGGCGGCGCCACGGATCATGTTTCCGTGCGTCGCCGTTTTCCTGCACCGCCCTGTTGTAAAACAGATCAACTTCCCGTATAATAGGATAAAAAAAGTTGCTTGCATACGGAGGTGCACAATATGGCACGTGACATATTCGACCGCGCGGGGATCTCACCGCGTCTGCCGGATGGCCAAACCGATATCCGGCTTACCGTCCTGCAACCCGATGCCGCGCAGAGCGGCTGGGCGGTGTTGATCCTGCCCGGCGGCGGCTATGAGGTTACCGCAAGTGATCGTGAGGGCTTCCCCGTAGCAGAGGCCTTCTGCGCGGCGGGCCACACCGCCGCTGTTTTGGAGTACAGCGTGCTGCCCGACCGCTGGCCCATGGCCCTGCTCGAAACCGCCGCTTCCATCGCTCTTCTGCGCCAACGCGGGGCGCGGCGTGTCGCGGTATGTGGCTTTTCGGCGGGCGGGCATCTCGCGGGTTGCATGGCAAACCTGTGGCATATGCCTATCATAGCGCAGACCCTCGGTGTGCTGCCGGAAGCGGTGCGGCCTGACGCCGCAATTCTCTGCTACGCGGTCATCACCGCTGAGCGGCCGCTGCGCAGCAGGACCAGCTTTGGTAACCTGCTCGGCTCCGGCGTCGCCATTCACGACACCCTCTCCCTTGAAAAATCGGTACGGAAGGACAATCCACCCGCTTTTCTCTGGGCCACCGCAGCGGACGATTCCGTCCCCGCGGAAAACACCCTGCGCTACGCCACCGCCCTCCAGCGCGCCGGTGTGCCGTATGAGGTGCACATCTACCCCCACGGCCCGCACGCCATGGCGCTCGCCGACGCGCGCACGGAGGGCAACCCCGCGCAGCAAGATCCCCACGTCGCCACATGGTTTCCCCTCTGCCTCTCGTGGCTGGATACCCTCGCATGAAAACCGTCCTCATTACGGGCGGCAGCCGGGGCATCGGTGCCGCCGCCGCGCGCCGCTTTGCCGAGGGCGGCTACCGGGTCGCCATCAATTATCTAAAAAGTGAAACGCAGGCGAAAACGCTTGCCGAACACATCGGCGGCATTCCCCTGCAGGGGGATATCTCCTGCCGCGCGCAGGCACAGGACGTGGTGTCACGCGCCCTTTCGTCGCTCGGCGGCATAGACTGCCTTGTCTGCAACGCAGGTATCGCGCAGCAAGCGCTTTTTCCCGACGTGACGGAGGAGGACTGGCGGCGCATGTTTGCCGTGCATGTGGACGGTGTGTTTCATACAGTGCAGGCGGTACTTCCTCATATGATAAGCCACAAAGCGGGCCGCATTGTCACCCTCTCCTCCATGTGGGGCGTGACGGGCGGCTCCTGCGAGGTGTCCTATTCCGCCGCGAAAGCGGCGGTCATCGGCATGACCAAGGCCCTCGCCAAAGAGCTCGGCCCCTCCGGCATCGCCGTGAACTGTGTCGCCCCCGGCGTCATCGCTACCGATATGAACGCGGCGCTCAATGAAGAATCCCTGCAGACTCTGAGGGAAGAGACCCCGCTCGGACGGATCGGGACGGCGGAAGATGTCGCCGAAAGCATTTATTTTCTCGGCTCGACTGCGCGCTTTATGACCGGGCAGGTGCTCTCCCCAAACGGCGGTATTGTCATTTAGACATGCACTTATCCCCCATATCGTTTCAGCATTATGATGAATACAAGTCAAAAAATTGTAATCGAATTTTAATATAATATAGGGTGAATTCCTGGGGAAACTATGTTACACTGTAACTACATTTCTATGGCTTATAAAGGAATGAACTGTTTATGCCAAATTATTACGCACATCTCAACTTCGGAAACCGCGTGTTAGCGGAGCTTCCGAATGTATTAAGTAAATTGCTGGAATCAGAAATGGAAAGCTTTCAGCTCGGTTGCCTCGGCCCCGATCCGTTGTTCTTCTATCACCCCCTGCAGCGCAGCGGGCCATGGCGCATGGCCGGAATTATCCACCGCAATTCCGCCATGCCGGTTATGGAGCGCCTGCGCACCGCGGTGGAAGATGATGTGCCGATGTCGCGCGGGTATGCCGCGGGCTTTATCTGCCATCTGGCGCTGGATCATGTCTGCCACGGCTACGTGGAAGCGCGCGCTGCCCGCCCGGGTGAGCCGACGCACTACGCGATGGAGGGGGAATTTGACCGCATCCTGATGGTGCAGGACGGTTACCCCATGGTCTACCGCGAGAGCCTGATGCCCAAATTTACACAGGATCAAATTTGGGGTGCCGCCGCCGCCGCGTATGAAAACGTACAACCCGAGCAGATCAGGGAGGCCTATGCGTTTATGAACTTCCTCGTGGGACAGCTGGCCAAATTCTACGGCCGCTTCCGCGGACGGATCATCGACGGTTTTTCCCAGCTCGCCTCCGTCTTCCATCAAGCATATGGCATGGCACTGAAAAAAGAGGTCGCCCCCGGCTGTCATGAGAGCAACGAGATGCTCTCTCGGTTGCTGCTGGAATCCGTCCCCGTCGCGTCGCGGGAAATTGCGGCGTTCTTTAGCGCCATCGCGCGCAACGAGCCGCTCTCCGTTTGGCTTGACCGCGATTTCAAAGGAACCCCGCCGGAAGAAGCGGAAGCCGACTACGACGAGGGTGCCCTTGCAGGGGCAATCCCCCACGGGGAATCGGTTTAAGCGAACAAAATGAAAGCAAGGCCGAAGCGTCGAAAGCGCTTCGGCCTTGCTGTTTATATGGGGGCAGACGCTCGTATTTTATCATATTGCTCCGGAACAGCGACCGGTTATTGACCGAAATTCATCAGGATTGCAGCGACCTGCGCCCGTGTCGCGGGGCTCTGCGCACTGAGCGTACCGCCCACGCCGTCAAACAGCCTGCGCTCCCCGGCCCACGCAATTGCCTCCTGCGCCCAAGAGGACGCGGTACCCACCGGGCTTACGCCCTGCCCGGCGCTGGATGCAGTATCGCCGGAAGAACGGTAGAGCACCAGTATCATCGCTTCCAGAGAAATGGACTCTTCCGGGCTGAACTTCCCGTCGCCGGTACCGTTGACGAGCCCTGTCGACGCTGCCCAGTTCACGGCGGTAGCATACCATTTTTCGGCGGTTACATCGGAAAAGCCGCCTGTGGTATAGCCGGAGACATCCGCCCCGGAGAGCCTGCCCATAACAGTAACAAACATAGCCCGGTTCATGGTGCCGTCCGGCGCAAAGGTCGTGTCGGAGGTGCCTGTAAATAACCCCTGCTCTACCGTGTAGCAGACAGCATGATAATACCATGCTGATGTGCTGACGTCGGAAAAAGCAGATTGCGTACTTGTATTGCCTGTTTTGTCCGTGTTTTCCAGCGGCGCACGGGTGGCCTGCCATGCGAGAAGGGGGTAGCCGTTGTTGATCCCGGTGTCGGCTACAAATGCATCCTTCAGCTTTGTGACAAAGTCAGCGCTCTGCATCTCCACCTCTGACAACTCGGTAACCGTTCCGTTTGTGGTGCCATAATAGCCGCCACCCGACGCGGAGCCGGTCAGCCAGTAACAATTATCTACATCGCTGCCGCCGCCGTTGTTGGTTCCGATCCCCATGGCATAGCTGCCCTGCGTCGCGGAAATAGTGCCTACGTTATAGCAATTTTCAACGACAATCTCATTACTGCCGCAGATACCGCCCGTCGGGCAGGCAAAGGTAGTGGAGATCGCACCGGCGTTATAGCAGTTGCGAATGATGCCGCCGTTCCAGCTGGCCCCCACAATGCCGCCGCAGCCCTTAGCGTCCGTATTGCTTACCATTGCAAAATTTGCGCAGTTTTCAACGATACCGCCGACCGACCCGTCGCCATTGTTTACGCTGGTTTTGCCGATCTTGCCTACAATCCCGCCGACACTGCGGTTTGCATAGATATATCCTGTAACCGCAAGATTCTTTACCGTCGGGTTGACCGGTCGTATCTCCGCCGGGTCGCTGTCATGTACGCCGAGTCTGCCAATCACGCCCACAGATGAGCCATCGCCATAATTGCCGTTGCTGCAGCGGCGGTTACAGTAGATATTGCTGATGTAGTGCCCCTGCCCGTCCAGCGTACCGCAAAAAGAGCCGCTGAGCTTGGTCTCCCCATTATTGAGCTCCATGAGATACTGCCCGCCAATGGGCATGAAATTCGGGCCTGTCCACGTCTCTGTGGCGGTGTTGTAGGTGCCTCCCATATCCAGGTCGGCGGTCAGACGGACGGTTTTCCCCGCGAAATCATCCGCGCCGTAGTGATAGGCATCGGTGCTCATATTGCTTGCGCCGGAGTCCTGCCCTTCGCCGTTGTAGTTATCCACAATGTACGCCTCATCGCCAATGACATTGGTGACCTCTTTGTTGTAAATGCCGTTGACGATGGCGGCCAGTCCCATCAGCTGCTCCGGCGTTGAGATGGAGAATTCGGTGTCGGTGGTGTTGTACCAGCTGACGTCAATGGATTTACCGTCCCACACCTTGGTGCCTTCCGCCGATGCCATCGCGGGAAGCTGCGCCAGCAGGAAGACGACGCAAAGCAGCCCCGCCGTTGCGCGTTTTACATGTTTCATTTTGTAACGCCCCTTGCCTATCATATTTTTCTCGCTTTTTGAAACGTAACATTTTTTGCATATCATGTCAAAGATCGTTTTATCTAAAATGCACGGCTTGAAAATCAAACCGTGCATTTCAGATAACCACTTTTTTAGGCCTCCACCGCGCCCCATATCAGCTTTGTCATTGCAACACCTCCTGCCAATCGCCCCTATTCCGGAACCCCTTTCCCAAAAGGCACCACCGTATTAAGCACCGCCCCTGCTCACGGGAAGCAGCTGCCTAACTCCGCAGACCGGTTTAAGCGCAAAAGAATCTATTTGAAGCCGCAGCTTTTTTGCGGCAACAAAACATAAGAAATGTGGTCTGTCCCAATAAAAAACACCACCCCCATGGAAGGGGGCGGCATTACTGAACAATAAATGCACAGACTACCTTGTATGCAAAATGCACCATGGGATATATGCCCCTTCCTTCTCCAACTGTGGAAAGCACCACCGTTTCCAGCAATACTCTATCGGTCCCCATACCATAGTCTCCCTTAGATAATAGGACTCGGAAGTAATGATTTAATTTTGGTAATTATAAACAACTATCCATCGGTATCTTCTATATTTTACACCAACATCCCTCTATATTCAAGAGTGATATTGATACTAATTTTGTCGAGAAAGCATATATTTTATCGAATGTAACCATAAATTGGCTCTTTCGGGCATTTTAACCTTCTCCGATGTGACATACCTGCCGCTTTTCCTTGGCCCGCACCTTGATTTGCAGCAACAGGATGGTTTTGTCGTCAGACGCGCCGCCGCACTCCCCGCTCTGCCGCAGAAGCTGGGCGGCAAGCTCCTTCGGACTGTCGCCCTGAAAGGTGCCAAAGGTCTCCCGCAGCCAGAGGTCGGAGTCCGCCGTGCCCAGTACCCCGTCGCTGAGCAGCAGCACACTGTCGCCCGCCTCCATGTGAAAGCGGCTGACATCGGGCGCGCCGGTGTCGCCGACGACCAATCCCACAGGCAAAGATCCCCCGGTAATGCGGCTGACCACCTTCCCCTTTTTCAGGTAGGTCGGCGCAGCGCCGTATTTGTAGATGCCCGCCTCACCGGTAAAGAGGTCGATGCAGAGCAGATCAACGGTGGTGAAAATACCGGTCTCCTCGCCGCGCAGCCCCAGCGCGGTTGCGACAGTCTTGAGTGCGTTTTCCGGGCGAACCCCTGCACGCAGGAACTGCTCGAGTAGCTGCACGGCCAGCTTGCTCTCCTGCCCGGCCTCTGTACCGCTGCCCATGCCGTCGCACAGCAGGACAAAGAGCATGCCGTCCTCCCGCTTAAACCACGCACCGGTGTCACCGGAGACAGTCTCGCCGTCTTTTTGGCTCGCCGCCACGCTCGCCACTACTTTGAGTGGCTCACACTGCACCAGGGCCATATTTCCCCGCTGCGTCTCCTCTTCGCTGACGCGCATGGCAACGCCAATCGCCGCGGAAACCTTGTCCATCGCCCCCTCCTGCCGCAGAGGCGCGTAGTCTCCCCCTTCCAGCTCTGCGCGCAGGTGCCCTTCCTCATCGTAGAAGACCGCTGTTTTGCAGGTGATCCCCTGTGCCGTCAGATGCTGGCGCAGGCGCTTTTCCCGAATGGGGTCGGCGGTCAGCTCACGGCTGAGTTCCGCCGCCGCCGTGCCGAGCACCCCCGCGAGCTCCTCATATTGTCGACAGACAGCCGCGCGGTTTTCCTGCAGGCAGCTTTTATATTGCCTGCGGTAGCGCAGGGCGGTGAGCTCCTCGTTGCTCGCCGCCAACAGCGCGGGGAATTTCATGCACTTGGAGGTAAACCAGATCGGGAAATCCGAACCCTCACCGTAACCGCGGTCGAGCATCGTGGGCAACGCGTTGTTGAGCGCGTTATATGTACCGACATAGTCCCGCTGCCAGCAGGCCGTCTGGAGCGGACAGTTTTTGCACACCCGCTCGGCGGCGCGGTCAAAGACCGTCGCGGCGTCGCCGTCGTTGATGGGGCTGCTAAATGCGGTGCGCAGTGTGTCATGCAAGCCGCGAAATGCCTTGGCCGTAGCGTCTAGCTGCTTTGACACATGGGCCCGCGCACTCTCACTGCCACCGTGCTTCGGCTCCTTTGACAAGAAACCACCCACCCGCCGCAGCGCGCGCTGTGGGATCAGCATAAAGAGCACCGAGGCGATGAACACTTCATACAAAAGCCACACCCGCAGGCCCCCGTCCCAGCTCCAAAGCACCGCAAGGCCGTTGGCCACGACATACACAACGGCCACCGCCAGCCGACCCTGACGGCGGAAGATGGACGATAGAATGCCCGCAAGCGCATACGCCATGCTGTAAAAGGGCGCCCCACCCGCCGCCAAATCCATCCCGATACCCACGGCAACGCCGGACGCCGCGCCCGCGCCGACACCACACTGCAGCGCAATGATCATCACCACCACCGCCCCTGCAATGCGGCCAATGGAAAAGGTCTCGAATATTGTAATCTTGGACAGGGTAATCAGGAGCGTACCGGCCAAAATAAGCAGGCTGACAGTCTGCGGGAGGGTCAGCCCCGCCTCCTCGTGCCTACTCTGCCATGGCGAGAAGGCAATCCGGTAAAAATAGGTGCAGGCGGCGACGAGCAAGAGTTCCGTGCCGAAAAAAATCAGACTTTCGGGCGACCAGCCGCTATCCGATAAGTACACAAAGCCGGTGATCCCGTTCATACAGGCGGCGACCAGCGGCATAAACCACGTTTTGCGGTAAGCGCGCACATCGTAAAAGGCAAAGGACACGGAAAAGATGAGGATGGCTGCGGCAACATACCGCAGCCCCCCGGCAAAGCCCTGAAAGCAGAGATAGCCAAAGCATGCCCCGACCAAAGAGGAAAACCCGCTCAGGCCGGATCCCGATGCGGCAACCAGACTTAACCCAAAGGGCGCGAAACCGCCAAAGATTTCCGCCCCCGCCAGCATTGCGCCGAGCAGCAGGCGGATGATATTCTCCACCACACGCATCAGAGCGGGTGCGCGCACCACCAGCCGCCCGGTACGCTGCATTTCATCTCCGGCCTGTGCGATGCGCATTTTCCAATTATCCTTGGTTGCCATACCGATCCATCTCCTTTGTAATCCGCAACCGGCTTGTCCGGCTGCGCCTGGTATGGCACAGTATAATCCATATATTGGAAAAAATAAGTCGGAAAAGGACTTAACGGGGATGATTTGTAGTCCAAAAAAAGCGACAAAATCCCCCTGTTCGGCGACAGGCTTCTGTCTCTGAACAGGGGGTAAGGCGCTATGTTCGCTTATTCCGCGTAGAGGGGATATCTCCCGCAGAGCACGGCAACCTCGTCGCGGATGGCGTCCGCCTTGGCGTCAAACGCGGTGGCAGCCTCCCAAATCAGGCGGCCAATGATTTTCATATCCTCCTCCTGAAATCCTCGGCTTGTGGCGGCGGGCGTCCCGACGCGGATGCCGCTTGTGACAAAGGGCTTTTCCGGGTCGTTGGGGATCGCGTTTTTATTGACTGTGATATTCACCTCGTCCAGACGGTGCTCTAATTTCTTGCCGGTTACCCCCGCCTTGCGCAGGTCGACGAGCATCAGGTGGTTATCCGTGCCGCCGGAGACAAGATCGAATCCTGATGCCTGCAAAGACTCGGCCAGCGCCGCCGCATTGCGGACAATCTGCTGTTGATAGGTCTTAAACTCCGGCTTGAGCGCTTCGCCAAAGGCCACCGCCTTGGCCGCAATAATGTGCTCGAGCGGGCCGCCCTGACTGCCGGGGAAGACGGCGGAATCAATCTTTTTGGCAAACTCCTCCTTGCACAAAATCATGCCGCCGCGCGGGCCGCGCAGGGTCTTGTGCGTGGTGGTGGATACCACATCGGCATAGGGAATGGGGGACGGATGCAGCCCCGCCGCAACCAGGCCCGCAATGTGCGCCATATCGACAAACAGGTACGCGCCGACCTCCTGCGCAATCTCAGCAAACAGTTTAAAATCAATGATGCGCGGGTAGGCGGACGCGCCCGCAAGAATCATCTTGGGCTTGTGTTTTTTTGCCATATCGCGCACCTGATCGTAGTCGATATAGCCTTTTTCGTTCAGACCGTAGGAAATCATGTTATAATTCTTCCCGGAGAAGTTGACGGGGCTGCCGTGGGTGAGATGCCCTCCGTTGGAAAGATCCATCCCCAGCACCGTATCCCCGTGCGCACAGAGCGCCTGATAGACCGCAAAGTTGGCGTTCGCGCCGCTGTGTGGCTGCACGTTTGCGTGGTCGGCCCCAAAGAGCTCGCACGCGCGCTGACGCGCGATATCCTCGACGATATCCACGCACTGGCAGCCGCCGTAATAGCGCTTGCCGGGGTACCCCTCCGCATATTTATTGGTGAGCACCGTTCCGGCGGCGGCCAGAACAGCGGGCGAGACAAAGTTCTCCGACGCAATGAGCTCAATATTGCGTCGCTGCCGGTCATACTCGGCTCGTATGCCTTGTCCCACCTCGGGGTCCTGCGCAGTGATAAAATCCATAATTTCGTTTATCATATTTGCCGTTGCCGCCTTTCTGTCATTAAAAGTACCATCATTATATCGGAGTGCCGCGCCAAATACAACTGTTATTGATTTAAATTTCCTCTCGCGATTTTGTAGTGAATATGGTATATTGATTAAAAAAGGACTGATCACAACGATGAAAACCACCGCCGAAGTGACGGCTATCATAGCGGGGCTGAAGCAGCACTATCCCGACGCGCTGTGCTCACTGGAATACCGGAAAGACTATGAGCTTCTATTCGCCGTGCGGCTGTCCGCGCAGTGTACCGACGCGCGGGTCAATCTCGTGGCGCCCGTCCTCTTTGCCCGGTTCCCAACGCTCCAGTCCCTGGCGGATGCAGACGTCACGGAAATCGAGGAATACATACACTCCACAGGCTTTTTCCGTGCCAAGGCGCGGGATATCGTGGCGTCGGCCAACATACTGCTGACGGAATTCGGCGGCAGGGTGCCCGACACCATGGAGGATCTGCTGCGCCTGCCGGGCGTGGGGCGCAAAACGGCAAATTTAATTCTGGGCGACCTCTACCGCCAGCCCGGCGCGGTTGTCGCCGACACGCACTGCATCCGCATCAGCGGGCGTCTGGGACTGACCGACGGGACGAAGGACCCGGCAAAGGTGGAGGCGCAGCTGCGCGCGCAGCTGCCGCCGGAGGAATCCAATGATTTTTGCCACCGCCTGGTGCTGCACGGCCGGGCGGTGTGCACTGCGCGCAAACCACAGTGCGAGATATGTAATCTGCGCCCCTGCTGCGATCTGTTCGGGGGCTGACGCGCCTCCCTTCTCCTTGACAAGTGTCTGCCCGCGGCGCTACAATAAGGAAGTTTCAGTATAGATAAACAGGAGGCGTTTTCATTGAATACAGCATGGTTTGACGAGCTGGAGGAGCGTATTCCCACAGAGAACGTGCGCACCCGCTTTGCCCCCTCCCCCACCGGGTACATGCACGTCGGCAATCTGCGCACCGCGCTCTACACATGGCTCATCGCCCGGAGCGGCGGCGGGAAATTTATCCTGCGGATTGAGGATACCGACCAGGGCCGGCTGGTCGAGGACGCGGCGGCGCTCATTTATATCACGCTGCGCCGATGCAGCCTCACGTGGGACGAAGGGCCGGACGTGGGCGGGCCGGTGGGGCCTTACATTCAGACGGAGCGGCGGGACATCTACGCCCGGTATGCCGCGCGTCTGGTGGAGATGGGGAGCGCGTACCGCTGCTTTTGCAGCAAGGAGGAGACCGAAAAACTCCATGAGAGCGGCTTAAAGCACTGCCCCTGCCGCAGTCACACGCCGGATGAGGCACAGGCGAAAAAGGATACGGGGCTCCCCTATGTCATCCGCCAGCGTATCCCGGAAGGCGGGCAAACGACCTTTACCGACGCGGTGTTCGGCGCAATCACGGTGGAAAATGAGACGCTGGACGACCATGTGCTGATGAAGTCGGACGGCCTGCCCACCTATAATTTTGCAAACGTCGTTGACGACCATCTCATGGGCATCACCCATGTGGTGCGCGGCTCGGAATACCTCTCCTCCACCCCGAAATATAACCTCCTCTATGAGGCGTTCGGCTGGCGTATCCCGGTCTACATCCACTGCGCCCCCGTGATGCGGGACGCGCAGAATAAAATGTCCAAACGCCACGGCGACCCCTCCTATGAGGATCTGGTTGCACAGGGCTTTCTCAGCGAGGCCATCGTCAACTATGTCGCGCTGCTCGGCTGGTCGCCAAGAGGCGTATACGCCGAGCGTGAGTTTTTCACGCTCACGGAGCTCTCGGAGGTCTTTGATATCGACGGCATTTCCAAATCCCCCGCTATTTTTGACCTGGAAAAACTTAAATATTTTAATGCCAACTATCTACGCGCCCTCTCCCCTGAGGACTTTTATAGGGGTGCGCTACCGTATTTGCAAAAAGCGGTAGCGACGCCCCACGTCGACCTTACGCTGATTGCCCCCCTTGTCCAGCCGCGCTGCGACACATGGGAGGACATCGCCCCGCAGGTGGACTTTATCGACGCGCTTCCCGTGTACGACAACGCGCTCTACTGCCATAAGAAGATGAAAACCGACGAGGAGAACTCTCTGGACGCGCTGCAAGCCGTCCTTCCCCTGCTGGAGGGACTGGACAACTGGACGTACGACACCATCCACGACGCCTTGACCGGCCTAGCTACGCGTCTCGAACTGAAAAACGGGCGCATTATGTGGCCGGTGCGCACCGCGCTTTCCGGCAAGGCTGTCACCCCCGGCGGCGCGGTGGAGCTGTGCCAGATTCTGGGGCAGGACGAATCCCTGCGCAGAATACGGCATGGCATTGCCCAGCTTTCAATTTAAAATTTCTTTTTTATAGCAATAAAACCTCCTTTTTCGGTCAAACTATCTGAAAAAGGAGGTTTTCGCATGACCGAGCGGAAAAGCAGAATTTGGATCGCCGTCATCGTGGCAATCGCCCTGATCGTAACCGGCTGGCTCGCGATAGACGGACAGGTCAAGGCGGCGAATTACCATCAGCAGATTTCAAACAACTATCAATATTCCTTTGCCGAGCTGGCTACGGCAGCGGGCGAATTGGATACCGCCCTGCAAAAATGCCTGTACGCCACCACGCCGGAGCTCTTCTCCACCCTCTGCACGCAGGCATTCAGCAAGGCACAGGCGGCGCAGAGCGCGGTCGGTCAGCTCCCGTACAGCAACGTGGAACTGGAAAAGACGTCCTCATTTCTGGCTAAGACAGGGGATTACCTCATGTCTCTCAGCCGCAACGCCGTGAAAAACAACGGCTGCACAGAAGAGGACCGCAAGCTGCTTGAATCCCTCTCTGCCACGGCGACCACCCTTGCCAATACCCTGCGTGACCTGCAGACGGAGCTGTACGCGGGCAATCTTTCGCTGGATGATATCTCCGTGGTAGAAAAGCGGCTTGCCGCCGTGACCGAGCAGGGAGAACAGGTCACCTCCGCCCTGTCCTTTCAGACATTGGAGTCCGATTTCCCGGAGATGCCCACCCTCATCTATGACGGGCCCTTCTCCGACCACATCACAAGCCGCAGCCCACGCATGCTGGAGGGCCAGAAGGACGTGAGTGAGGCGGAGGCAAAGAAGCTCGCCGCCAATTTTCTGGGGTTAACGGCATCCGAGCTGCTCCTGACCGACCAGGGCGGTGAGCGCATTGCAACCTATGACCTCACCGCGGCAGCCCCAGAAGGGGGAACCTATTATATTGAAGTGACCAGGCAGGGCGGAAAAATCATCTCCGTACTCAATTCCGCCGTCGTCGGGCAATCTACCCTGGCGCAGGAGCAGGCGGAAAAGATGGCGCTGGAATTTCTGCAGCGCAACGGTTATGACAATCTGACCGCCACCTATTTTATCCAGCAAAACAATGTGCTCACCATCAATTTTGCCGCCATGCAGGGCGACGTCATCTGCTACCCCGACCTCATTAAAATCGCCGTCTCCATGCAAGACGGGCACCTGATGGGCTATGAGACACACGGCTATCTCAACAACCACTACGAACGCACCATCCCGCAGGATATTGTCAGCGAGGATACCGCGCGGGCAGTCGTCAGCAGCAATCTGGAGATTTTGACCCACCGCATGGCGGTCATCCCCACCGACGGACAATATGAGGTCTACTGCCATGAGTTTAAATGCAGCCGGGCAGACGGCACCCATATGATCGTCTATGTAAACGCAGAGACAGGTCTCGAGGAGCGCATACTACTGCTTTTGGAGGACGAGAGCGGAACCCTCGCGATGTAAACATGCAAAAAAATGAGACCGGAGCCCGCTGCGCGGGGTCGGTCTCGTTTTTCATATTGCCAGAAAAAATGGCAAAGTACTGAAACGCTACATAGAATGGGGGAGCAGAGGGGGATCACACGTACGTTCAAACACACTACCTAAAAAGGAGTAACCATTATGATAGACAATTGTTCTTGTTCCCCATGCCGCGGCCAGCAAATTGTCCCGAGTTGCATTCCGTGCCCACCAACCCCCTGCGTCTTGACAGGCCCGACGGGACCAACGGAACAGTCTATTTATGCACAACATTTCATAAACTGGTGATAGAGGGCAGGGCGGCTTATACCACCTTGTTATTCTCTATCAGTACGATATTGTTGTGATTATTCTCTATGTAATCAATAATTCTTTGGTACTCATCGGCAAAGTTAAAGTCAACCGTTATTTCCCCGTTTTCGTGTACCCATACCGTATCAATCAGTTCTACCACAATACCACGGTTCAGGGTTTGAATATTCCTGTGCTTTAGAAACGCCACAAGATACGGGTCATCATTGCCGATACCGCTTGCCATTACGCCTATTTCCTCTTGAATATAGGCAATGCTTTCTTCAATCTGTTCAATCTGTTCTGTTACCTTGCTTTTCAAGCGGCGGTATTCCTCTTTGGTAATTTCGCCGCTTCGCCAGTCCATGTATAGACTGTCTGAAATAGCGTTGTTTTGCTTGAGTTGCTTTTCGGCTTGCTTCAAGGCATATTCAAGCCGTTTGTTTTCCTTGTGTATGATTGGTGCGTTCTTGATGCGCTCAATCTCCGCCGACAATTCACTTGCAAGGGTTATCTGCATTTGCAAGGCCGCCAATACTGCATGTTCCAGCTTATCTTGCCTTATGCTGTGCTTGGTGCAGGTCTGCTTGTCGGTGTAGGTGCGGCAATGGTAATAGGGGATATTGCGGGCCAGCTTGCGGTGCAGGGCTTTCTTGCAGTCTGCACAACGTACAAAGCCTGACATGATATATACCTCTTGTTTGTCGGGAGCGGTTCTTGTATCACGCTTATGTAACGCCTGTGCTTTCTCAAATACTGCCTTACTTACTATGGCCTCATGGGTATTCGGCACAATAAACCATTCGTCCTCCGGTACGGTTATTTGCTTGTGTACCTTGTAGCTGATTACCCTGTTTCGCCCCTGTACCATCACGCCGATATACATAGGGTTCTGCAATATCCTTGTGATAGTGCTTGCCGACCATAAGCCGTCATTCTTGCTTGAATTGGGGTGTCAGTGTCAGTGATAAAATGAACAAAAGTGGCAATTAAAAAATGTACAGAT
>JAJQEJ010000029.1 GCA_021201735.1 Oscillospiraceae bacterium | reverse complement strand
AACATGCCGAACCGCCATTGCTGCTTAACCTGAATGGCGGTTCTTTGACAGCCTGGCATGGGGAACAGCGGAAATACCGCTGTTTCCCATGTTTGCTATTCCGCTGATTCACTACAACTGCTATAATATAGATATATGCGTTACGTTGGGCAAAAGGGGTGAGGGAAAAGCCTCGCCTAAAGGTTTTCTAAAGGAACGCTTTGTATTTTTAGTTATCATGATACAGTCAGGGTGTGCGTCCATATGAAGGTGTTATTAATTGAAGATGATGAAATGCTGGCAGAGGCGGTCGCTCAAATTCTGATTCGGAACCATTATTCCTTTGTGGTAACCGATCCCCTTCCGGCTGTCCAACTGGAGGCAAACGGTGAACCGATGTACTTTATGATCGACACCGGGGCGGGAGAAACCTATCTGGATCACGCGGCTGCTCAGGCCTTGGGGGTTGGGGCAGTGGCTACGGATGTGGGGGAATACGCAGGGGGTGTTTCTGTTGAAACCCAGTATGGAATTTTGGACTCTTTGCAGTTAGGTGGCGTCACACTGGGATCCATTCCGGTCAATATCGCTGACGTTGGCGGCCAATTTTCTGCCGACTATGACCTTGAGATCAGCGGTATTATCGGCACGGGCGTGTTCAGCCAGTTCCTGACCACCATGGATTACATCAACGGCGCGCGAATCTTACAGCCCAAGGGCCAGCATGCGCAGACGGAGTCCGCTGTGTCGGAGGTGCCGTTTTTGAAAGCAACGACCCTACAGGCGGACTGGGGGGTGCGGATTTTTCTGTGGGCTACTTCACCGCAGATACTTATGAAATGGGGGGGTTGCCCACAGTCTATGACATGAGCGGAATGTACGGTGTTTTCCCTGAGGTCTATTATTTTAATCGTGAGGAGATAGGACTCTTTGTCGATGGCATCATCAGCCACAATTACCTGAAAGATTACATTTGGACCATTGATTTTGACACCATGACCATGACGTTTTCTCAGGAATAACTGGAGCGCAAAAGCGATATATCCATCTCGCCCTTCACCTGTCCCGCACGATGCATGCATCGTGCGGGAGCTGTTTTTTTCGATAAAAAGACCGATTTCGCCGTATGATGACAAGGTGTACGGTTGAGTATTGATCAAAAAGGTGCTATAATATTACATTGACGTGTATATTGATATGTATAGAGTAAAATGGGGTTGATGTGTTTCTATGAAGATTGTGGTCTTGGCGGGCGGACTGAGCCCGGAGCGCAATGTGTCGTTGTCCACGGGAACGATGGTGACGCAGGCACTGCGCGCGCTGGGGCATCGGGCCGGGCTGCTGGATATGTATTTCGGGCTGGAGGACTACATCGGTGCGCCGGAGGATTTTTTTGACGCGGCGGTCTTCGACGCGGGGCGCAGCATCCGGCGGGACGCGCCGGATCTTGCGCAAATCAGGGAGAGCCGCAAGTGGCAGAGCAAGAGTATGTTCGGGCAGGGGGTGCTGGAGCTTTGCGCCGAGGCGGATCTGGTTTTCCTTGCGCTGCACGGTACGTGCGGCGAGGACGGACGGGTGCAGGCGGCCTTTGACCTGCTGGGCATCCCCTACACCGGTTCCGGTTTTCTCGGCAGCGCCATCGCGATGGATAAGGACCTAACCAAGCGCATGGTTTCGGGCATCGTCGCCACCCCCGCGTGGCAGGCGCAGCGGTACGGCAAGGCGGAAATCCGCCGCATGGCGGCGCGCACGCGGCTGCCGTGCGTGGTGAAGCCCGTAGCGAGCGGCTCCTCCATCGGGGTTGCCATTGCGCGCACGCAGGAGGAGCTGGCGGCGGCACTGGAGGAAAACCTGCTGCAAGAGAGCAGCCGCGTCGTGCTGGAGCAGTATGTCGCAGGGCGGGAAATTCAGGTCGGCGTACTGGCGGGGGAGGCCCTGCCGTCCATCGAGATCATTACGCAGTCCGGCTTTTACGATTACAACCGTAAATACCAGCCCGGCGCGGCGCGGGAGGTCTGCCCCGCGGATATCCCGTCCGAGACGGAGCGTGAGGTCCGGCAGGCGGCGATCCGGGTGTACCACGCGCTGGGCCTTTCCGTCTACGCGCGGGCGGATTTTATCCTCGACGAATTCGGCGACATCTGGTTTCTGGAGATTAACACATTGCCGGGCATGACGCCCACCAGCCTCCTGCCACAGGAGGCCGCGGCGGTTGACATAGACTATCAGGACCTCTGCGGGCGGATTATTGAGGCCTCGCTTGCCGCGCGGGAGCAGGAAAGATAAAGGGAGACACGATATGCAGGCTATGACCATACGAGAGATTTTGCAGGCGGTTAACGGACGCCTGCTGGGCGACTTTACAGATATGGACTTCACCGTGACCAAGGTGGAGACCGACAGCCGCACCATCCTTCACGAGGGCTCCCTGTTTATCCCGCTGGTCGGCGAACGCTTTGACGGGCACGCGTATATTAACGCTGCGCTGGAGGGCGGCGCCGCCGGATGCCTCACCCAGCGTGAGCGGGAGAGCTACCTGCCCGGCAAGTTTTACATCAAGGTGGATTCCACCCACCGGGCGCTGCGCGATCTCGCGAAATACTACAGGGGGAAGTTTAGCATCCCCGTTGTCGCCATCACCGGCAGCGTCGGCAAGACCACCACAAAGGACATGGTCGCCGCGGTGCTCGGCGAAAAATACCGGGTGCTCAAGACAGAGGGGAACAAAAACAACGACATCGGCCTGCCGCTCACGGTGCTGCGGATGAACGAGTCCCATGAGATCATGGTGCTTGAGCTGGGCATGAACCACGCGGGCGAGATCGACTATCTCGCCGCCATTGTCGAGCCAAACGTGGTGCTCATCACCAACATCGGGGACTCCCATATTGAGCATTTTGGCAGCCGCGAGGCGATTTTAGAGGCCAAGAGCGAGGTGTTCCGCCATATCGCCCCCGGTGCAGTCGCGATGCTCAACGGGGACGACCCCCTGCTGCGCACCCTCGACGGGAAAACCGGCTGCCCCATCCTCTGGTGTGGCGCGGACGCGGGGAACGACTACCGCGCCTGCAAGCTGGAGACTGACGAAAAGCGCAATCTCCGGTGCAGCATCGTCACGCCGCACAGCAAAAAGGACGGCTTTCCGCTGGAAATTCCCGCTCTTGGTGAGCACATGATCTATCCCTCTCTTATGGCGGCGGCGGTGGGAGAATACTTTGGACTGAGCCAAAAGCAGATTGCGGAGGGGATTCTCCGCTTTGCCCCCACCAAAATGCGGATGAATATCCTCCGGCGGGAGGACGATATCACCATTCTCAACGACACATACAACGCAAATCCGCAGTCTATGCGCGCCGCGATCAGTGTGCTGGCGAGCGGGAAAAAGGAGCGGAAGGTGGCGGTGCTCGGCGATATGTTTGAGCTCGGCTCCCTCGCGCCCGCGCTGCACCGGGGGATTGGCGAGTACCTCGGCAAGGTGGGGATCGACTGCCTGATCGCGGTCGGCGCGCTCGCGCGGTATATCTCCGACGCGGCGGGCAAGGCGGGCGTGCCGGAGGTGTACTATTTTGAGGAGAAAAAAGAGGCCCTGCCCATTCTGGCGGAGGCGGCAAAGCCGCACACCACCATTCTGGTCAAAGCCTCTCGCGGGATGGCGTTTGAGGAATTTGTGGAGTATCTCAAGTCGGTGACAAGGGAGAGCCCGGATACGGTCTAGCTTGTCCCAAAGAGACGCCCCAGATTCTCACGAAACGGCGGGTAGATGATCCCCTTTTCGGTGATAATACCCGTCAGCAGGTTGTGGGGCGTGACGTCGAAGGCGGGGTTCCAGACCGCGACGTCGGGCGGCGCGGTCTGTATGCGACCGATGGAGCGCAGCTCGTCCGCGCCCCGCTCCTCAATGGGGATATGGCTGCCGTCCGGAATGGACAGGTCGATGCTCGAGCAGGGGAGCACGGTGTAGAACGCCACCGCGTGGTGCTGGGCGTGGACGGCGACAGAATAGGTGCCGATCTTGTTGGCAAAATCCCCGTTTGCCGCCATGCGGTCGCAGCCGACGAGCACCAGATCCACCCGGCCCGCCCGCATGAGTGAGGCCGCCATATTATCGGCGATGAGGGTGGTTGGGATGTGGTCGGACACCAGCTCATAGGCGGTGAGGCGGGAGCCCTGCAACAGCGGGCGGGTCTCATCGGCGTAAACCATATCTACTTTACCCGCGCTGTGGGCCGCGCGGATGACGCCGAGGGCGGTGCCGTAGCCGCCGGTGGCGAGGGCCCCGGCGTTGCAGTGGGTCAGGATGCGCGCGTGCGCGGGGACAACCGCCGCGCCGTGTTCCCCCATCGCGCGGCACATGGCGATATCCTCCTTGTGGATGGCCTCGGCCTCGGCGCACAGGTCGCCCTTGCAGCTTGCCATGCGCTCAAGCGCCCAGAAGAGGTTGACCGCGGTCGGCCTGCTCGCGGCAAGCGTCTCGCGCGCCTCTGCGAGGTTTTCGCCCGCGCGGGCGGCAAGGCAGTAGGCGTAGGCGGCGGCAACCCCGATGGCCGGTGCGCCGCGCACCACCATGGTCTTGATTGCCTCCGCCACCGCGCGGTAGTCGGTATAGGAAAGCCAGATCTCCTCAGCGGGAAGTCTGGTCTGATCCAGAAGATAGAGTGTAGCTGCGTCCCAGCGGATTGCTTCCATAGAATTGGTTCCTCCGTTTCGTAATTGCAATACTCCAGTCCATTTTACCACAGCAGCCAAAAGGAGACAACAGAAATGATCGATGTACTTGTCTCAAGCCTCTCCAAAGAGTTTGAGGTAGGGAATAAAATATTGGACGGGCTCTCCTTTCAGGTGGACACCGGGGAGCGGGTCGGCATTTTGGGCAAGAACGGCGCGGGGAAGAGTACGCTCTTTCGCATTCTGACCGGCGAGACGGAGCGGGACGGCGGCGACGTGATGCTCGCGCCGGGCAAGCGCATCGGGCTGATCTCGCAGATCCCCGTCTATCCGGAGGGCTACACGGTGCGCCATGTGCTGGAGTGCGCCTTTGCCCGTCTGCGGGAGGCGCAGCAGGAGCTGGAGCGGCTTGCGGAGAACATGGCGGACGGCGACCCGGCGGTGCTCAAACGGTACGACGCCCTTTCGGACATTCTGACGGCAGGCGGCGGGTACGACACTGAGACGCGGCTGAGCCGGGTGTGCAACGGCCTCGGCATTTCGGAGGAGATGCGCCTGCAACCATTTGCCTCCCTGTCAGGTGGGGAGAAGACCCGCGTCAACTTAGCGCGCCTCATTCTGGAGGACACGGATATCCTGCTGCTCGATGAGCCCACCAACCACCTCGACCTGCGCGCAACCGAGTGGCTGGAGGAGTATCTGGGCCACTTCAAGGGCACGATGTTAGCCATCTCCCATGACCGGTGGTTTTTAGACCGGGTGGTGACGCGCTGCATTGAAATTGCGCAAGGGAGAGCGGAGCTCTACGCGGGCAATTACAGCTTTTACGTCACCGAGCGGGAGCGGCGCTTGTTAGAGCGGCAGAAGCAATATGAGAAGGAGCAGGCGCAGATTGCGCAGTTGCAGGAGGCGGCCAATGACCTCCACCAGTGGGGCATGGAGAAGCTCCATAAGCGCGCCTTTGCCATCGAAAAGCGCATTTCCCGCATGGAGACGACGCACCGCCCGCAGCAGGAGCGCAAGCTGCAAATGCGCTTTTCCGAGCAGGCATTTTCCGCCGACGAGATGCTCGTTTTGCAGGATGTGCGTATGGCCTATGCGGGGCGCACCCTCTTTGAACACGTCAATCTGGAGGTGACGGGGGGCGAGCGCATCGCGCTGCTCGGCGACAACGGGGCGGGGAAGTCCACCTTCCTGAGGCTGCTGATACGTGAGCTGGAGCCACTTGGAGGGAGCATCCGGCAGGGCCCTGCGACCCGCGTCGCCTATCTGCCGCAGATCATCCGGTTTTCGCACCCGGAGCGCAATCTGGTGGACACCATGATTTATGAGGAAAATTGCGCTACGCAGGAGGCACGCGACCGGCTGGGCGCGTTCCGCTTTCGCGGTGAGGACGTGTTCAAGCCGGTGTCCGCCCTCTCGGGCGGGGAGCAGAGCCGCCTGCGCCTGTGTATGCTGATGAACGACAGGATGAACCTGCTGATTTTGGACGAGCCGACCAACCACCTCGATCTTGCCAGCCGCGAATGGATTGAGGAGGCGGTGGAGGACTACGGCGGCACCCTGCTCTTTGTGTCCCACGACCGCTATTTTATCCGGCGCTTTGCCACCCGCGTCTGGATGCTGGAACACGGCGGCATCACGGATTTCAAAGGGGATTATGACCGCTTTCTCGCGGCAAGGGCGCGCGCGGACGCCCCGGCGCAGGCACCGGTGCAGGAGAAGAAGGTGCGCCCCCCGCGCCCCGGCGGCACGAAGGAGCTGGAAAAGCAGACCAACGCTGCCGAGCGCGCCGTCGCGAAGGCGGAGACGCGCATGGACGAGCTGACGCAGGAGATCGAGGAAGCCTCCACAAACTTTTTAAAGCTGCAAGAACTTTATGAGCAGCGTGAGACGCTGGAGGATGAGATATACCGCCTTTACGCACAGTGGGAGGCGCTCGCGGAGCAATTGGAAGCGGAAAGGGCGTAACACACGGATGACAAGACAACGAAAAGATAGACAAAGCAGAATTCGCCGCTTGCGGCGCATCATTTACATGATCATACTGGCGGTTGTGGTTGGCTTTTGCGCGCTGGAGGTCGTTGTGATCGCCGGGGCGCGGGACGATATCCACGGCGAGCCGGAGGTCATGGTGATTTTGGGCGCGCAGGTTCTGCCCTCCGGGCCGTCCGTCCTGTTGCAGGACAGGCTGGACACCGCCCTGGACTATCTACAGGAGCACCCGGATATGGTGATTGTGGTGTCGGGCAGCCAGGGGGACAATGAGCCGATGACCGAGGCGGCGAGCATGCGGGATTATCTGGTTGCCCACGGCATTGACGGGGATCGCATTTATCTGGAAGACCGGTCGCACAATACCAGCCAGAACCTGCAATACACCAAAGAGCTGCTTGCCGGGGAGGGGTACGACACCACACAGACCGAGCTGCTTGTGGTCTCCAACGGCTTTCATCTCGCCCGCGTTCGGATGCTCGCCGCGCGGGGCGGGCTGGACGTCTCCACGTTGGCGGCACCGTCCAGCCACGCCGGTTCGCGCATAAAAAGTTATCTGCGTGAGGCACCCGCGCTGGTGAAATCGTTCTTGTTTGATTGGTAGATTACGGTATTTGCTTCTCGTGGAAGGGGAACCCCTTCCATAAGAAGTACAGACAGCCCCGAAAGGAGACACCAACATCAATGCAGGATAAACTAAGAAGCCTTGAGCTGCATTATCAGACCTTGGAGGCGCGGCTCACCGCATCGGAGACCTACGCCGACCCGGCGCTTGTCGCAAAGCTCAACAAGGAACAACGGGAATTGCAGCCGCTGATCGAAACCTACCGCGCGTACGGCAGGCGGCAGGAGGATCTCACGCAGGCGGAGGCGCTCCTCTCCGACCCTGACATGAAGGAGCTCGCGCGCGAGGAGTACGCCGCCGCGAAGGAGGAGCTGGCGGCGCTGGAGGAGAAGCTGAAAATCCTCCTGCTTCCCACCGACCCGAACGACGACAAGAGCGTCATCGTGGAGATCCGCGCCGGTGTCGGCGGGGAGGAGGCGGCGCTCTTTGCAAACTCCCTCTACCGCATGTACAGCATGTACGCCGAATCGCGCGGCTGGCGGGTGGAGGTAGCAAACGCCAACGAGACGGAGCTCGGCGGCATGAAGGAAATCTCCTTTGTCATCGAGGGGGACGGCGCGTACTCACGCCTGAAGTTTGAAAGCGGCGTACACCGTGTGCAGCGTGTGCCGGAGACCGAGTCGGGCGGGCGGGTGCACACCTCCACCGTCACCGTCGCGGTCCTGCCGGAGATGGAGGAGGTCGATGTGCAGTTAAACCCCGCCGATATTGAGATGCAGGTGTTCCGCTCCTCCGGCGCGGGCGGGCAGCACATCAACAAGACCTCCTCCGCCGTGCGCCTCATTCATAAACCGAGCGGCATGGTGGTGGAGTGCCAGCAGGAGAGAAGCCAGTTTCAAAACCGCGACAAAGCCATGCGCATCCTCGCCTCCCGCCTCTACGAGCAGGAGCAGGAGAAGCGCAACGACGCCCTCACCGCCGAGCGGCGCAGTCAGGTGGGCTCCGGGATGCGCAACGAGCGCATCCGCACCTACAACTTTCCGCAGGGGCGGCTGACCGACCACCGCATTGGCCTCACGCTCTACAAGCTCGACGCGGTGATGGACGGTGACCTCAATGATATGATCGACGCGCTGGTGACTGCCGATCAGGCGGAGCGGCTGAAAAATCAGGGAAATTAACTTCCATGGTGGTGATAGAACATGCAAACCCTGCTTTTAAGCGGAGCGGAGCTGGCGGCGGCGGCGGATATCTTACGCGGCGGCGGGGTACTCGCCATCCCAACCGAGACAGTCTACGGGCTGGCGGCGGACGGCTTTCAGCCGCAGGCGGTAGAGAAAATCTTTGAAGCCAAGGGCCGCCCGCAGGATAACCCGCTCATCCTCCACATCCCAGACCCCGACTGGCTGGGCCGGTGCTGCGCTGAAATCCCGGACGTTGCGTATACCCTCGCGGCGCGGTTCTGGCCGGGGCCGCTGACACTGATTTTAAAACGGCGCGCCGACGTACCCGACGTGGTGACCGGCGGACTCGGCACCGTGGGGGTGCGCTGCCCCGACCATCCGCTGGCCCGCGCGCTGATATTGCGGGCCGATACCCCCCTCGCCGCGCCCTCCGCCAACCGCTCCGGCAGGCCCAGCCCCACCACCGCCGCCCATGTGCTGGAGGATCTGGGCGGGCGTATCGACGGGGTACTCGACGGCGGGGCGTGCAGCGTCGGCGTGGAGTCCACCATTCTGGACCTGACGGTCAGCCCCCCGTGCCTGCTGCGCCCGGGCGGGGTATCGCTCGAGGCGCTGCGGGACTGCATCGGCGCAATCACCGTGGATGATGCGGTGTACAGGCCCATGGAGGAAGGGGAGCACCCCCGCGCGCCGGGAATGCAGTACAGGCACTACGCCCCCGTGGCACCGGTGACGGTTGTGCGCGGGCCGCCGACGCGCGCGGCGGGCTATATCCTCGCCCACGCACCGCCGGGCGCGGGGGTCATCGCCTTTGACGAGTGGGCGGGAGCGTTTGCAGGCTACACCGTCCGGACGCTCGGCCCGCGCGCCGACGGCGCGGCGCAGGCGCGCGGGCTCTTTGCCGCGCTGCGCGCCTTCGACCACACCACCGTGACCGAGATCTGGGCCATGTGCCCGGACGAGCGGGGAGTGGGGCTTGCGGTCGCCAACCGGCTGCGCAAGGCCGCCGGATTTCATATCATTGATGCGGAGGAGAGCGTATGACGATTATCGGCATCACCGGCCCCAGCGGCGCGGGCAAGACCACGGCGCTGCGCGTGCTCGCGGACATGGGAGCATTTGTCATTGACGCGGATGCACTGTACCACACCCTGCTGGAGCAAAGCGAACAGCTGCGCGCGGCGCTGTGCGACGCGTTTGGCGCGGATATTGTTACTGCGCAGGGGGAGATTGACCGCAAGCGATTGGGCGAGCTGACCTTCGGCAATCCGGAGCAGCTCTTAAAGCTCAACGCCGTCACCCATCCCATGGTGCTGGAGGAGAGCAGGCGGCAGATAGAAGAGGTGCGCGCGGCGGGCAAAACGCTGGCCGCCATTGACGCCATTGCGCTCCTGGAGAGCGGGCTGGGGGCGCTCTGTGACCACATTGTCGGTGTCCTCGCGCCCCCGGAAACGCGCATTGCGCGTATCGTCGCCCGGGAAGGGATTTCGGAGGAATACGCGCGCCGCCGTATCGCGGCGCAGAAGGACGACGGCTACTTCCGCTCAGTATGCGACTATATTCTGCTCAACAATGGGTCAGAGGGGACAGAGCGCTTCCAAAAGGACGCGCTGGCGCTGTTTTCCTCGCTCATGGAACATAAACTGACACAAGACAGACAAATGAAGGAGGTTTTTTCTATGGAAGGAATCAAAACACCCGGCGATCTGCGCAGGGAGGCACTCTGCTACAAGCCCAAAAACGGCTACGACCGGCTGGCCAATGAGGATGAGGCGGCCATGGGCGACTACTGCGCACACTATAAGCAGTTTCTCGACGCGGGCAAGACCGAGCGGGAGTGCGTGGAGGAGGCCGTGCGTCAGGCCGAGGCGGCGGGGTTTAAGCCGCTCTCGCGGGGTGTGCCCCTCAATCCCGGCGACAAGGTGTACCGCATCAACCGCGGCAAGGCGCTCATGCTCGCGGTCATCGGCGAGCAGCCGCTCTCGGCGGGGGTGAACATCGCGGCGTCGCACATTGACGCAAACCGGCTCGACCTCAAGCAAAATCCCCTCTATGAGGAGTGCGACATGGCGTACCTCAAGACCCACTATTACGGGGGCATCCGCAAATACCAGTGGGTTGCCGTGCCGCTGGAGCTGCGCGGCGTGGTGGTGCGCAAGGACGGAACGAGCCTGCGCGTCACCATCGGCAAGGAGCCGGACGAACCGCGCTTTACCGTCAACGACCTCCTGCCCCATCTGGCAAAGGAGCAGGAGAAGAAGCTGCTCGGCGAGGCGATCTCCGCCGAATCGCTGAACCTGCTGGTGGGCAGCCGCCCATTTCAGGACGACGAGGGAGCTGACCGGGTGAAGCTCGCCATTCTCGACCTGCTCGACCAGAAATACGGCATGATTGAGGAGGATTTCCTCTCGGCGGAGCTGATGGCGGTGCCCGCCTACACTGCGACCGATATCGGACTTGACCGCTCCCTCATCGGCGCATACGGGCAGGACGACCGCGCGTGCGCCTATGCCTCTCTCGCGGCCCTCTTCAAGCTGGGCACGCCCAAGCGCACCGCTATCTGTATGCTTGCCGACAAGGAGGAGATCGGCTCGGAGGGAGTTTCGGGCATGAAGTCCGCTGCCTTCGACACCTTCATGAGCGACCTCTGCGACACCCAGCGCATTCCGCTCAAGGCGTGCTATGAAAAATCCTTCTGCCTCTCCGCCGATGTCTGCGCGGGGTATGACCCGAACTTTCCGGAGGCCTTTGAAAAGCGCAACAGCGCGCACATCAACTACGGCGTGGGCATCCAGAAGTACACCGGCGCGCGGGGCAAGTCCGGCGCGTCCGATGCCTCGGCGGAGGTGGTCGGCCACGTCCGCCGCGTATTGAGTGAAGCGGGCGTGGTCTGGCAGACGGCGGAGCTCGGCAAGACCGACGTGGGCGGCGGCGGTACGGTGGCAGTATTCATGGCGGAGCGGGATATCGACACCATCGATGCGGGCGTCCCCGTCCTCTCCATGCACGCGCCGTTTGAGGTGTCGTCCAAGCTCGACTGCTATATGACCTATAAGGGCATTCTGGCAATTTATAACGCGTAACAATGGAAGAAAAGGATACCGCTTTTAGGGTGGAGACAAACGTCTTCACCCTAAAACTATTCTATCTCGAATTGACAAACACGGATAAATAAGGTATGCTTTTGTATAGAGGTTATTATTTTAATGCTATTGGGGATGATAGAATGAAAAATATTACAGGAGGCTCTTCCCTGTGGGTAATGCACACAGCGCTCTTTGCTGCTGCACTATGTATTGTGCTTTGTGTGCTGATGCTCTCGCCCGGCGGTACGCATGCCGCGCCGACACCGGATGAATCAGTGGCGAACTTTTCACAATTGCAAACGGCGGTTGCCAATGGGAACATGGCAGGCAGCGGCGGCTACGGCTATGTTATTGAAGTGACAGCAGACATCCCATTAAGTGCTCCGCTCAACATTACCGGTGATACCACCATCTATGGCAGCACCGGCAACGAACAGATGACGATAACAAGCGGGCGGCATTTTAACGTGGGTATGGGGGGCAGCCTGACGCTACAGGACATCACGCTTGACGGCGGCACGGCCGGCGGCGGTGTGGAAGTAACCGGCGGTGCGCTTGCTTTGGATCATGCCACCATACAAAACTGCTATATGAACGGCTACGGCGGCGGGGTGTCTGCGACGAATAGCAGCACTGTGACGGTGCAAAACGACAGTACGGTTGTGGGAAACATTTCCGCCTGGAGTGGCGGTGGGATCTACGCGTCAAACAGTGACGTCATCGTCAGCGGTAGTACATTTACCAACAATGAAGCCCTGGACACCGGCGACTACAACGGTTTTGGCGGTGGGATATACCTGTATGTTCTTAGTACCGGTGAAGGCTCCATCCGGATTTCAGACAACAGCCTGTTTGACGGAAATGATGCCAGAGTGGGCGGCGGTGTGGCGAGTTTTAACTATAATTCCATCAGTAGTGCCAACGTAGCGGGCGACAAGAGCTCTGTGACGGTAGCAGACAGCGATTTTAAAGACAACAATGCTGACTGGAGCGGCGGCGGGGTGTATTCCAGCACCGGCGATGTGGATATTACAGGCTGTTCTTTCGAGGAAAACACAGCAGCGTATGGCGCCGGAGTATGCGTAGCGGTCAAAACTGCGGCAAGCGGCAGCGCTGTGGCGACTCAATCCAACACGGTAACAATCACCGGCACGGAGTTTATCAGCAATGTAGCCGCTGGCTCCAGCGGCTATGGCGGCGGTGTTTATACCTCCACCTATGGCGATGCGACCATCGACGGCTGCTTGTTTGATCAAAATCAGGCCGCCTCGTATGGCGGCGGCCTGGCGTCCGATAATGGCCCGCTCACCATCATGAATACCGATCTTACAAACAATACCGCTGGTGGGAGCGGAGGCGGTATTTATGCAAACAGCTGGAATAAACTGGTCACTCTCAGCGGCTGTACACTGACAGGAAACAGCGCCTCCGAGGATGGCGGCGGTGCTGACTTGTGGTTTTGCAACCTGTCCGTCACAGATTGCGTGATGGAAGACAACACCGCCACCGATGGGTCTGGCGGCGCGCTGTGGGCATCTCTCTTTTCCGAAGGAACCATACAGAACAGCCGCTTAACCAATAACTCCGCTAACTCCTCTTACGGGGGTGGCGGCGGTATCTATCTGTCAAGCGGTGACCTCAACATCTCCGGCACCACCATAGAAAAAAATGAAGCTACAACAGGCAATGGTGGCGGCATATGCACCTACGGTTCCGATATTACAATTACCGCGGGTACTCTGCAGCAGAATACCGCAGTCTCAGGTAATGGCGGCGGCGTATTCATACAGGATGGGCTGCTCAGCGTGATAGACACCGCGTTCACAGGGAACCGCGCCGATAATGGCGGGGCCGTCTATTTGGGAGGCTATTTTTATGTTGCCCCGTCTGGCGAACAAGTTACCTATGCAGGCACTTTATCGGCCAGCGGCGACAGCTCATTTATAGGCAACATCGCGGACACGGACGGCGGCGCAATCTTTACCGGTATAACCGACGACTATGGCATAGTATCTACCGGTATGGACGAGTACGCCAACATTGTCACCGCCGCAACGACCGCATTTGACGGGAATAAAGCCAGTCAGGCATATCTTCCCCCCACCGATGCCGATGCGCTGTATCCCGCGATTCTGTATAGTCAGGTTTCCACTTGGAACCATCCGCTCAACAACGACGACATCAACTATGTCAATACGAACCCCACATACACCCTGACCTATGACGATAACTATTCCAGCCCAAGCGGCGTGTACGATGGGGGGACATACTACGACGGCGATACTGTCGCTATCCTAGGGTACAGTGACACCGGCCTTGGGGCGCGCTCCGGTTACACCTTCCAAGGCTGGAACACGGAATCTGACGGCGGCGGCACGTCCTACACGGCGGGCGACAGCCTGACAGTTACGGTCGATACCGTGCTTTACGCCCAGTGGAAAAAAGACAGCGGCGGTGGCGGTGGAACCACTACCTATTCCGTTACTTATAATGCAAACGGCGGATCAGGCAGCTATCGAGATGCCAGCCTCTCCAAAAACACGAGCTACACCATTCGCACCCATACTGACGCCGGTATCTCGTATAGTGGGTATACCTTCGCGGGCTGGAACACCGCGGCCGACGGTACCGGCACGAGCTATACGGCGGGCCGGTCGGTTACCATCACGGGGAGCATGACCCTGTACGCCGTCTGGCGGGACGGCACGGACGCGCTGCGCGTGACGTATTACGCGTCCGACGCGACGTCGGGTACCGTGCCGGTGGACAGTACCTCGTACAGTGAGGGGGACAGCGTGACCGTGCTGTATAACACGGGCCTGCTGCGCAGGAGCGGCTACTACTTCTCCGGCTGGGCATTCAGCGAGACGGGCGGGACGGTACTGCGCCCCGGCACCCAGTTTGTTATCGGCGACGCGGACGTACAGCTCTATGCCCGCTGGAGCACCCTAACCTCCGGCTCCGGCGATCTCGAAACCCTCTATGATGCGGATGTGCCGCTGGCTGCGTTGACAACCGATCACATCTGGTACATTCAGGGCTACCCGGACAACAGCGTCCGCCCCGAGGGGAATCTGACGCGCGCCGAGGCGGCGGCGATCTTTTACCGCCTCATCGACGACGAGAGCGGCAAGGCGCAGACGGGCTACACAGTTTCCTTCAGCGATATGAGTCAGTCCGACTGGTACTACCACGAGGTCTCCTATCTCACCAACCGCGGGATTTTATTCGG
>JAJQEJ010000067.1 GCA_021201735.1 Oscillospiraceae bacterium | reverse complement strand
TTATACCACAAAAACCTCGCCATTGGCGAGGTTTTTTGACAGGCTGAAGCACCGCATTTCATTGAAATGCGGTGCTTTTATGGTTGCGGGGGCTGGATTTGAACCAACGACCTCCGGGTTATGAGTGCAGAAAAATGCATGAAACTTCGAGTCGCTGATTGCTGTAAGTGTTGGTATTGATGCGTTTTATGTTCTGTGCAGTTGATTGAATTTTTTGCGTTGGTGTTTGTTTTCGTGCAAATAAGCACCAAATGAACACCAAAAAATTTCAGTCTGTTTCTGACCCTTCGCATTAGAGACGAAAGAAAATGCGTAAGTAGGCCGGTATACCAACGTGCTTGCGGCAGGCGCGATAAAATGTACTGTCAAACAGCCAGAAGGCGTCAACTTGCGCCTGCGTCGGCTCCAGCGCGCCGAAATAAGCTGCGCTGTAAATGGCGGAGAGTTGCTGCCAGGTTACTCCGCTTGTCTCGAACGGCACCATGCGGTGTGCCTGCGTCTGTGCCCATTCATCCGGTGTATCGGCGGGTTTTCCGACAATGCCCAGCTTGGCAAGCTGCGTCCGGTACCAAGGGTATAAGGTGCATACCTGTTCCAGTGGGGGGCGGGTACGCAGTTTGTGGCGCCAAGCGCGGCGCTGATGAAGTTTTCCGGCGATAAGCAGCACAATGGCCGCAGCGATCCAGATGGGGATCCAGAGGACAAGGCCACCGGGGGGGGGCGGGGTAGTGAATTTCCTCACCGCCAACTTCCTCCTGCGGGCGCATATTTAATTCCGGCGCTTGCTGTTGCGGTGTGGGTGTCGGCGGCTGTGGGGTAGGGGTTGGCGTGGTATGCTCCAGCTTATCGGACTGCTCGGTCTGTTGTGCGGTCTGATTCCCTTCAATGGGCAGTTTACTGGAGATGCCGATGCGCTCCAGCTCCTCCAATGAGAGCAGGTATTGAATGAGTTTGAGATCCTGCGTGGGCGGGTCAATGGGCCGCACGACGAGAAACCATGCTGCCGATGAGATGGAAAGGCAGATCACGCAGAAGAGAGTGGCGATGGCGGTGGCCCGCCACATGGTCACCTTTGCCGTATGGTATTCCAACACGGCGCGGCGGTAACCGGCATAGAGCAATCCACCGCCGCTTCCGATGAGAAAGAGCAGGAGGTAGCCGAGCGTATTGCTGTACTGTAAAAACGCGGAGAGGGTGCAGCACAGTACGCCGAGAACCAACAATATAGCTGCCGAACCCTTGGTGCGGCTGAGGAGGAAGACGAGCAGGACACAGAGGAACACGACAATGACCCAGAGCAGGACATTTTCCTCCTGCCGGGACGGGTCCACGAGGGACAGGCCGCTCCGGCGCACGGAGAGGACCGCCATGACGGCCGCCACAACACCGACGCATACGCCGATGAGGACGGTAAGGCGGCGGTAAGAAAAGAGAAACAGCGCGAGGAGGAAAAGCGCCGAGGCCAGCAGCACCCAGCCCGGCTGTCCAATCAGGCGGTCGGGCACGCAAAAGCCGCGTATGAGCGGCATAATCAGGCCCAGCGCGGCGCAGAGGCACAGGATATAATCGGGCAGCTTCCGTTTGATCCATTTTCCCATATGCTATGCCCTCCCCAGCTCTTCAGGGCGTGTATAGACGTGAACCGAAATGCCCAACTCGTGCAGCGCGCGCAGCGGACGCAGCCGCTCCTCCCGCTCCTGATCCAGCAGATGCTCCGGGAGCCAGAAGAATACCTGTGGCAGTTGCCCACTGTGCTTGATGCGGCGTAGGAGGGAGACATGTTCCGGGGTGAGTACGGCGGTGCAGAAGGCCACATTATTCATGCCATAGCGGTCGCGCAGGATATGTTCGAGCAGGTATGCCCCGCTGTCCGCGCCATCCGGACAGGATGTTACCGGATGGGCGATGAGGGCGGCGGGCAATTCGCCACCTGTTGGTACGCATACCTCCAGCGCTCCTTCGGTATTCAAATACCGCAGATTCGTTTCCATGCCGTGCTCACGTGCATAGAGCGCTAGGGAGAGGGCGCTTTCCAGCAGTCCGTCCAGCATGGTCATGCGTACATCGGGAGTCTCCGTCGGCAGCGTCAGATTGAGCAGTACGGCAAGCCCGGTACTGCCGGAACTCTCCAGCAGTTTGGTCAGATAGCCGTTTGCGTGGGCGGAGAGCTTCCAGTGGATATTTTTAATCGGGTCGCCAAACGCGTATTCCCTTACGCCGGTATAGTCCGAGCCGTCGACCTGCGAGGTTTGAAAGGCGCGTTCGTTCTCCATCTGAATCTGTTCGGACAGGGTGACGGCGGGAAGCGCCCACTGCCGTGGCATGACCTGTACGGTATACTCCGCCGCCCCCCGCAGGGAAAAGGGGAAGAGGCCCAGCAGGTCATATAGACAGATCTCTTTGAGTCCTACGGTATATTCCCCCGCGTGGTCAAAACAGACCGAAAAGGGAAATACCCGCCGCTCAAACGGCGTAAGGGTAAAGGCGAGCGGCGCAAGCTGGCCCAGCCCGCCAAAGAGGTCGGAGCGGGAGAAGACAGCCTCCGCCCGTGGGCAGAGCAGAGGACTTGCATTGCAAAGCGCCAGGGGAAACTCCAGCGTCTCGCCGCGCACACAGGTGTGTACCTGCGAGGAGGCGGAGAAGGTCAGCTTGCGGCGCAGCCACCAGGCGTAGCAAAAGGAGAGAGGCAGCGCCGCCGCGACGGCGAGGAAGGCAAGCCAGCCCCACATCCCTTTTAAAATCACGGCGGGAAGGGCGCACAGAGCCAGCACCAGCGCGTAGCAGACCCAGCGGCCAATACGCGCCCTGGGCGAGATGGCGGCGCGGTTGTTCCGTTGCTTTTTCACGTGTTGTCTCCCGTGAGCGGAATGGCGATCCGGTCCAGCAGTGTCTCCACAACTTGTGTGGCGGTACGTTTTGCCGTCTTAGCCTCATGGCTGAGGATGAGGCGGTGGGGGAGGACGTAAGGGGCGAGATATTTGATATCATCCGGGATGACATAACTGCGGCCCTGAAAGAGCGCCCACACCCGCGCGGCCTGATAGAGGGCGATGCTGCCGCGGGGGCTGCTGCCGAGCAGAAGCTCCGGCGTGCCGCGCGTAGCGCCGACCAGCTGGACAATGTATTCCGCCATCTGGCGGCTGACGTATACCCGCTTGGCGGAGTCGCGCAATTGCAGCACATCCGCCTTGCTGACGGCGGGTTGGAGCGTTTTGTGTCTGCCGTACTCCTGCGTGATAACCGAAACCTCCTCCTCAAAGTTGGGATATCCGATGGATATCTTGAGCAGGAAGCGGTCCACCTGTGCCTCAGGCAGGGGGTATGTACCGAATGACTCAAGGGGGTTTTGTGTGGCCAGCACCATAAACGGCTCATCCAGGAAGTAGGTCGTGGAGTCCACGGTGACCTGCTTTTCTCCCATCGCCTCCAGCAGGCTTGCCTGCGTTTTGGCAGAGGCGCGGTTAATCTCATCGGCCAGAATCAGGTTGCTCATCACGCTGCCGGGCCGAAATTCAAATTCACCGGTCTTCTGATTGTAGACCGAGAAACCGGTCACGTCGGACGGCATGAGGTCGGGTGTAAACTGGATACGATGGAAGGCGCAGTCCACCGAGCGGGCCACGGAGGAGACGAGGGTGGTTTTACCGACGCCGGGGACGTCCTCAATGAGTACATGCCCATCGGCAATGAGGGCGAGCACCACCAACTCAATCACCGGCCGCTTGCCCACGATGATTTGTTCTACATTATCGACAATTTTACGCAGCTGCTCCGAGGCCTGCGTGGCCGCCTCCTCAGAGATGCGCGCGTTCTGCTTTTCCGCCATTGGATTTTCCTCCTAAGTTTGAATCATACTGGGCGCGCACATGCGCATGGGACCGCCCAGCTCATCCCGGTATTCCAATAAACGCACATGAATGCCGTAGGCATCATGCAGGTTTTGTTCGGTAATGACATCGGCTGCGGAACCATAGATAAGCGGACGGCCCCGTTGCAGCAGCGCCACATTGGCGCGGCAGAGAAAGGCGTGGTCGGGCGCGTGGGTGGTGAAAATAATGCCGTACCCGTGGTCACGCAGGTCGCAGATGCGGCTGAGTACCCGAATGGTATTGCCGTAATCGAGGCTGGCTGTCGGTTCGTCCATCACCAGCACCTGCGGCTCCTGCGCCAGCGCGCGGGCGATCATAACAAGCTGCCGCTCACCGCCGGAAAGGTCCGTATAGCTGCGCTCCTTGAGGTGCGTGACCCCCATCTCCTCCATCGCCTGATCCGCGATGCGGTAGTCTTTCTCCCGTGGCGAACCGAAATAGCCCACACTGTTGAGGCGGCCTAAAATCACCACGTCTTTTACTTTATAGGGAAATGGCGGATTGTGAAATTGTGCCACATATGCCATGTGACCGGCGCGCTTAGCGGGGGACCAGTGTGCCGTATTTTCTCCGTTCATCCATACATCTCCCTCCACGGGGCGCATGAGCTGGAGAACAGTCTTGAACAGCGTTGTCTTCCCCACGCCGTTTGGCCCAAGAATACAGCAAATCTCCCCCGCATCCACCGCAAAGCTGACATGCTGGAGTACAGGCTCCATGCCGTCATAGCCACAGGCCAGATTTCTTAGTTCGAGTTTGATACCAATCCCCTCCTGCTGCTTAAAATTGTCCATGCGAAAAGTATTGCCATGAGAACATTGACCACCATACCAACCGGAACCTGATAGTTTGCGAGATAGAGGAAGTTCGTAATCCCTCTCCCAACCAGCATAAAAAACGCGCCAAAAAACAGACACGCACGACAGGTTTTCCAGAACTCCGCACCGAAAAAGCGGCGGCAGAGGTGCGGGACAACGAGAGAGAGCATACCGACGTTGCCAAAGTGTACCATAGAGGCGGTAATCAGTACGCTGCCGGAAAGCAGCCCAACAAAGCGCAGCACACCGGTTCGCACGCCCAGACTGCGCCCGTCCTCATCGTCAAAGGTGAGGGCGTTCATGCTAAAACGCAGCAGATACAGCGGCAGGATACAGACAACGGAGACAAGGACAAAGATGGCGATGTTAAAAAAGGAGTTAAAGACATCGTAGCCCTTTTCGCTCAGGTTTTGCAAAACAAGGAGCTGATCGGCGTCCATCACGGTGCGATAGTAGGAGACTATCGTGGATATGAGGCGGTTTACCACGGTACCGACCAGCAGCATATCGCGTACCAGGTTTTTGCCGCCGCCGATGAGCTTGCCGAGACCAAATACGATGAGCAGGACCAGCCCGGCAAAGGCGTAGCAGTAAACAAAGCGGGTTGCCGACATGGCGTAGACGGAGGCGGAATACTGCACGACCAAAACCACCTGCGCCAAACTCACGCCGGAGGAGACCCCCAGCATGGTCGGCCCGGCCATGGGATTGCGCATCGCGTTTTGGAATACCGCGCCGGAGACGGAAACCGCCGCACCGGCCAGCAGCACCAACATGGTATCGCGAAAGCGGATGGCGCTCTCCGCGTACAGCGCCACACCTTCCACGCGCGGGGCGGTCTGGCCGAAGAGATTAGCGAAGCTCACGCGCAAAAACAACGCGATATTCTGTAGCACCTGCCCCAGTGGCATAAAGGCGATTTGATTGGGATGCATACACAGCACCACGAGGCAAGTCGCCACGAAAACAATTGCCCAAAGCAGCCTGAATCGTGCCCGGCGGCCAGGGTTCAAGTGCTTTTGTACCTGCGCCGCGTTAAGCCCAGTCGCCATGGCGAGCCCTCCTATACCGTACAAAGATAATCAGGGAAAAGATGCCGCATACAATGCTGGTGTAGAAGTTGAAGCGGTTGGTTGCCCCGAGCAGGTAGCAAATATCGTAGATCAGCAAGGTGGAAATACCACCCATGAGGGCGGACGCGGGCGCAAGATAGCGGAAATCGGGGCCGACAATAAAGCGTGCCAGATGGGGCATCATAAAACCGAGCATTGCGATCTGACCACAGTAGGCCAGCACGATGGCGGTGAGAATGGTACAGACGGCGACCAATACATTGCGAAATGCCTTCACATTGAGACCCATACTGCGCGCCTCATCCTCGCCAAGCGTCATCAGGTTCATCCGGCCGCCAAGGGAAAAGATAATGATGAGGCCGCCTGAGACAACGCCGCCCATAATCAGTAGATCATACCATGTGTAGGAGCCCGCCATAAACGCGCCTCCAATCAGGGAGTTGAGGGAGGTCAGGCGTGGATCCTCGGTATTGTTTTGTGTCAGGACATACTGCACAAGGGAGGTGAACTGGGCGATCAACGTGGAGAACACCATGCCGGAAACCATGAGCGTTGGACTATTGATTTTCCCGCGCCCAACGGCCAGGGAGATACCTACGATTAAGAATACGGCGGCAAAGCAACCCGCCAATATGATAAGCTGGCGTAAGCTCCGGTAAAAAATACTCTGCCCCAACCACTGTGCCACCAGATCATTGGCGGTGATGACCCGTGTCGCCGCCGTTGTTGAGGTGCACAGCACCAGAATCGTCGCCGCCATGGTTCCGCCTGATTCCACGCCCAGCGTGGTGGGGGAGGCCAAGGGGTTTTGAAAGACGCCCTGATACGCAGAGCCTGAGACCGCAAGGGCCATCCCGGCCAGCATCACGATCAGGTAGGTGTAGAGGACGAACTGAACCGACTGGCTCTCGCCGCCGCTGACAAAGCCCAATAGCTCTCCGATGCGGGCGATGACAATATCACGGTAGGAGGCCGCCGTATAGAGGAAAGAGCTGCCATCCCCAAAGAGATTGGAGAGCAGGCCAAAGGGAACAAAGCAGACAGACACCACCAGAAGAGCCGCCATGACCGCCGTTAAAAACACAAGCTTTCTGGCGTTGGAGGACATGCGGCGGGACGCACCGTGCATCTTTTGCGGGTCCTGACTCATCTGATCGAGCCGAATTTGGACTTTGCCCTGCTGGCCCGTATGATTTCCGCTGTGGGAATCTGCCCCTCTAGGCAAAGAGACGCCCTCCTTTATTGCCCCGCTAAAATGGCGGCGGCTTCCGAATCGCTCAGGTCATAACGCATAAATTCACTGTAAAACTGCTTGAGGTAGGCCGTCAGCTCTGCTTCCGTAAACGCGCCATAGAATTTTTCCGCCGCCCATACCGATGTTAAAACGCTCTCCGGCGACCCCTCCGACCAGCATTTGATGCCGGTGGGGAGGATATAGCAGTCATAATCGCCGTGAATGGTGGAGGTGACAATATTGTTGTTTACATCGAGAAAGCCGTAGCCGCCCTTGTTATTGTTGGTGATGTAGCCATAATTTTGCCACAGAGCGGAGGCGCGGATTTTTGGCTCGAGAGACGCGCTGGAGAGGATGAGCGCGGGGTAGTTGGCATCACCCAGCCCGCTCCCGCCGGCGGCAGTCAGGCGGGTGCCGTTTACCTGCTTATCATAGCCGATCCCGTCTGTCCCGCTGATGGAGAAGTTATGCAGTACAGAGGAGAAGGGGTTTACATACCAGCGCACCGTGTAGGAACCGGCGGCCCCCGACGCGGCGCGGTCATCCACGCCGCCCATGCTGAGATAGTAGTCCATGGGACTCTCCGTGTAACCCTTGCGTGTCACCGCCATGCCACTGGTGCTCATCTCTACACTCCGCTCCGTATAGAGCTGATATTGGGCTGTCTCGTCCCACGATTCGATGTACAGGGTATACATGCCGCTGGCCGCCGTCTCGCCCGAAACGGTCTTAATCTGGTTGCTGGTGCCGTCGTTATTGTAGTCCACCTGATTGGCGGTGAAGCGCTGTACCCGGCTCGACACGTCCGCGAGCACCTGATCATGCCATTGGAGATAGCGCGCGGCCACCTCGTTGGCGTTTTGTCCGCCGTTTCCGCTCTGGTCGGCCAGTACCTCGCCGACGATGCGCACGGCCTCAAGCAGACTGTCATCCGATGCCATGGAGGGGAGGGTAATGCGTACAATGCCAGCCTCCTCCAGCGCGGCAAGCTGTGTATCGGTGAAGGAGTTCTGCCCGCTTACCGTGAAACAGACCTCCGGCGCGAGCGCGAGAAGCTGCTGAAACGATGCCTCGTCCATGGGGCTATTGCCGGCGCCGCTCCAGAGCGCAGGGATGGTGGCGGCCCCCTCCTGCGCAAACGCGGTCTGGATACGGTCGTTGCTCTGAAAGTCCTGCGAAACCGCCGTCAGGCACTGCGCGCCGCCCAGCATCTGCACCAGAAGCGCCGCGTCGCCCGTTGCGCTCACATGGTTTACCGCTTCTGGAATCGTCACCTCCGCACCGTAGGCCGTCACAATCTGCCGGCCGCCCGTGCCGTCCGGCGCGGCTTTCACGGAGGTACCGCCTCCCTCGCCCGCAATTACCTCAGGGTCACCCTCCGGTGCCATGTTGGGGTCTTGGGACGGTACGGACTGCGCGGAGGAGCCGCTCTGGTCCGGCGGCAGCTGCTCCCGTCTGTCCTCCGCGCCGGCTTGCGGATTGTCGCCGGCCTGGGGATTGGATGCCTCCTGGTCCCGGGTGGTGTCGGCCTCCTCGGTCTCCTTTTTACTGGAGAGCTGGTCGTCCTCCTCCTCATGATCCTGCTGGTTGTCCAGCATACGATCCTCCTGCGTGATCTCGGGAGCGGTCTGGTTGTAAACAGGCTGCATAAGGGTGGGGCTATTGCGGCAGCCGGGTAAGAGCAGCAGGGCCAGCAGCCCGCTTACCCAATAATGTTTCCCTGCTTTCATACACAGGCTCCTTTTCTGTCGTAGGCATGCCGGTATGGACATGCGGATAAAAAGGTTCCCCCGACACCGGCCAAGCCGTGCCGGGGGAACCGTATCATGCCGCGTGTTGAGTGGTCAAGGCGCGGCATGACGTGGTGACCTGGCCTGGCGGAGAAAGATTACGCTGTAGCGCTGGAAAAGCGCATCAGCATTACGGCGACCTCCGCGCGGCTGGCGGTGTCGGCGGGCGCGAGCAGGCCGGATTTTCCGGTGATGATCCCCCGTGCGACCGCCCAGGCCATGGCGTCTGTTGCGTAGCTGCTGACGGAGGAGGCATCGCCAAATGCGGCCAGTGCCGTCTTATCTGCGTCGGTCGCGGTCTCATTTGCGTAGCGGTAGAGCATGGCGGCAATCTGCTCGCGCGTCAGAAGGGATGTGGGGGCAAAGGTGGTTGCGGTTGTGCCGGTTACAATGCCCTGTTCCGCCGCCCAGATGACGCCGTCGGTGTACCATGTGCCTGCCGCTACATCGGCAAAGGGATTGCTTGCGGTTGCGGCGGGGGTACCGGCCAGACGGTGGAGGACGGTGGCGAACATGCCGCGGTCCATCTTGTCTTCCGGGGAGAAGGTGTTGGTGCCTGTCCCATTGAACAGGCCGTTCTCGACCACGTAGGAGACGGCGGTCTCATACCAGCTTCCGGCGAGTACGTCGGTAAAGCCGGTTGTGGGTGTCGTGGTTATTGCGGTGGGCTCATCCGCGGGCAGCTCGCCAAGAATACTATCTTCCTTGGACGTGTTGGTGTTGCGGTTATCCGACCCGATGCCAACGCTCATGTCCAGCGTGTCCCACGCGAGGGCGGTGCCGCCGACAGTGCTCTTCACGGTGTCTTCATAGTAGGAGATACCGGAGAGAATCAGCTTTTCGACCTTTTCGCTGCTGTAATTGGTCAAATCCGCGCTCACACCGGCGGGCAGGGAGGCGGTTTTGAGCATCTCGGAGATGGCGTTTTGCAGGGCACTGTTGTCGGTCACATGATAAAAGTTTTCGGTGAAGTAGGCGATCATATCCGCCGGATTGAGGGTGCTGTCCTGATCATAGTACATATAGCTTGCAAAGAAGGGAATACCCATGCCATTTTCGTGTGTCTGCATGGTCATGCCGTACACGCAGGAGGGCAGCTCGGAAAGCACGCGGATCTCATTGCGCTCTACGGCCTCAGCCAGTGCGTTCTGTGCGCTCTCTGAGGCGCTCTGACCGGCGTTGACCACCACGTCGCAGTTGGCGATGAGCTGGTCGGTCGTCAGATAATAGACGTTGGTGGAGGCTGTCCCCTGCACGTCGGAACCGGTTGCGGAGGAGGTGCCGCTTTGCGCGGCGACACCGTCGATGGCAATCGTACCGTTCTCCAGACCCTGCCACAGGTCTTGGGACACGGCGGCTGTATACTGCGCGGTGCGCCCGGTCTGCTGGCTGATCTTCCACATATCCAGATCGGCGTCGTATTCCGGTGTGACCACGGCGACCTGCTCCGTCAGCGCGCCGGAGGCCAGCTGCTGCTGCACATAGTAATAGATGCCGCGCACATATTTGTCGTAGTCGGTGGCAATCTCATAGGGGCCTTGCGCGTAGCGGGTGGTCTTGCCGGTTTTGTCCATGGCATCCTCATAGACCTTCGACATATCAATGAGGTTTTCCGCCATATTGAAGATCAGATACTCCAGCCCCTGCCCGCCTTCCAGCGCATCGGTGCTGTTGTTGGCCTCATAGCAGACAATATAGGGGTTGTAGTCGGCGTTGTATGTATCCTGATAGGCTTTAATGACCTCCGCATAAGCGCTCTCGTAGTCCGTACCGCCGGAGACCAGAATGTCCGGCTCCCAGAAGAATGCGTAGTTCAGCGTCTTGGTTACCCCGGCGATGGAGATGGTGACACTGGTGTTGGTGTCGATTCCATAGGGGCCGTTTTTGACGTCGACGTTTAACGTGTACGGTGTGGCCGTCCATGTATTGTAGAGGTTATTGAACATGCTGGTATCACTGGCCTCATCCGCCTGCTCGCCGCCGCCGTAGCGGCTGTAGTTATAAAAGAAGTTGTAGAGGTAGGGGTCTGGATTTTCGTTGACATTGCTGCCAAAAATGCCGAGCATATTGTTCTGCCCAACCTCGCTGGAGGAACCCCAGATGCCTGCGCTATTGGTGGCGACCACGTTTACACCCAGGATTTCCGGGCTGACAACCGATGCGGCAAATGCCGCTGCGCTCAGGATATTCTCATTTGCTGTTACACCGCTGGTGGGTGCAACATAGGCCGCCTGTGCCGCCGGGGCTAGGATCCCTGCTGCCATGACCGCGCTGAGCGCAAGGCTTGCTGCGCGCTTTTTATACTTTTGTGCCATAAAGGAGCCTCCCTGATATTAGATTTTTCATAAGCGCAATGTAAAAATATCGCCTTTATGCGACAATACAATTACGTTTATAACATAATCAGGTCTCGATGTCAAAAACGATTTTTAAATTTCGTCACACGAATGTGTCCCGGGATATATTTTCTTGCTTTTTCGACACAATGGTTTATGCTATCCATACCGAAAAAAACAAAATGAATGGGGAAGATGGTATGCTGGAACAGGGACAGGGAGAGCAGCTGCGCGCCTACAGGGCTTATTTGACGGAGGAGGAGAAGCGTCCGCTTACGATTGAAAAATATGTACATGAGGTGGGGTGTCTGTACGCCTATCTGGACGGGGCGGCGCTGTGCCGGGAGAAGGTGCTGGACTATAAGCAGCACTTGACGCGGCGGTATAAGGCAACAAGCGCCATATAGTGCTATCGCGGCGCTCAATAGTTTCTTCCGTTATACCGGCAGGCCGGAGCTGCTGCTCAAGCCGCTCAAGGTGCAGCGGCGCATCTTCAGCCAGCCGGAGCGGGATTTGTCGCGGGGGGAGTATCATCGGCTTCTGGAGACGGCCAGGCGAACCAATGAGCGCCTGTGCCTTGTTATGCAGACGATTTGCGCTACGGGGATACGGGTATCGGAGCTGGAATATATCACGGTGAGTGCAGTGCGCGCGGGTCAGGCGGAGGTGTACGGAAAGGGGAAGCTGCGGGTCATATTTATCGTACGCAAGCTGCAAAAGCTGTTGCTCCAGTACGCCCGGCGGCACGGGATTACAGGCGGGAGTATTTTCATCACCCGCAGCGGCCGCCCGCTGAGCCGCCATAATATCTGGGCGGAGATGAAGGCGCTTTGTGTGCGGGCAGGAGTAGACCGGCGGAAAGTTTTCCCGCACAATCTGCGCCATCTATTTGCCAAATGCTTCTATGCGGCGGAGAAGGATTTGGGGAAGCTTGCGGATGTGCTGGGGCACAGCAATATCAACACCACGCGGATTTACACCATGGAGTGCGGCGCGAAGCATGAGAAAGTGCTGAAGGGCCTGAGATTGTTGCTGTAAAACAAAAAGCATCACATAATTTGCATTATGTGATGGCATGCGGCACCGAAATTTGGTGAAAATCCAATAGAAACATATTGATTTTATAATTTGACACGACAAATAGCCCGTTGAGAAAATTTTTTCTTAACAGTCTGTTCCCTTTTGCCTTTTTTCACTTTTTACTTGCAATTTATCACGATTGGGATTATAATAGCGGCTATATGTAGGGAATTTTTAGTCAAAAAAGCATCTTTGCCATCACATAATGCAAATTATGTGATGTTTAAAGATACTCAGTAAACAAAATTGAATAACAGCGCAAAACCAAGCCTGCAAGCCCTAACGGTGCAAATGCCTATGGGTTGCAGGCCTGAGTGGAAACACTCACGGGGTCGGACGAGGAAACAGTCCGGTCTTCCATGCTTGAAAAGGATTCTAGTGCGCTTTGGGACGGTTACCCAGCAGGAACCGGAACAGAGGGGGAGCGATTGCCTTTTCGGCGGTCGCTTCCTGTTTTATTTCAAACAGGCGGCAGGTTTCGGCAATTCTATTGGACTAAATGGGGCGCGAATCGACAAATACGAGATCAAAAGGAGCGAGAAAGATTTATGAGTACAAGAGTGAAAAAAACGGGAACAGCAGTGCTTGGCTGCGTCTTATCTGTCGCCATGCTGGCGGGGCAGGTGAGTACATTTGCCTATTTATCGGATGAGGAGGCCGACGCTCTGACGCAGGCAGCGGCAGAGGCAGTTGAGACGCAGGCAGAGGCAGTGGAAGAGGCGGTTGAGACGCAGGCGGAGGCAGTGGAAGAGGCGGTTGAGACGCAGGCGGAGGCAGTGGAAGAGGTAGCTGAGACACAGGCAGAGACGGCGGCAGCGGCGGTTGAGGCGGTTCCGCAGACGGAAACCGTGACCATAACGGCGGACAAGACATGGTATGATGCGGACGCGCCACAGACGGCATACACCCTCTATACAGCGGAAGAGATGTATGGCCTGGCGGAGCTGGTCAATACGGATAAAGTATATTTCAGTGGTGTGACCATTTATCTGGGCAACGACATTGATTTGACCCAACCCTCAGCGGTGCAGGGCGCAAGCTTGGTAACGCAAATGGATTTGCAAGACGAGACAGACGACAGTGCGGCGGAAGGCGCCCCATCGGACGAGACAGACGGTAGTGAGGCGGAAGAAGCCCCATCGGACGAGACAGACGGCAGTGCGGAGGAAGAGGCCCCACCGGACGAGACAGACGGCAGTGCGGAGGAAGAGGCCCCACCGGACGAGCCAGACGACAGTACGGCGGAAGGTGCCCCATCGGACGAGACAGACGGCAGTGCGTCGGAAGAGCTCCCGGCAGACGAGACAGATGAGGATACCACAGGCCGCGCGCCTGCGGAGGAGAGCGCAGAATCCACAGCGGGGAGCGTCGGCAGCGCCGGCCTTGCCCTGCTCTATAACCGCTACTTAGCCACCCCCCTGCTGGATAGCATAGCCCTCTCGCTCATTATGCCGGTGGATGAGACCGTCACATCCTCCATGGTCTGGACGCCGATTGGTTCAAGCAGCTCCATCTCATTCCAGGGAATCTTTGACGGGGACAGTCATACACTGAACATAAATGTTGATACAGATGCTACCTATGCGGGCTTGTTTGGCTATGTGAAAAGCGGCACCGTAAAGAATCTGACCGTGACCGGCAGCGTGTCCAGTACCGGCACCGATACCGGCGGTGTGGCCGGCTATAGCAGCGGAACGGTAGAGAACTGTACCAACAGTGCCGCTGTGTCCGGTACCGGCACTCATACCGGCGGTGTGGTCGGCAATATAAGCAGCGGAACGGTAAAAAACTGTGCCAACAGCGGCGCTGTGTCTGGGTCTGGTTCCGCCAGTCGTGCCGGCGGTGTGGTCGGCTATGGATCGGGAACCATCACAGATTGCACCAATGACGGGACGGTGACAGGCGGCTTATATGCCGGCGGGATATATGGACAGTACTCCGCCGCCCTGATCAATTGTACCAATTGGGGTGAGGTGTCCTCCACCGGCGCGACAAGCTCCATCGGCGGTGTGGCAGGGACCCTGACAAAAAACATGCAAAACTGTATAAACTACGGAACGGTCACTGGGCATGGCACCTATACCGGCGGTGTGGTCGGGACAGCAGGCACCACCATCGATGACTGTATCAATTACGGCACCGTAACCTCTGATAAAAATGCGGTCAGCTATGTCGGCGGGATTGCGGGGACAGGCGGCGCTGTAAAAATGACCGGCTGTGAAAACGGCGCGGGCGCGGTGGTAACGCATACGGACGGCGCGATTGGGTACGCCGCCGGACTCATTGGCTATACCTCAAACGCATCGGCGGTCATCAAGGACTGTACGAACAACGCCACCACCGCGATTGCAGGTTACTATGCCGGCGGGATTGTCGGCTATACGGCGACTTATGCAATCACAGTGGAGGGCTGTATCAACAAAGGCCCTGTTACCGGGGTGAAGTACGCGGGCGGTATCATCGGGCACAGCACCACGGGGGCGGCGACCATTACCAGAAGTGAAAACGCAGGCGCAATTCAGGCGGCTGATGCCGCGGGCGGCATCTCAGCCTGTCAAAGAACGGCTGCTTTCATCAGGCGAAAGCAGCCGTTCTTGTG
>JAJQEJ010000053.1 GCA_021201735.1 Oscillospiraceae bacterium | reverse complement strand
ACAAGAACGGCTGCTTTCGCCTGATGAAAGCAGCCGTTCTTTGACAGGCTGAGCGCTGCGGCAGGCACAAGTCCTGCCGCAGCGCTGTTTAAGCATCAAACTGGCTGTTATAGAGATCGGCGTAGAACCCGCCCTGCGCCATCAGCGCCTCGTGGTTTCCGCTTTCAATAATATCTCCCTCATGCATCACCAGAATCAAATCGGCGTTGCGGATGGTGGAGAGCCTGTGGGCGATGACAAAGCTGGTTCTTCCCTCCATGAGCTGATCCATGGCGCTCTGAATCACCACCTCCGTGCGTGTGTCCACGGAGCTCGTCGCCTCATCCAAAATGAGCAGAGGCGCGTTCTCCACCATGGCGCGCGCGATGGTAATAAGCTGCCGCTCGCCGTCGGAGATGCTGGATTTATCGCTGAGCACCGTGTCGTACCCATCGGGCATGGTGCGGATGAAGTGGTCAATCCCCACAAGGATACAGGCGCTGTAGACATCCTCGTCCGGCACATCCTCTTTGCAGTAGATGATATTTTCCTTTACCGTACCCTCAAAAATCCAGGTATCCTGCAGCACCATGCAGAACAGCGCATGCACATTTTCTCTTGTCAGCTCGGAGGTTGGTACCCCGTCAATCAGAATCTCCCCGCTGTCGGGATCGTAAAAGCGCATCAGCAGGTTTACGATGGTGGACTTGCCGGCTCCCGTAGGGCCAACAATGGCGATTTTCTGCCCCGCCTTTACCTTGGCGGAAAAGTCCTTGATGATGGTCTTATCCGGGCTATAGCCAAACTTGACATGGCGGAACTCCACATCGCCTTTGGCGTTTTCCAATACGCGCGGGGTATCGGACGGCTGTGTCATCTCCTCCTCATCCAGAATTTCGAACACCCGCTCGGCGGCAGCCGCGGTGGATTGCAGCGCGGTGGCCGCCTGCGCCATCTGCGTCAGGGGCTGCGTAAACAGGCGGATGTAGATCATAAATGACACGACCACGCCAAAGGAGATACTGCCGCTTAATACCATTGACGCGCCTACGATGCAGATCACAACATACCCGATGTTGCCGATCACGCTCATCAGTGGCATCATGAGCCCCGACATGAACTGGCTCTTCCAAGCGCTGGAATAGAGTTCTTCATTGATCTGGTCAAACTCCTCCGTCGCGCCCTTTACGCCGTTATAGACTTTGACGACCTTATACCCGGCATACACTTCCTCCACAAGGCCGTTGACGCGCCCCATGTCGTTCTGCTGCTTTATAAAATACTTTTGCGACCGGGAGATAATCAGGGTCATAATCAGAAATCCGACCAGGCTGGTTATAATGCCCGCGAGGCCCATCACCCAATTGGTGTACAGCATGATAATGGCAGCCCCCACGAACTGAACCACGCCGGTCATGAGGTTTCCGATGCTCTGGTTGAGTGTCTGTCCGACCAAATCCACATCGTTGGTGACACGGCTGAGCACATCACCGTAGCTGGTCGCGTCAAAATATTTCAGGGGCAGGCGGTCGAGTTTGTGAGAAATATCCCGCCGCATCTTCTGCGCAATTCTCTGGGAAAGGGTGGCCATGCCAAAGCTCTGTCCATAGCTAAAGAGCGCGCTGATAATATACAGGACACCGATGAATACGGCGATCTTCCATATGGCGTCCATATCCATCCCGCCGGCAAGGCCCTGGGTAATCAAATTTGTAATTTGGCCGATATAACCCGGTCCCATCAAGGTAATGATGACGGAAACTACGGCGAGTGCCAGCAGAAAAATCACAACCGGCATATACCCGCGGCAGTAGGAAATCAGCCTTCCCCACGCCCCTGTCATGCTCTTTGGCTTTTCCACCACAGCGCCAGGTCCACCGGGTCCGCCCGGGCCTCTTCGGGAACTTTGTGGTTTATTGTGCGAGCCCACCTGATATTCACGATTATTTGCCATGCAGCAATTCCTCCTCCGATAACTGGCTGAGCGCAATCTCCCGGTAGACATCGCAGGACGCCAATAGCGCTTCATGGGTGCCTTGCCCGACAACTCTGCCCTGATCCAGCACAATAATTTTGTCCGCGTCGCGGATGGTGCCGATCCGCTGTGCCACCATGATCACGGTAGCCCCGTCGGTCTCCTCCTTTAGCGCCGCGCGGAGCACCTTGTCTGTCTTATAGTCCAGCGCCGAAAAGGTGTCGTCAAAGATATAGATCTCCGGGTCGCGGCACACCGCCCGCGCGATGGAAAGCCGCTGCTTCTGCCCGCCGGAGAGGTTGGTGCCGCCTTGGGCAATATGCCCTTCGAGCTGTCCCTCCATCTTATTGACAAACTCCTGCGCCTGCGCCACTCGAATCGCCTTTTCCACCTGCGCAGGGTCAGGCTGCGCGCCATTGTCCCCATAGGCCACGTTGGACTCAACCGTACCGGAGAACATCACCGCCCGCTGGGACACATAGCCCAGCTTATTGTTCAGCGCCTCCGGAACATAGTCCTTGACATTGACGCCGTCGACAAGGATTTCACCCTCCGTCGCCTCATAAAAACGCGGAATCAGGTTTACGAGCGTGCTCTTTCCGCTGCCCGTTGCGCCGATAAAGGCCACAGTCTCCCCCTTGCCGATTGTGACGTTGACATCTTTGAGCACGTAGTCCTCCGCACCGGGATAGCGAAAGCTGACATCCTGCAGCACCACTTCTCCCTGCCGCCCGGGCTCACCTTCTGTAACCGTACCGGGCTGAATGGAAAGGTCGGTATCCAGCACCTCGTTGATTCTTCCGGCTGAGACAGCTGCTCTGGGCAGCATGATGAAGATCATACTCAGCATCATAAAGGCCATAATGACCTGCATGGCATAGTTCGTGAACACCACCATATTGCCAAAGATGACCGCCCCTTCCCCGCCGGTGGCATTCTGGATGAGGATCGCACCGATAATATAGATCGCCAGCGTGAGGAAGCTCATAATAAAGGTCATTCCACTGCCTAAAATCGCCATCACGCGGGTGACGGTCGTATTGGTTCGTGTCAGCTCGGTGTTTGCCTCATCAAACTTTTTTCCCTGATATTCCTCCGCGTTATAGGCACGCACAACTCGAATGCCGGTCAGCTGTTCCCTTGTAATCCGGTTTAGGTTATCGGTCAGCTTTTGGACAATCTTGAAGCGGGGTACCGCGAAGAAAATGATAATGCTGATCAGGGCAATGAGTATCAGCACCGCCACCCCTGTGGCCGCCGACCACTGCCAGCTCTTGCCCATAATTTTTACAATCGCCCAGACCGCCAGAATCGGCGCCTTGATGATGGCCTGCAAACCCATCGCGACAATCAGCTGAATCTGCCGAATGTCATTGGTCGTCCGGGTGATCAGGCTGGCAGTTGAAAAGCGGTTGATCTCCGCCATGGACAGGGAGAGGGTTTTGTCATACAAATCTTTGCGCAGCGTCCGGGACAGTGAGGCCGCGACGGTCGCCGCAAAATAGCCGACGACGATGGTACACACGAGGCTCCCCAGCGCGCACGCGATCATATAGCCACCGGAGACCAGAATCTGATTGAGCACAATGTTATCGGTCTGGAGCAGCGCCGATATGCTGGACATATAATCCGGCAGCTTTAAATCCAGCCAAACCTGAATCACAATAAAGACTATGCTCAGGGCAATGAGTCCCCATTCCCTTGATGTAAGCTTTTTAAATACTTTTACCAATGCAACTAACTCCTTCTTGCTTGTTCTATCGCGGGCAACCTATTCGCCTGCGCTTATATTGCTTTTGATCTGATCAATGACCCGGAAAAAGATCTCCAGATCCTCCTCGGCGATGCCCCTTCGCAGTGTGTTTTCAAACTGGTTTTGTCCCTCACACATCTTGTCACGAATGGTACTGGACTTCTCCGTCAGGACAATTTGCTTCTGTCTGGCGTCCTCCTGTGCTGTAACGCGCGCAATGAGCCCTCTTTGCTCCATCAGCCGCAGCATACGAGAGATGGTGGATTTGCGGCTGGTAAAGGCCTCCTCCAAATCCTTTTGTACAACTACCCTTCCCTCCGACCGCATGAGGTAGGTCATAATTTCTGCGTGCATCTCTGTCACGCCTTTCGGCGGCGCACTTCTGTTGCGCACCACATACCGCGATATGGTATTCATAAGCGATTTCAGTTCCAGGCCAATCTTCTTTTCGTGCAATGAAAATCACACCTCCCACCGGTCGGATTTTTCGTTATTTAGTTGCCGTGCTAACCATTATAATACCAATCTAACTTTTGTCAACAGTGAACACTGTAAACAATATGTGAACTATTACTAATGAATATACTGCTGCCTACATGAGACCCAGACGGAAGAATACCGTCGCCGCCTGCTCACGGGTGAGCGGTGACTGCGGCATGGTGCCGTCAAAGACACCAGATTTTGTCGCGTCCTCCCAGTGCTCCTGCGCCCATGTGCTGACCTCTTTCGCGTTCAGCGTGGTCTGGTACTTGCTCATCGCCGTATCAAACATGGTGTTAAACTGATCTTGCGTCATTTCGTCGTCCTCCTCTGTATTTGTTGTGGTGCTTGCTGTCGGTGTCTTGCAGATGAAGTAGTATTTTACCTGCGCCTGCAGCAGGGACAGGGTATTTTTCTCGCGTGCGGACGTGGTGGACGCAGGGTCGTTTATGTAGACATATCCGCCGTCATATTTCCACCACAGGATGAAGTGTCCGCCGCTTGTCCAGTTCCCCGGCCCCATGCAGCAGATGACCAGATCGCCACCCTGCACGGCAGCAAGCGCCTGATCGTGATAGGTCTTTGCATTGGCCGTGGTCATGTTGAGCAGATTGCTGCTATTGAGCTGCGTCCACGTCAAGTTGTACACCGCGCCCTGCGGCTTGAAATAGCTGTAATACGTCCCCTGCCCCACCGCCTTATAGCCGTGCGAGAGCGACCAGGCGCAGGTAGTGGCGGGGGTCACGGTGCTGTCCTTCAGCGTAGCGATGACCATCGCCGCGCAGGTCGGGCCGCAGCCGGAGGCTTTGATGGTTGTGCTCTCTCCGCTCGCCGAGTAGTCATTTGCCGCCCAGCGGCTATCCGTCTGGAGGTATTTGACCGGCTGCATCGTCATGCCGCATCCTCCTCCAGCGCGTGGTGCAACGCGAGCACGGCGGCTTCAACGGCGGCATCCACCTCCGCCGTATCCACATAGTATCCCTGCGCCTCCAGCACATCCAGCACATAATCCTTCTTTGCCGCTCCCGCCGTACTTTCGTAGAGCTGCTCCGCCGCCGCAACGGCGAGGTCCACCCATGCGAGTAGCTCCGCGGTATCCAGCGCGCTGGCCTTTTTCTTCAGCCACGGCACGACAACAGCTGTGATGATCGCCGCGAGCAGCGCGATGATTGCCGTAATAATTTCTGTAATTTCCATTGTAATCCTCCTTAATCGTTGAGGGCACCGCTGTCCCCCGCTCCGGTTTCTTCCGTGTCTTTTTCACCCTTGTCCGGCCATGTGTTATGCTTGCTGATGTTCTCCACAAGCGATTTCAGGCAGTACACCAGCACCACACCGATGATCTCAGTAATCGCAACCTTGGAAAGGCTCTCCGCAATCTCCGTGCGCCCCAAATAGGCCAGCAGATAGGAGCACCAGACCCACAGGATGCCGTTGATGAGGCACGTGATGATGATGATTTTGGTGGTGGTTGACTTTCTGCCTGCCACTTCCTCCATTTGGGGCTCCTCCACACTATCCCCTCCCTTCCCTGATGTGTTCATCGATGCGCTTGTGCGCCGAGGACACGGATGCCTCAATTTTCCCCATCCATGTCGCCTGAGTGGATATCACGCTCTCCAGTCGGGAGACGTCATTGGTAATGCCAACGATGACATCCAACTTTGCGTCTACCCCGCCGCGCCACTGCGCGTCCTCGTTGATCTTCTTCTCGCGGTTGTGCAGCCATCCGGCCACACCGATCAAACAGCCGATCACAGCGATAGCCGCGCCCAGTTCCACACTCATTTTCTCTCCTCCTCTGTGAATTAATTCACGTAACGTGAGTATTTGAAGCATATCGAAACCCCCATGGGTGAGGGGGAAAGATAAATAGCTCACTTACAGTGTGATTATACTACACATTTCGTGATTATGCAAGTCTTTTTTGCTTTAATATCAAATCTGTCTTATACTCATGAGCCGTTCATAATCGCCTTCCAACGCGCTTCGGAAAAATCCGGTGCCGGAGAAATACCAAAATATCGCTCCAGCACTGTGATACACTCCTCGCGGTTTCCTATCAGGATTTTTCTTGCGCCTGCGCTGTTTGACACCATCAAACGGTTGCGCACCAATCGGCAGCGGTTTTCTTGTGTTCCACGGCTGCAGATGATATACGAAGAAAAGGGCGTTGCTCCAGGTATGCTGGCGGCCTGAAACCCGGGGATAAAATCCGCCGCGCGGCGTTCCGGCCTGTATAGCCGGTGCAGCGGCTGATACATGCCGGTTGCGCGGTCGAATTTCAATAGCGCGAGCACATCCCCTTCTTCCCGGCGGAATAAAAATCGTTCTCCATATCCGGTTTGCTCCGCGCCCTCTTCCAGACATAACGGCGGAATCAGTCCGGAGGCAAAGCCGACGTCGACCAGATAGGTCTTTCCTTTCAGCTTGACTCTGATGTTCATGTGCTCTAATTCATCATCGTCGGTATCAACACCGGCAGAGCCCAGAGACACGTCAAACCCCAATGCCTGCAGCAGGTAGTAAAATGCGTGGTTGAGTTCATGGCACACCCCACCCCGGCGGCTGACAAGCAGTTTATCCCAAAGCACTTCCCAGTCAAGAGAAACCGGCTTTTCGAGCAGCATATCCAGGTTTTCAAATGGGACCGCAGTCACATGGGCCGCGGCCAAATCTCTGAGTACGGGCAGCGTGCAACAGTGCGGCCCTTTATATTGTAAGCGGTCCAAATAATCTTGTAGCCTAGCCGACATAAACATGCCCCGCCTTCTATCACCCGTTCTTATGGTTAAGGATACGCATAGAATCTGGTTTTGTCAACAGGCGTTTGCTATAGCTCGGAGCGGTCAAAATACTGGCGCAGTTTTTCCAACGCGCGCTTTTCAATTCGGCTCACGCAGGAGCGTGAAATACCGCACTGTGCGGCGATTTCGCGCTGCGTCTGCGGCTCAAGTCCGGTCAGTCCATAGCGCAGATTGATGATCTTCGCCTCCCTGTCGTCGAGCGCGGAGGCAACACAGCTGCGGATTTTTACATATGCGTCCTTTGCGCTCACCTCATCGAGCATCGTGTCGTCCACGCTGATTACGTCCATGAGGGAGAGCGAATTCCCTTCCCCGTCCCCCTCCAGCGTGTCGGAAAGCGACACCTCCCCCTGCTGCTTGCGCTGAGCACGGAAGTGCATGAGGATTTCATTTTCAATACAGCGAGAAGCGTAAGTTGCAAGCCTCACATTTTTGTCCGGCTTGAAGGTGGTAACGCCTTTAATGAGCCCTATGGTCCCGATGGAAATCAGATCGTCCTGATCGGCGGTCTGGGTGTAGTACTTTTTCATAATATGGGTGATAAGCCGTAGGTTGTGTTCGATGAGCTTATTACGCGCATTCATGTCCCCATCTGCCATTTGCCCGATATATTTCCGCTCCTCCTCCGCAGAGAGTGGGCGCGGGAACGAGCCGTTGCCATTCGACAGCCGCAGGGAGAAGAAAAAGCCGTTCATTAGTAGTGTCAGCCATGCAGTCAACATTGGTCGCACCTCCACGAAAACATCCTATTCCCGCCCCGCCTGTCTCTATTCCGCGCAGCGGTGTTATCTGCGTGTTCTTTACGGCTCCCGAATGGTATAAAGCGCGTTGAGTATGCGCCAGTTTTGTGGGAAGTGGCGCATCAGGTTCCAGTATCCGGCACCTTTGAGTCCGTACTCCGGAATGAGCGCGAGCTTTGCCCGTATGCTGCGGGCATCCTCAAACCACACGACGTGCATCCTGCCCTCCTCATCCTGATAGTAGAAAAACGGCGATTGGGCGTCGGCGTCGTACTCAATCGCCGCGCCGTACCGAACCGCAAGGGCGATTGCCTCCTGCGGAGAGAGTGACTGCGCCCTGCTCTCCCCCTCCACGAAGGGGAGCGTCCAGTTATAGCCGTAGGTTGGCGTCCCCAGCCATATCCGATCACCGCTGAACTCGGTCAGGGCATATTCGACGACCTTCCTGACCTCCGGAATCGGCGCGACCGCCATAGGGGGGCCCGCCGCATATCCCCACTCATAGGTCATGAGCAGCACCTCGTTTACGGTGTTTGCTATGGCGCGGTAATCGTGTGACTCAAAGAGCGTACCGGGCTGTCCGGCCCACGTTTTGGGCGCGAGGGCCGCCATGACGAAAAAACCGCGTGGATTGAGTGTATTAGTCACCCGTTCCAGAAAAAGCGGGTAGGCATCTGCCAGATCGGTCGGGATATACTCGAAGTCGATATCCAGCCCCGCATACCCCTTTTCGGACATAACGGCCAGGATATTCGCAATCAGCCGATCCTGCGCATCCACATCCTCCAGTATGGCGCGCGCCAGTTGATCGGAAAAGCGCCCTTCCTCATCCAGCGTGGAGACGTTCATCAGCGCCCCCGCTCCGCCCTCCTCCGCCATGGCGAGCAGCACCTCGTCGCCGAGTGGAATGAGGGTGCCGTCGGTGCGAAACCCATAGGTAAACGGGATGAGATAGGTGAGGTACGGAATGACCGACTGCAACAGCTCCTTGCTGATAAAGGGGTAGGCATATCCGCTGACAGAGAGCGTCCCCTCCTTCTCTCCTTCATATGAGATCACGAGCGTCTGCCCCGGATAGATCGTTGGCTCTCCGCCGAGCACGGGGTTATTCCGGTATAGCTGCCGCTGTGTGATCTGATACAGCTGCGAGATCGTATACAGGCTCTCCCCCGCCTGCACAATATGTACCTGGCGCGGAAACCGAATGACAAGCGCCTGCCCAACTGCAAGATTGGAGCGTGATACCAGCTCATTATCATTTTCAATCTGGGAAACCGGCACCTGATACTGTGCCGCAATGGACGTAAGCGTCTCCCCCGGCTCCACAACATGAATGACCATATGTAATCCCCCCTAAATCAGCGTGATGTAATCGGCGTTTGCCCAGCCGACCAGTTGATCGAGCTGCACCACGTACCAATTCTGCCACTGATTTAACACCGTCAGCTTCGCCCCGTCGAACGCGCGCGCGAGCACTGCTGCGCTTGCCGAGGGCCGGTCTCGGATATTGAGATAGCCCCAACTGATATCCACCACCGCCGGGCGCGCGGTTCCTGGCTCCAAAAACGGCACGCCAAAATACTCCGCCACCGCCATGGCGATGCTCCGCGCCGCGCTCTGGAGATTATTCTGAATCCAGACGGCATCGTCTATGTTGTCGTGATAGCCAAGTTCCAGAAACACCGCCGGGGCTTTGACCCGCTTCACCTCGCCGATTGCAGTCGTCCCCACTGCGCTGACTCGCTCCGGAAGCGGATAAATCTGCTTGATCGCGTTTGCCACCAAATTCGCCGCGACGCTTCCGTAGTATGAGCCCGGATAATAATAGACTATGACCCCGCGGATTTCACCATATTGTCCATCCGGCGCTGCATTGGAATGGAGGGCCAGGTGCAGATCATAATCCCCCGCGTTGGACGCCGCAATGGATTCGGCGGCGGTCATATCCGGCGTGTTGCGGTTATATCGGATGCCGGAGGCGGTAAAGTAGGCCGCGACGTAGTCCGCCAGACGGTTCATCCACTCCTCCTCAGTCCCCCCGTTTACGTAGTAGTTAAACTCCTGCGTGGATGGAGATAAGTAGACAATTGGCATGAAAACTCCCCCTTTTCTCCATCATATGAAGCAAACAGGGAAAATGACAGGCGCAACCCGAATACGATTCGCCCCACGTGGTGGGGCTCACATGCATAGCTTCCGCCAGCCAATCAGCCTTCGCCTGCGGCTCGGCTTCTTGGGGCGTCAGGTATGAACACACCTCCGAACGCATATAGTAAAAAGGCGCGACGGCGTGCCCCGCCAAACAGGCGGCGTATTCCTGCGTACATTTATTTTGCAGGGGGCAACTATGTGTGGAATTGCAGGCTTTTGCAATTATGAAGCCGACCTTACCGAACAATACGAGCGAAACAGGGCGCTTTTGGCGGAGATGCACAACGCCCTCACCCACCGCGGCCCGGATGGGTCGGGGGAATATTTAGAGCCGCACATCGGCCTGAGCCATGCGCGCCTCTCCATCCGTGACCTCACGCACGGCACACAGCCCATGGTGCGCATATTGGAAAACCGCGCCTATTCCGTTGTCTACAACGGAGAGCTCTATAACGCCGAGGAGATGAAACGCGATCTGCTGGAGGCCGGCTACACCTTTGAAACAACTGCCGATACCGAGGTACTGCTTTACGCCTGTATCCATTACGGCACCAAGGCGGCGGAACTGCTAAACGGCATTTACGCCTTTGCCTTCTGGGACGGGGAGCACCTGCTCCTCTGCCGTGACCGGCTGGGCGTCAAGCCGCTTTTCTACGCGCTTGCGGGGGATAACCTCATTTTCGGGTCGGAACCCAAAGCGCTCTTTTGCCACCCCGCTTTCCCCCCTGCGGTGGATGACGACAGCTTTCGCGAGCTGCTCGGCATGGGCCCCGCCCGCACGCCTGGATGTGGTCTATTTAAGGGCCTGCATGAGGTGGAGCCCGGCTATATGGTCATCTACTCCCGCGACGGGCTGCAAAAGCACCGCTACTGGGCGCTTGAGAGCGCCGAGCACAGCGACAGCTATGAGGATACCGTGCGGCAGGTGCGCTTTCTCGTCACCGACGCGGTGAAGCGGCAGATGGTATCCGATGTACCGGTGTGCAGCTTTCTCTCCGGCGGGATCGACTCGAGCATCGTCACGGCGCTCGCCTCGAATCTGTTGCAGGCAAGCGGCGGGCAGATGAACACCTTTTCCTTTGATTTCCGGGACAATGACCTCTACTATCAGCAAAACGACTTTCAGCCGGAGCGCGACAGGCCCTTTGTCGAGCAGATGGTGGCGCAGTATCCGGTGAACCACACTTTTTTGGAGTGCGATGAGGAGCATCTCTTTGACTACCTCATGCCCAGCGTTGACGCGCGCGATATGCCCGGCATGGCGGATGTGGACGCCTCCCTGCTCTACTTCTGCGGACTGGTCAAGGACAAAAACAAGGTCACCCTGACCGGGGAATGCGCCGACGAAATTTTCGGCGGCTATCCGTGGTTTTTCCGGCAGGAGCTGCTGGAATCCAACACATTCCCCTGGTCGCGCGACACCGCGCCGCGCACAGCGCTCCTCTTAGACGATCTGCGGCAGTCGCTGCGTTTGGAGGAGTATTCCGCCGACCGGTACGCCGACTCCCTGCGCGCCGTGCCGCGCCTCCCCGGCGAAGCCCTGCCCGACGCCCGGCGGCGGGAGATCACCCACCTCAATATCCGCTGGTTTATGCAGACCCTCCTCGACCGCATGGACAGAACCAGCATGGCGGCGGGATTGGAGGCGCGCGTCCCCTTTGCCGATCACCGCATCGTAGAATACCTGTTTAATGTACCGTGGAGCATGAAGAGCCGGAACGGAATCGCAAAATCCCTCCTGCGCGACGCCTTTGCGGGCTTATTACCACCCAGTCTCATGACCCGCAAAAAAAGTCCCTACCCAAAAACCTACCACCCCGGCTATGAGGCCCTCCTGCGCAACGCCCTGATGGAGGTCATGCAGGACCCGTCTTCCCCCCTGCTGACCCTCGTCGATAAGAAACGCACCATGGAGTATATCCAGACCCCCGCGCAGTATACCCAGCCCTGGTTCGGTCAGCTCATGGCAGGCCCGCAAATGCTCGCCTACCTGTTACAAATCAACTACTGGCTTGGAAAATACCACCTCTGCTGATTTCAGTAGGATCACCACATGGAGCAAATCGTAAACTTCTAACGAAAGGGGGGCCCCTTGCGTTAGAAGTTTACTTGACTTTCCATGATATCTGTTATAATATAATAACACTCCCCCCCTGTGTAGTATTGGAGGTGCATATCCATGATGGCAGATGAAAAAAAGGTGCTCCGGCTCTTAAAAACCGCGCGTGGCCAGCTCGACGGGATCATCCGCATGGTGGACGAAAACCGCTATTGCATTGACATCGCGCAGCAGGTTGCCGCGACCGAGGCCATTTTGGGGCGCGTAAACAAGGAGATCCTATCTGCCCACCTCAAGCACTGCGTCCAAAATGCCGACGATGAGCAGGCACGCGCGGAGAAGATCGACGAATTTGTACTGACGCTGGACAGGCTCTTAAAATAGCACCTGTCCGCGCGATCTCCGCGAAAGGAGTTTTGCGATGAAACAGCTTTTTCAGGTAACCGGCATGACGTGCTCGGCCTGTTCTTCCCATGTGGAGAAGGCCGTGCGCGGCGTCCCCGGGGTGACAGAGGTCGTGGTCAATTTACTGCTGAACAACATGCAGGTGTCGTATGACGAGGCGCAGACGGACAACTCCGCCATCATTTCGGCTGTGGTACATGCCGGATACGGTGCCTCGGTGCCTGCGGCGGAAGGACAAGTTGCGCAAAAAGCGCAGGACACCGGCGCGTCGGAGGAACTCGCGCACATGAAGCGGCGCTTTATCCTCTCCGTGTGCTTCCTCGCGCCGCTGTTCTATCTCTCTATGGGGCACATGTTCTCATGGCCTCTCCCGGCCTTCTTCCACGCGCCGGAAAACGCGCTGAGCTTTGCGCTGCTGCAATTTTTGCTGTTGCTGCCGATCCTCTATCTCAACGACAAATACTATAAAGTCGGCATCCCCGCCCTCTTCCGGCGCGCGCCGAACATGGACAGTCTTGTCGCCATCGGCTCCGCGGCGGCGACGGTTTACGGCGTGGTTGCCCTCTTTGCAATCTCCACCGCGCTGGGCAGTGGAGATATGGCGACGGTAGAAAAATGGTCGATGGATCTCTACTTTGAGTCCGCCGGGATGATCCTGACGCTCATCACACTGGGCAAATATCTCGAAACCCGCTCCAAGGGTAAGACCTCCGAGGCCATCAGCCGTATGATAGACCTCTCCCCCAAGACCGCCCTTGTCCTGCAAGACGGCACCCCGGTGGAGGTTGCGGTGGAGGACGTGTCCGTGGGTGATCTCATTCTGGTGCGTCCGGGCGGGCGTATTCCGGTGGACGGGGTCGTGACTGAGGGAAACTCCTGGGTGGACGAGTCCTCCCTCACGGGGGAAAGCATCCCGGTGGAGAAGCGGACAGGCGACCATGTCGCCATCGCCACCATCAACCAGACCGGTGCCTTCACCTTCCGCGCCACGCGGGTCGGCGCGGACACAACCCTCGCGCAGATGATCCGCCTTGTCGAAGAGGCGGCGGCCTCCAAAGCCCCCATGGCGAGGCTGGCCGACCGCGTGGCGGCGGTGTTTGTCCCGGCGGTGATCATGATCGCCATTGTGACCGCCGTCATCTGGCTGCTCGTGACCCACTCTCCCACGCAGGCGCTGACGGCAGGGATTTCGGTTCTGGTCATCTCCTGTCCCTGCGCGCTGGGGCTCGCCACGCCGGTGGCCATTATGGTTGGTACAGGCAAGGGCGCGGAGCAGGGCATTCTGATCAAATCCGCTGAGGCGTTTGAGCGCCTGCGCAGTGTGCAGACCGTGGTGCTGGACAAGACAGGCACGCTCACGATTGGTAAGCCCGTGGTAACAGACTGCTATCCATGCGGTGATACTACGTTGCCGGAGCTGCTGTGCGTCGCCGCGTCGCTGGAGGCACCCTCGGAGCACCCCCTCGCCTCCGCCGTCACCAGCTACGCGGAGGCGGCCAGCATCCCCCTCGTCCCGATTGTAGATTTCACGTCCCTGCCCGGTCAGGGTGTTTCGGGTACCATGCACGGAACGCGCATCCACGCGGGAAACCTGCGCATGATGCGCGCACTGAACATCCCGCTGGACAATTTAGAGGATCTTGGCGCACGCCTCTCCGCTGAGGGGAAAACCCCGCTCTATTTTGCAGAGGACGGACGTGCGCTCGGCCTCATCGCCGCCGCGGACACCCCGAAGGAGACCTCTGCCGCCGCCGTCAGCGCCTTTCAGTCCCTTGGCCTTGAAGTGATTATGCTGACCGGCGACACGAAGGGCACCGCCAACGCCATTGCAAACACACTCGGCATCAGCCGCGTCATCGCGGAGGTGCTGCCACAGGACAAGGAAGCCGTGATCCGCGCGCTACAGGAGGAGGGCAAGCAGGTTGCCATGGTGGGCGACGGTATCAATGACGCCCCAGCCCTTGTCCGCGCGGATGTGGGGCTTGCCATCGGCGCAGGTGCGGATATCGCCATTGAATCGGCGGATATTGTCCTGATGAAAAGCAGCCTCACCGACGCCGTGACCGCGGTGGAGCTATCGCGCGCGGTGGTGCGCAATATCAAGCAAAATTTATTCTGGGCCTTCATCTACAATATTATCGGCATCCCCCTCGCCGCCGGTGTGTGGTATCCCCTCTTTCACTGGCTGCTAAACCCGATGTTTGCCTCCGCTGCGATGAGCCTGTCCTCCGTCTGTGTGGTGACCAATGCGCTTCGTCTGCGGGGCTTTCATACAAAACAAAATGTAAATCAGCCAAACAAAAATACAATGAGTAAAGGAGAAAGCAATATGAAAGAACAGGTAATCACAATAGAAGGCATGATGTGTACCCACTGCTCCGGACGGGTGGAGCAGGCGCTCAACGCGATCCCCGGCGTAACCGCCCACGTTGATCTGGAGGCCAAAACCGCCATCGTCACGGGTGACGCCTCACAGGAGGTACTCCGCAGCGCAATTGAAAACGCGGGCTATCAGGTTATTTCTATCGCATAATATCGCTTACGCTTATTGGAGGTATTGGGATGAACACATTGACTGTCTCTTCCCCCGCTTTTTCGAAAAAAGGCTTTATTCCTGTCACATATACAGCCGACGGGGAAAACCTTTCCCCCCCGCTGGAGCTCTCCGGGCTGTGTGACAACGCAAAATCCATTGCCGTGACAATGGATGATCTGTCCCTTCCCATGCCCGCCTATAACCATTGGCTGATTTGGAATCTCCCTGTGCAGCCGAGTATCCCGAAAGGCATTCCACACGGCGAAAGCGTCCCGTCTCTTGGCGGCGCGATGCAGGGGATCGGCCATGGCAAGCACCGATACGCCGGCCCGAAACCGCTTTTTCGTGCATCCCATCAATATGAGTTTACCGTATACGTTCTGGACTGTGTACTGTCCCTGCCATCCACCACAAAAAGGCGGCAACTTCTGGCCGCCATGCGGGGACACATCCTGCAAAAAAATGGCCTTTGCGGGCATTATTATTGACATAGCCAAAGGGCGCGGATACTTTATCCGCGCCCTCAGACTGAAGACAAAGTGGTTGAAATCGTGTGATTTCAACCACTTTGGGTT
>JAJQEJ010000028.1 GCA_021201735.1 Oscillospiraceae bacterium | reverse complement strand
ACCCAAAGTGGTTGAAATCACACGATTTCAACCACTTTGTCTTCAGTCTGACGCCCCGCCCGTTTCGGGCGGGGCGTATTTCGTTACTATGTGGGAAGCCTTTGTGATTCGTCTGCATTTCTTGCAAGGGCCCCCACCGCAAGGAGTATAGGAGAACAGCAAAAGCCCCAGTAGGATGTAAAATATCTGTAATTCTATTGTAGCAAATTTTGTAGTTGCTTTTTTGTAGCATTTCTCATATAATTTAAACACATGCGGTATTCATCAGATCAGGTGACAGAGGGAAATTTGAAAAAAGGAGTGAGACCGCCATGAGTAGCGACCCCGGAAGTCGATGTTTAGATTACATAATGGCGTGTTTCACGTAAGAGGACTCTTCGGTAACAAGAGAGCCCTTTGATTGGTCACGCCGGGAAAGGCGTGATTTTTTTGCTTTCAATTCAAAAAACCATCGGCGGGAAGATGACCCGCTTAGAGAATATGCAGGAGGGCTGCTGGATCAACTTAACGAATCCCACCAAGGAAGAGCTGGACATGGTGGAGGAGGCGCTGCATCTGGAGCCGACGTTCCTGCGGGCGGCGCTCGATGAGGAGGAGAGCTCCCGCATTGACATGGAGGATGGGCAGACGCTGATCATCATTGATCTGCCCGCCGTGGAGCAGAATGAGGCGGCGATGGTCTATTACACTATTCCGCTCGGTATCATTGTGGCGGAAAAACATATCGTAACGGTGGGCCTCAAAGAAACGTCCATTCTGCAGGATTTTGAAAAGGGCCTTGTGCGCAACGCCGAGACGCAGAAGCGGACGAGCTTTATTTTTTACATTCTGCTGCAGGTTGCAAAGCGCTACCTGCAGTATCTGCGCCAGATCGACAAGCTATATAACCACATGGAGCGCCAGCTCTATAAATCCCAGCGGAATAAGGAGCTCATTCAGCTGCTTGATCTGGAGAAATCGCTGGTTTATTTCAACACCTCGCTGAAAGCCAATGAGGTGACGCTGGAAAAAATCCTGCGCGGGCGCATCCTGACGCTCTATGAGGAGGATCAGGATCTGCTTGAGGACGTCCTGATTGAGGTGCGTCAGGCCATTGAGATGGCGAATATCTATTCGTCCATCATCTCCGGCATGATGGACGCCTTCGCATCTGTGATCTCCAACAACCTCAACGTCATCATGAAGATCATGACCTCCATTACCATTCTGCTCACAATTCCCAATATTATTTTCAGCTTCTACGGCATGAATGTGGCGAGCCTGCCGGGTGACCGGTTCTTTTGGTTCCCGCTGGTGATCTCTGTTGTGCTGGTCGCGCTGGCCGGGTTCTTTCTCAAGCGCAAGGGCCTGTTTTAATGTGGCAGACGGCATATTTGCAGGAATTATATTCGAATGATTCATATTTCTGACACAAATTTGTGTTATAGTAATGTGAAACGACTGAAAAAGGAGGCGGAGATGATGGCGAGCAATCCGGACTACATCAAAATGACGCCTGAAATTAAGGCGATGGCAGAGGCAGTAGCAAAAAACAGCTCAATCGATCCGGAGGACTACGTGCGCTACGATGTCAAGCGCGGCTTGCGCGACTTAAACGGCAAGGGCGTTGTGGCCGGATTGACGGAGATATCGAATATTGTTGCAAAAAAGATGGTGAACGGGGAGGAGGTCTCCTGCGAGGGGGAGCTCTATTACCGTGGCATCAATGTAAAAGATCTGGTCAATGGCGTGCTCGACGAGGGCCGTTTCGGCTTTGAGGAGACGGCACATCTGCTGCTGCTGGGGGCGCTGCCGAACAAGTGGCAAAACGACACATTTCAGGAGATGCTGGGCAATTACCGCTCTCTGCCGAATAATTTCGTGCGCGACGTCATATTAAAATCACCAAGCGGGGACATTATGAACTCTCTTGCGCGCAGTGTATTAACACTCGCGTCGTATGATGACAGCGCCGACGACATCTCGCTTCCAAACGTGCTGCGGCAATGTCTGCAAATGCTCGCGGTATTCCCGCTGCTGAGTGTATACGGCTATCAGGCGTACAACTACAAGGAGGGTAAAAGCCTCTTCATTCACGCGCCGGATCAGAAGCTCTCCACGGCGGAGAATATCCTGAGCCTCCTGCGTGTCGATTCCTCCTACAGCTTCTGGGAGGCGCATGTGCTCGACATCTGCCTGATGCTGCACGCGGAGCATGGCGGCGGCAACAACTCCACCTTTACCACCCACGTTGTGACGTCTTCCGGTACCGATACCTATTCCTGCATGGCGGCGGCGCTCTCTTCGCTCAAGGGGCCGCGGCACGGCGGGGCGAATATCAAGGTTATTCGCATGTTCGAGGACATGAAAACCGTGGTGAAGGATTGGAAGGATGAGGACGAGGTGCGCCGCTACCTGCAGGATCTGCTGGAGAAAAAGGCGTTTGACAAGGCGGGCCTCATCTACGGTATGGGGCATGCGGTCTACTCCCTGTCCGACCCGCGCGCGGACGTGCTGCGCACCTTTGTGGAAAAACTTTCGGCAGAAAAGGGGCGCGACGAGGAGTATGCGCTTTACTCCATGGTAGAGCGGCTGGGTACCGAGCTGATTTCGGGCGGTCGGAAAATTTATAAGGGCGTTTCTGCCAATATTGACTTCTATTCCGGCTTTGTTTACCATATGCTGGATTTGCCGCTGGAGCTGTATACGCCAATTTTTGCAGTGGCGCGTGTGGCGGGCTGGAGCGCGCACCGCATTGAGGAACTGATCAACATGAGCAAGATCATCCGCCCTGCGTATAAATATGTCGGCAGTACCCAGCCGTATGTGCCGCTTGCCCAGCGCGGGTAAGGGCAAAAAATAGGATTGCCTTCCGCGCGGGAATATAGTACAATGGAACACAAACCTTTCAAACTTTGCCTTCGGCGTATGTCAAGGCCGCACTAGTCGGGGAGTCAGCGGTGCCCTGAACCTGCAACCCGCTATAGCAGGGATGAATCCCGGCCCCCGGACACGTATTGTGTTGTCGCCCCATGTAAGCAGTGAAGACGAACCGGTCCCGCGCAACGAGGCCCCGTGAACCGTGTCAGGCGGGGAACCGAGCAGCACTAAGCGGACCGCTCCGTGTGCCGCGGGGGAGCCGTTTCCGAGCCGGCTGCGTGGGCAGCGGACATAATATGTGCTTCAAAGGCCGGTGTGCGGTCTTGACATACGCCGCGTGCAGATGGATCGAGGTGATTACAGCCGTGTATCAGGCACTCTATCGAAAATACCGCCCCCGCACCTTCGATGAGGTTGTGGGTCAGGCGCATATAACGGATACACTCAAACGGCAGGTAAGCATGGGACGACTCTCCCATGCTTACCTCTTTACCGGAACCCGCGGCACAGGGAAAACCACCTGCGCAAAAATTCTGGCGCGGGCGGTCAACTGCGAGGCACCCGTGGACGGGAACCCCTGCAACAGGTGCAAAGCCTGCACCGGCATTGAAAGCGGGTCTGTGCTGGATGTGCTGGAACTTGACGCGGCGTCCAATAACGGCGTTGATCAGGTGCGTGCCCTGCGGGATGAGGCGGTCTATACGCCTGCCGCGGTCAAAAAGCGCGTTTATATCGTCGATGAGGTGCATATGCTTTCCACGCCGGCATTCAACGCGCTTTTAAAAATATTGGAGGAGCCGCCGTCGCATCTGATGTTCATCCTCGCGACCACAGAGCTGCACAAGGTGCCGGCGACCATCAAATCGCGCTGCCAGCAATTTGCCTTTGGACGCATTGCGCCGCAAGAGATTGAGGCGCGGCTGTTGGAGGTTGCAGGCAGTGAGGACCTCTCCCTCACGCCGGAGGGCGCGCGGCTTTTGGCGCGGCTCGCTGATGGGGGCCTGCGTGACGCGCTCTCCCTGCTTGACCAGTGTATGACGTCGAGCGGCAGCATTGGGGAGCAGGAAATTTTTGATACCCTTGGCCTGATGGGGAATCTCCAGACGGCGCAGCTCCTGGCACGCATTGCGCAGGGGGACGCCGCAGGCGTGTTGCAGGATTTCGGCGCGTTCTACACGGCGGGCAAAGAGGTCGGGAGTCTGCTCGGAGAGCTCTCCGCGCTTGCGCGGGATCTGCTGGTCTTCCAGACGGCGGCGGAGGGCGGCGGTGCGCTTCTGACGGGCGGCTACGACGACGAGACTATGCGCAGTCTTTCCAGTGCGCTCCCTTCCACGCGGCTGCTATACATGCTGGACATGTTGCAGCAGGCGCAGGCGGGGCTGGCGTATAGTGTCAACCGCAGGGTAGACGCGGAGCTGTGCCTTATGCGGCTGTGTGACGCGACCCTCAGCGACGGGCAGTCGGGCGTGCTCGCCCGGCTGGAACGGTTGGAGGGGCTTTGTAGCGGCACCGTACCACCACCGGCACCCCGGGACGCGGCGTCGCAAAAAGAAGCGGTGCCCGCAATGCAGAAGATGGACACCGCCCAGCCGCCCACACCGCAGGCGGAGCCGAAACCGGTGCGGGCGCAGGAAGTGTTGCCGTCGGAGAAGGATGTCTGGTCGGATATGTTACCGGCGCTGAAGAATAAGGTGCCGATGTCGGAATACGTCATTATAAAGGAGGCATCCCGCGTACAGGGGCGGCTCAAGGGGGACTCATTCACCTTCTGGGTGGATTCGGAAATGACGCAGGGTATTTTGCGCAGGGGCAAGCTGATCGAAGCAACGCAGGCACTGCTCCATGCCATGACGGGCAGAGACATCAATTGCACCTTCTCCGTTGGGAAAGCGCCTGCGCTCCCCGTGCAGGCGCAAAAAGAAGCGCCCGCTCCCGCGCACGATAAGTTAGACGATTTGCTGGCCTTTGGGCAGCAATTTGACAATATTATTATTACAGAATAGGAGTTTTTGTTATGGCAAAGGGTTTTGGCGGCATGGGCGGCATGAACATGAATATGATCAAGCAGGCCCAGAAGATGCAGCAGGATATGCAGAAAATGCAGGCGGAGTTGGAGGAAAAGGAGTATAGCGCCCAGGCGGGCGGTGGCATGATTACGGCGGTTGTGACCGGAAAGCGGGAACTCAAGGAACTCACCATCCATCCCGAGGCGGTTGACCCGGAGGATGTGGAGATGCTGCAGGACATGATCACGGCGGCGGTGAATGAGGCCCTGCGCGCGGCGGAGACCGATATGGCGGGCAGCATGCAGCAGCTGACGGGCGGAATGGGCCTGCCGTTCTGATTCCCATGAAAAAAGCACTCCCAAAGGTGGGGATGCGCAGCGTCAAAACTGCGGTTGCGGTGGCGGCGTGCTATTTTATCAGCATCCCCTTTCAAGTCTATGCAAGCGATATTATGACGGTGGACGCCTTTACCGCCTGCGTCACTGCGGCCATCTGCATGCAGAGCTCCATGGAGGAGAGTATCCGCCTCGGCCTATACCGTCTGGTCGGGACGCTGCTCGGTGGTGCCCTCGGCCTGCTGGTCTTACTGGTCGGGGCGCAGACGTCGCTCCTGCCGGTGACAGGGCTGATTCTGGGCGTGAGCATCTTGCTTTGCATTTGGCTTTGCAACCTGTTCGGCATTCAGGCGGCCTGTGTGGTGGCCTGCATGACGGTATGCCTTGTGCTGCTCAACTACAATGGAGAAGACCGCTATCTCCACACCCTCCTGCGCATGGTGGAGACGGCTGTAGGCGTTGTGGTCGCGCTGGTCGTCAACCGTGTCTTACCCAGCCGCCATATGCCGGGGCAGGCGGACGAGGCGGCGGAAGCGCCGGAAGCAATTCCGGAGGCAGCTCCCGCGGTGGAAGAGAGCCCTGAGGAGAACCCTGACGATGAGAATCCCAATCCATAGAGACAATCCCATGACCCAAAGAAGAAAGGAAACCTGATGATATGGAGCTCAAGACAATTCTGGAAAAATGCGACCATACGCTGCTCACGCCGACGGCGACGTGGGGTGAAATTCGGCAGGCGTGCGACGATGCCCTCAAGTTCAACTGCGCGTCGGTATGCATTCCACCGGCTTATGTGGCGCAGGCGGCAGAGCACGTGTGCGATTCCATCAAAATTTGTACGGTCATCGGGTTCCCGAACGGGTATGAGACGATACGGGTCAAGGTGTTTGAGGCGGAGGACGCCGTGAGAAACGGCGCGGATGAGCTGGATATCGTCATCCACCAGGGGTGGGTGAAGGATAAGCGCTGGGAACAGCTGCGCAGTGAGATCCGGTCGCTGAAATCGGCGTCGGGCGGACGGATTCTGAAGGTCATTGTGGAGACCTGCCTGCTCACGGAGGAGGAAAAAAAGCGCCTGTGCGAGGTGGTGACGCTCGGTGGTGGGGACTACATAAAAACCTCCACTGGTTTTTCTGTGGCAGGGGCCGCGCTGGAGGATGTGGCGCTCTTCCGGCAGATTCTGACCAATGTAAAAATAAAGGCATCCGGTGGCATCCGTACACTGGAGCAGGCGCAGGCATTTTTGGAGGCCGGGGCCGACCGGCTGGGCGCATCCGCCTTGGTGCGTCTTGCGAAGCGTGCGGAAGTTGATTCCATGCGCAATGTGGCGGCTGCGCGGCCGGAAAATCGGTAGAATGTACCAGACGCCGGGATGCAATTGTGCTTGACAGCGGTGGAGAAACTATCTATAATATCAAGAAACATAAGATGATTGTATATATATGGATGATAGGGGAGCGCTGGTATGTATCCTGCGCGCGGTGCACGCGTGCGTCAGGAGGGCATAGGCGCTTCCGGCATGCGTGTGGTATGCGCAAAAATCAGATGAAAGGTGGTCACTGCGGTGGCAAAGGAATATAAATTAAGCCCGGAGCGCCATGAGGCGCTGAAAGAGGAGCTTAATTATCTGAAAACAGTGCGTGAAAAAGAGGTGGCGGAGCTCATTAAGGAGGCACGCTCCTTTGGCGACCTGTCGGAAAACAGCGAATATGACGAGGCGAAAAACGAACAGGGCAAGCTCTACTCCCGCATCGCGGAGGTGGAGGAGATTCTGGCCAACTGCGTTCTTTTGGAGGCGGATGAGGACGACGGAAAAGCCATCCGGATTGGCAGCAAGGTCAAGGTGATGGATCTGGAGTGCAAGGAGGAGGAGTGCTATCAGGTGGTCGGCTCGCAGGAGGCCGATCCGATGAACGGGCGCATCTCGGAGGACTCCCCCTTTGGCAAGGCGCTGGTCGGACGCACGGTCGGGGACAACATTGCGGTGGAGGCCCCTGCCGGGACACTACATTATGCTATCGTGGAGATCCAGCGCTGACGATAGCCTGAAACAAAAGATAAGGGACGATTACAATGAGTGAAGATAAGCAGGACGTGCAGGCGGAGCAGCCGCTGTCCGAGCTGCTGCAGATTCGCCGCGACAAGTTGCGTCAGCTGCAGGAGGAGGGACTGGATCCCTTTCAGATCACCAAGTATCCGGTTACCGCGCACGCACAGGAAGTCGTAGACCAGTTTGATACATGCGAGGGGCAGACCGTTTCTCTTGCGGGGCGGATGATGTCCAAGCGTGGTATGGGCAAGGCGATTTTTTGCGATTTGCTGGATGGAAGCGGGAGAATTCAGATCTATGTCCGCATCGACGAGCTCGGTGAGGAGGAATTCGCGCGCTTTAAAAAGCTGGATATCGGTGATCTGATCGGCATAGAGGGTGAGGTGTTTCGTACCAAGCGGGGCGAGATTTCCGTCAAGGTGCACCAGCTGACCCTTTTGAGCAAATCCCTGCGCCCCCTGCCGGAGAAGTTTCACGGTCTGACGGATAAGGAGACGCGCTACCGACAGCGGTATGTGGACCTGATTGTCAACCCCGATGTACGCCGTACCTTTGTTATCCGCAGCAGGCTGATGAAGCATATCCGCCAGTATTTGGACGCGCGGGACTATCTTGAGGTGGAGACACCGGTGCTCAATACCATCTCGGGCGGGGCCACAGCGCGCCCCTTTATCACACACCATAACACCCTCAATATTGACATGTATATGCGCATCGCGACGGAGCTGCACCTCAAGCGGCTTGTCGTGGGCGGTGTGGAGCGCGTCTATGAGATCGGGCGCATCTTTCGCAACGAGGGTATGGACCCAAAACACAACCCGGAGTTTACGACCATTGAGCTCTATGAGGCGTATACCGACTTTCACGGAATGATGGAGCTGGCGGAGGGCCTCATCTCCTCTGCCGCGCGGGCGCTGCTGGGCGGCTATCAGGTCCAGTGGCTGGGGCAGGAAATTGACCTCGCGCCCGGCTGGAAGCGGCTGACCATGATAGACGCCGTCAGGGAATACGTCGGCGTGGATTTCGGTACGATCACCGGCGCGGACGAGGCGGTCAAGGCGGTGGAATCCGCCGGCATTTCTATGGAGGGCAAACCGCACACGTGGGGCAATGCCCTCTACGAGGCGTTCGACCAGCGGGTGGAGGAGCAGCTCATTCAGCCGACCTTTATCACAATGTACCCGGTGGAGGTCTCACCCCTGTCCAAGCGCTCTCCTGCGGACGGGCGGCTGACAGAGCGGTTTGAGCTGTTCGTCTGTCACAGCGAGATTGCAAACGCCTTCTCCGAACTCAATGACCCCATTGACCAGCGCGGACGCTTTGAGCATGAAATTGCCCTGCGTGACGCAGGTGACGACGAGGCCGGGATGATGGACGACGACTATATCACTGCACTGGAGTACGGTATGCCCCCAACCGGAGGGATGGGCATCGGTATTGACCGGCTGGTCATGATGCTCACCAACTCCGATTCCGTGCGGGATGTGATACTCTTCCCGACCATGAAGCCAATCGTGGATGCATGATGAAACGGGCATACCCGAAGAAGGTCTTCGGGTATGCTTTTCTGCGCATCTCTGCCGGAAAGGGGAGCAGAGCAGACATGATAGAACGGATCACAAGTCGGCAAAACCCATTTTCAGTGCATGTGCGCAAACTTGGCCGCTCCCGCGCGTACCGCCGGGAGCAAAAGGCCTTCCTCATTGAGGGGCCGAAGCTTCTGGATGAGGCGCTCCGCTGGGGTGCCGTGGTAGAGACGGTGGTGACGGGGGAGAACCCGCCGCCCATGCCGGAAGGGACAAGGCATGTGACGGTGCCGGACGACCTCCTGCGGCATCTGTCCGACACCGAGACGCCGCAGGGCGTCATTGCGGTGTGCGCGCTGCCGGAGCTGACACACATAGATCCCATAAAACCGGGCCGGTATCTGGTGCTGGACGGCGTGCAGGATCCGGGGAACGTTGGCACCATCTGGCGCACGGCGGATGCGTTCGGTGCGGACGGGATATTCCTGCTTCCCGGCTGTGCCGACCCCTATGCCCCCAAAACGGTGCGCGCCACCATGGGCGCGTGCTTCCGCCTCCCGGTGTGGGACCATGAGCCGGAGCGTCTCAAAGCGGGGCTGCGCAGGGCGGGGATTCCCCTCTATGCTGCTGCGCTGCGGCAGGACTCCGAAGATATTCGGCGCTTTTCCGCGTCCCCTGCCGCGGTGGTCATCGGCAGTGAGGGGAGCGGGGTCTCCCCGGCTGTTCTGGCCTGCTGTGACGGGCTACTGCACATTCCGATGCAGCCGCAGTGTGAATCGCTCAACGCGGCGATTGCGGCGGCGGTGGTGCTCTGGGAGCTGTACCGTTAGGATAGAAAGAAGGCGATGCACTGTGGCTGCCCTGAAATACTGGATTTGGCTTGCAACCCGCAACGGCATGCGCCCTGTGGATATTCTGCGTATCTCCACGCATTTTGGCTCGCCGGAGCTCGCGTATTTCTCCGATCCGGGCGAATACGCCCAGCTGGGCATGAAGGGCGAGAAGGCCGAAGCGCTGTTGGACAAGTCCCTTGAGGAGCCAGAACAGATTCTGGAGAATTGCAGACGGCTGGGGGTGCGGGTACTTACCATACAGGACGCGGACTACCCGGAGCGACTGCGGCAGATTTATGACCCGCCCTGTGTGCTCTACGTGAAGGGGGAAATGATCCAGTTTGACGAGACGGTCGCCGTCGGCGTGGTCGGGCCGCGCAAGCCGTCGGTATACGGCGCAAGGCTCGCGACCGAGCTGGGGCTGGAACTCGCGCGCGGCGGCGCGCTGCTGGTATCGGGCATCGCACAGGGGATCGACTGTATGGCGCTGGGGGCCGCCCTGCGCGGTGGCGGGCGCGCGGTCTCCGTGCTCGGCTGCGGCGTGGATGTGCGCTATCCGCCACAAAATGCCGCGCTCTATGACGATGTCGCGCAATGCGGCGCGCTCATCAGCGAATACCCGCCGGGCACCGCGCCGGAGGGATGGCATTTTCCGGAACGCAACCGCATCATCAGCGGGCTCAGCGTCGGCGTGGCGGCGGTCGAAGCGGCGCTGCGCAGTGGGACGATGATCACCCTGCGCCTTGCGCTGGAGCAAGATCGGGACGTATTTGTATATCCTGGCCCCGTGAACGAGCCCAACAGCATGGGTACAAACAGCCTGCTGCAACGCGGCGAGGCGCAGTGTATCCTCTCCGCACAGGATATTTTGCAGGAATATGATCTGCGCTTTCCCGGCAGGTTGACACGGGCGCAGCCGCTGCCGCAGGCCGCGCGGGAAGCACGTCTCGCCCCCACGGATAGGGACGTGCACGCGACAGAGGCGAAAGTGCCTCCGCCGGAAAAAGAGGTTGACAATCCGGAAAAGCGGGCATATATTACCTTAAATGAGTGCCGCGAGCGGTTTTCCGACGACGAGCGGGAGATATTACTGCTTTTGGCGGATCAGGCGCTGCATCCGGACGAACTGACGGAGCGCGCACAGATTCCGGCGCGCCGCGTCCTCTCGGCGCTGACCGTCCTGCAGGTGCAGGGTTTGGTCGAGGAGCGGGCGCACAGGCGGTTTGCGGCGTTGGTCGCGATTGGGGATTAGGATAGACACACCAAATCGGGTAAATATACCTTGGAGGTTATAGCGTGGCAAAATCAAAGACAGGGTCCAATACAGGTTCAAATCTGGTGATTATAGAGTCTTCGGGTAAGGTGAAGAGTGTTGCAAAATATCTCGGCCCGGAGTTTCAGGTCAAGGTATCTATGGGGCACGTGCGCGACCTGCCGAAGAGCAAGCTCGGCGTAGACGTGGAGCACGGCTTTACCCCGGACTACCAGCCGATCAAGGGGAAGGAAGACGTCATCTCCGATCTGCGGACCTCGGCGAAAAAGAGCAGCAAGGTCTACCTCGCGACCGACCCCGACCGGGAAGGCGAGGCGATTGCGTGGCACCTGAAAAACCTGCTCGAGCTGCCGGACGAGAAGACGTGCCGCATTACATTTAATGAGATCACCCAAAAGGCGGTGAGCGAGGCGGTGGAGTCGCCGCGCGCCATCGACCAGAATCTGGTGGACGCCCAGCAGGCGCGCCGGATCTTGGACCGTATTGTGGGCTATCAGCTCTCCCCGCTTCTGTGGAAGAAAATTCGGCGCGGCCTCTCCGCCGGACGGGTGCAGTCTGTCGTGACCCGCATTGTTGCGGAGCGGGAGGAGGAGATCAGGGCCTTTGTCCCGGAGGAATACTGGAGTTTAGACGCCCACCTGCAGCGTATCGCGCCGAAACTGGGCGCGTTCAAAGCCGCCTTTTACGGTAGAGAAAAGAAGATGGAGCTCAAGAACGCGCAAGAGGTGGAGGCGGTGGAAAGCGCGGTAAAAAACGCGCCGTTCACCGTAAAAACGGTCAAACGGCAGGACAAGACCCGCAACCCGTCCCCGCCGTTTACCACCTCAAGCCTGCAGCAGGAGGCATCCCGCAAATTGGGTATGACACCCCGGCGCACCATGTCGATTGCCCAGCAGCTCTATGAGGGCGTGGACATTGAGGGCGAGGGCACAGTGGGCCTCATCAGCTATATGCGTACCGACTCCCTTCGCCTCTCCGATGAGGCGCTGGACGCGGCAAAGCAGTTTATTACTGCCCGCTACGGCGCGCAGTATTATCCTGAAAAAACCCGCACCTATAAGGCGAAGTCCGGCGCGCAGGATGCGCATGAGGCCATCCGCCCGTCGAATGTCAATCTGACGCCGGAGAATCTCAAGAAGGATTTGACCAGCGACCAGTACCGCGTGTATAAGCTCATCTGGAGCCGCTTTCTCGCCTGCCAGATGGCCTCCGCGATCTACGACAGCGTGACAATCGACGTCGAGAGCGCGGGGTATGTCTTCCGCGCCAACCACACCGCCGTCAAGTTTTCCGGCTATACCGCCGTGTATGTGGAGGGGAAGGACGAGGAGGAGGAGGCCGCGCAGTCGCCGCTGCCAGACCTCGCGGTGGGAGAGACGCTCCATCTGGATAGAACTGAGAAGGAGCAGCATTTTACCCAGCCGCCCGCCCGCTACACCGAGGCGACGCTCATCAAGGTGATGGAGGAGAAGGGCATCGGGCGCCCGTCCACCTACGCGCCGACCGTCTCAACCATCATCGACCGGCAGTATGTCGTCAAAGAGGGGAAATACCTGCGCATCACGCCCCTCGGTGAGGTTGTGACGGGGCTCATGAAAGAGAAATTCCCCGATATCGTGGACTCGGCCTTTACCGCGCACATGGAAGCGGAGCTCGATGAGGTGGAGGACGGAAAAATCCAGTGGCAGCATGTGCTGGATACGTTCTATCAGGGCTTTGCGGAGGAGCTAAGCAAGGCAGAGGCCGATCTCGACGGCACACGCATCAAGGTGCCGGATGAGGTGACGGACGAAATCTGCGAGGTCTGCGGGAAAAACATGGTGGTGAAATCCGGACGGTTTGGCCGATTTCTCGCGTGTCCCGGCTTCCCGGACTGCACCTTCACAAAGCCCATTGTGGTGGAGATGCCCGGCCGCTGCCCACGCTGCGGCGGCAGAATACTCAAGCGCACCTCCGCCAAGGGGTATGCCTACTACGCCTGCGAGTTCCTGAGCGGGAAGACGGACAAGAAGTGCGAGTTCATGACATGGGACGTGCCGGTAAAAGAGGACTGCCCGGAGTGTGGGCAGACGCTCTTTAAGAAATCCGGGCGCGGGTATAAGAAACCATTTTGTATCAATCCGGCGTGTCCTAATTTCCTGCCGGAGGATCAGCGGGGCTATAAGAAAAAGGAACCCGCCGAAGGGGATGCGCAGAAGGCGGAGGAGGCAGCGGAGGGAAAAAAGACCGCAAAAGACAAAGCGCCGGCGAAAAAGACGGCAAGCAAGAAAACGGCAACCAAGAAAACCGCGGCGAAAAAGCCCGCCGTAAAGAAGCCGACGAAGAAAGCAAAATCCGACGAGACGGCGCAATGATGGAAATGGAAACGGTGGTTGTCGTCGGCGCGGGCCTTGCCGGGGCGGAGTGTGCGTGGCAGCTGGCGGAGCGCGGTATTCCGGTCACGCTCTGCGAGATGAAGCCAAAAAAAATGACCCCCGCGCACCACAGCGACTATTTTGCGGAGCTGGTCTGCTCCAATTCCCTGCGGTCCGATCAGCTGGAAAACGCCGTGGGGCTGTTAAAGGAAGAGCTACGGCGGCTCGGCTCTCTCATTATCACCTGCGCGGACTGTAACCGCGTACCGGCAGGCGGGGCGCTCGCGGTTGACCGCGACGCCTTTGCGCGCGCGGTCACAGAGCGCGTCAAGGCCCATCCCCTGATTACCGTCGTGGAGGGGGAAGTGACCGAAATCCCGGCGGGCCCGGTGGTGATTGCAAGCGGCCCCCTGACGTCGGACGCGCTCTCGGAACAGATCGCGGCCCTCTTTCCAGGGTGCGGCTATCTCAACTTTTTCGACGCGGCTGCACCCCTTGTCTCCTTTGATAGCGTGGATATGGAGCAGGCATGGTTTGCCTCCCGCTACGACAAGGGGACGCCCGATTATATCAACTGTCCCATGACGCGGGAGACCTACGAGGCGTTTTGGGAGGCGCTCAGCACCGCGCAGGAGGCCGAGGTGCACGGCTTTGAGGACAAACAGGTCTTTGAAGGGTGCATGCCGGTTGAGGTCATGGCGCGGCGCGGTGTGGATACCCTGCTCTACGGCCCGCTCAAGCCCAAGGGCCTGCGCGATCCGCGCACGGGGGCGCAGCCGCATGCGGTCGTGCAGCTGCGCCGTGACAACGCGCAGGGGACAATCTACAATCTGGTGGGGTTTCAGACCCACCTGCGTTTTCCGGAGCAGCAGCGGGTGTTCTCCATGATCCCGGCGCTACGGAATGCGCAATTCCTGCGCTACGGTGTGATGCACCGCAACACCTATCTCGATAGTCCCCGCCTCCTAAACCGCTATTACCAGCTCAAAAAAGAGCCGCGCATCTGCTTTGCGGGGCAGATTACGGGGGTGGAGGGGTATGTGGAGTCCACCGCGTCCGGCCTGCTTGCGGCGGTGGAGCTTGCAAACCGCATGAAGGGGTTGCCGCCCGTCGATTTCCCGCAGAAGACCGGCATCGGCGCGCTGGCGCGCTATGTCAGCGACGAGAGCGTCGGCGCGTTTCAGCCGATGAACATCAATTTCGGCATCATTCCGCCCCTTGACCACCGCGTGAAGGGGAAGCGCAATAAAAACGCGGAGATCAGCGCACGGGCGCTCCAATGTATGGAGGCACTGCTGCCGCGTATCGACCCGGGAAAGGGGGAGAATAGAACATGAAGATTATTCTCGATGCGATGGGCGGCGACCACGCCCCACAGTCCACGGTGGAGGGCGCGCTCGCAGCGCACAAGGAGCTGGGCACCCAAATCGTGCTGGTGGGGCGCGGAGAGGCGATCCTACAGGTGCTCAAGGAGCAGGGGTACAGCAAACTGCCGGATGGGCTGGAGATTGTACACGCCTCAGAGGTGGTGGGTAGCTGTGATAACCCCGCAAGCGCCTTTAAGGAGAAGAAGGACTCCTCCCTCACGGTCGGCCTAAACCTGCTCAAGGACGGCGGCGGAGACGCCTTTGTCTCAGCCGGGAGCACCGGCGCGCTCTTGTCGGCGGCTACCCTGATGGTCAAGCGGATTAAGGGCATCCGCCGCGCGGCGCTGGCACCCGCGATACCGACCGGACAGGGCAATGCCGTGCTGATTGACTGCGGCGCGACGGCGGAGTGTACGCCCGAATATTTGCTGCAGTTTGCCTTTATGGGCTCGTACTACGCCGAGCGGGTGCTCAAGTGCCCCGAACCGCGGGTGGGGCTGCTCAATATCGGTGCCGAGGACGCGAAGGGCACCGATTTACAGCGGGAGGCAGGTGCCCTGCTCAAGCGCGCGGGCGAGGAGGGGCGGATTCATTTCGTCGGCAATATCGAGGCGCGGGAAGCCATCTACGGAGACGTAGACGTCATTGTGACGGACGGCTATTCCGGCAACATTCTGCTCAAGACCATGGAGGGGACGGCGGGCATTCTGATGCAGCAGCTCAAGGGGATTTTCAAAAAGAATCTATTTACCAAACTGGCGGCGCTTGTGGTCGGCGACGGGCTGAGGGGCTTAAAAAAGCAGATGGATTCCGGTGAAATCGGCGGTACCGCCCTGCTTGGCATTGCAAAGCCGGTCATTAAGGCGCACGGCTCGTCCGATGCGGTTGCCATTAAAAATGCCATCCGTCAGGCCGCACATTTTGCCGGTGCGGGTATTATTGAGGATATTGTGGAGAATATGGACTATATGAGTATCCGCACGTCTTCCGAAATGGAAGGGCAACAGGGATAGTTTGCATCATGGAAAGTTTTTTGCATAGGTACTTGACACGGCGGCAAATCTTGCCTATTATTTTAATACGAAGACGCGTCAGATTCTGATGCGGCAGATTGCACCACATCAAAGTGTGGATAGGAGACGATAGTTTATGGTTTTTGAAAAGCTTCTTACTTTGCTGGCAGAGCAATTCAGCGTGGAGCAGGAGAGTATTAGCATGGATACCACGTTTGAAGAGCTCGGGGCGGATTCTCTGGATATCGTGGAGCTCACAATGGCGCTGGAAGAGGAATTCGGCGTCGAGGAGATGAGCGAGGAGGATCTTGCGAAAATTGCTACGGTTGGCGATCTGGTCAACTACCTGACCGCCAAGCTGGACGACGATGGCTAAACCGCAGATGTGCGTGGTCGGTCTGGAGGAAAAGCTGGGGTACACCTTTAAAGCGCCCGATCTGTTGGATCAGGCGATTACGCACAGCTCTTACGCAAACGAGCACAAAAGCGAGGGGATGCGCAGCAACGAGAGGCTGGAGTTTTTAGGAGATTCCATTCTGGGGATGGTGGTTGCAGACCGGCTTTACCGTGAACACCCGGACATGCCGGAGGGCGATTTAACGCGCATGCGAGCGCTGCTGGTGTGCGAGGGGAGTCTCGCGGAAGTCGCGCGGCGGCTGGATCTGGGGGCGCATCTCAAGCTCGGCCACGGAGAGTGCGTGGCGGGCGGGCGGGCGCGCCCATCGATCATGGCGGACGCGGTGGAGGCGATCCTCGCGGCGGTCTATCTGGACGGCGGGATCGGCTCAGCGCGCAAGAGCATCCAGCGGCTGATATTAGATCATCAGCCCGAAGCTTACGCCAACTGCGACTATAAGACCGCGCTGCAGGAGCTGGTGCAGCGCAAGAGCGGGCAGGTGCTGCGCTATGCGCTGGTGAAATCCTCCGGCCCGGATCACGCGAAGACCTTTCGCGTGGAGGTGACACTCAACGGTGTCCCTATGGGGACAGGAGAGGGGCACAGCAAAAAAGAAGCGGAGCAGAGCGCGGCGAAAGAGGCGATCGCGCAGCTCGACAATGATGAAAAATAATAGGTTGTAGACAAAGTGGTTGAAATCATGTGATTTCAACCACTTTGTGTCGTAAATATGGTTATCCGCTTTTCACTTTTATTTTTAATTTTGCTTGTATATATTTGGGTTATACGATAGAATAATGCTAAGTCAGCATTTTATACAAATGCAATGATGATGGTAGGAGGAGTTACTATGAAGAGATTTGTTGCCATTTCCTTAGCCCTTGCAACGCTTTTGTCCTTGGCGGCGTGTACCAAGTCCGGCACGGAACCGGGCGTGACGGATACCCCCGTTCCCCCGACGAACAGCCCCAATAATCAGCTTGCCAAAACAAATACCCTATTCCCCGCCACCGAGGTTTTCTACTACAGCGGCGGTGCAAATGTACCCGAATACAGCGTTCAGCCGGGACTTAGCAACGTGATCAACATAAATCAGTTTCAGTATGGCACCGATGATGTGGGTGACTACTATTTTTCTCTTCAGTTACCGGACGAAGCTGCCGGCCTCATAGAGCAAAACGGCTTTGCCGTTATGGATTCCATGAACAGCCGAGAATATTACAGCCTATACGAAAGCAACCGCTATAATTATGTCCCCAATTTTATCACCACCGACTCCGCCGTCCATACCTTCCATTTGATGTACGACTATGTGCTGAAAGATGTGGAGCGCAGCAGCCTCGCACACTCTTTAAAAACGCTATCGGAGCATATGGCGGAGGCGTCCTATCAGCAATACTTACAGCTCAAGGGCACAGAATTTGAAAACGCCGCCATCAGGAACGTCGCTTTTTTTGGCGTCGGCGGCAGATTGCTTGACGATAGTTTTGCTGTAAAAGAGGAGGCCGCTGATTTAGTCAATGCGGAGCTTGCCCTCATTGACGCCGCCGCAGGGATCAGTGAATCCCCGCTTATTAACTATGGCCAGACCTTTTCCAACATGACGGAGTACTACAGCGCCGACTACTCCCAGTTTATCCCCCGCAGCCATTACACCCAGTCGGAGGAGCTCGGGAATTATTTCAGAGCCTCCATGTGGTACGGACAGATGACGCTGCGCTCCGCCTACCCCGACGAGGTGCGCTCCGCCCTTTTGATGACGTCCGCCCTTCAGGCACAGGAAAATGAACAGGCGTGGTATTCGATCTTTGAAACGATTAACTTTTTTGTCGGTGAGTGTGACGATATCACCCCGGCCGACTATGTGCAGAGCTTGTCCGGCATTTATGGAGACAGCATCGGTACGCTGGAAGAGGTGACGGATGCGGCAAAATTTGAGCAGGCCCTTGCAGTGGTAAAAACATTGCCTCCCCCGGCCATCAACTCCATCCCCGTATACGACGAAACCCTCCAGCCGGACCGCGAGGCGGCCATCTCCGGGTTCCGGTTCCTGGGCCAGCGTTTCACCATAGACGCCGCGATCTTCCAGCGGTTGATCGACAGGGAGACCCCTGGGCGCATGCTGCCAAACGCCTTGGATATTCCGGCCGCCTTCGGCTCTGATGAGGCATACAGTATCCTCAAAAGCGATTACGGCGTGGAAGCCTATCCCGACTATGCCGGTAACCTGGCTGATATAAGAACCTATACCGGCGCGGTGGAGGATGACGTCTGGACGTCGAATCTCTATTGGTCGTGGCTTAACATGCTGCGCCCGCTCGCAGGCAATACCGACAGGACAGGGTATCCGTTTTTCATGGAGAACACAGCATGGACACGTAAGGAGCTCAATACCTTTTTGGGGAGCTGGACCGAGCTGAAACACGACACCCTCCTCTATGGCAAACAGGCCATGGCGGAGCGGGGCGATGGCGGTATGGAAGCGCCCCCACCCCCGGATGACCGGGGCTATGTGGAGCCCAATCCCGAACTCTTCGGCAGATTGGCCCTGCTTGTAAAGCAGACACAGGAGGGGCTTACCGCCGCTAATCTGATTACGGAGGAAGCGGACGCCGCTTTGGCGCGTCTCTGTGAAGTTGCAAATCAGCTGATGGAAATATCTCAAAAGGAACTGGCAAATACAGAGCTGACAAGCGAGGACTATGATTTTATCCGCAATTACGGCGGCGACCTTGAGCATATCTGGGACGCGGCGAAAAAAGATGAATTAGACGCCATGGCAGACGAGTATGGAAATGTCCAAAAGGAATCGTATCTATATGAGCACCCGGACGCCATTGTGGCTGACGTCGCAACCGACCCCAATGGCATTGTTCTGGAAGAGGCAACCGGTTTCGCCAAAACCATTGTAGTCGCCTTCCCGAGAGACGGTGAGGTGGTGCTCGGCGTCGGGGTTGTCTACTCTCAATATGAGTTCACGGTGCCCCTCGATCAGCGCATGACCGATGAGGCGTGGCACCAGGCGCTCAATCAAGATGAAATCCCCCCTCTTGCCGCATGGAAAGAAGCCTATACGGTTTCATGAGAAAGGTACTATGCGCGCTGGCCGGAGCGGCGCTTTTGACGGCTTCCCTCGCGGGATGTTCCCGGGAATATGGAGATACGGACGCATACCGGGCATTTATAGCGGCCAAATCCCTTTGCGAACCGGTACACAGAACAGAGACGTCGGGGGACTACACCTATATGCTTACAGACGGTGTGCTCTCCTTCCACACACGCGACGGGGATCAAATCTGGTGTTCCGACCCATACTGGTTTGTCGATGATTTCCGCCTTTTTGACGTGGATGGGGATGGCAATATGGACTGCTTGTTTTCCCTGTGGAAATCGTATAGCTTTTATGAAGGCTACGACGAAAACGACGACCCAAGCGTTCGGAACCATCTTTTTTTGTATACCATCCGCGGTGGATATGCCAAATCGTTATGGGCGTCATCGAATTTGCCACGGCCAATCTACCGCTTTGAAATCGGAGAAGGCATCCAAACGCCCGTATCCACCGGTGCCGTCTTAAAAACCGTGGAGGGCGAATATACGCAGGACGATGCAAACGGTGCGGAGAAAAACTACAGATACACCTGGCAGGGGTGGGGCTTTGTGCCGGAAGATGCACCCGAACCTGCGCTGCAACAAAGCACATCTACTGTCAGGCTTTCCTTTGTGGGTGACCTTATGGTACACACGCGACAGCTTTATGAGGCCTATCAGAACGACGGTTCATACGATTTTGGAAATTCTTTCGCGTCGATCCGCGATTCCATCGCTGCGGCGGACTATGCGGTGGGCAATCTGGAGACCGTTTTGGGCGGAGAAGAGATTGGATACACCGATTTTCCAATCTTCAACACACCCGATGCATTTGCCTCTGCCCTTTGCGAGGCTGGATTTGATATGGTAACCACCGCCAACAACCACTGCAACGACCAAGGGGAATCCGGGATTATGCGAACCATCCATGTGCTCGACAGCCTCGGGCTAGACCATATCGGAACATACCAGTCTCAGGAGGCGCGCGACAGGGTGTTTTTGAAGGAGATCAAGGGGATCAAGTTCGCGTTCCTCTCCTGCACCTATGGAACCAACGGACTCCCTCTCACCGCCGGCAAGCCATACCTCGCCAATATCATGAGCGAACAGCTGATTCGCGACGATATACAGCGCGCGAAGGCGGAAAACCCTGACTTTGTCATCGTCATGCCCCATATGGGGGATGAATACGAGTGTCAGCCCGGTGAGGTATGGCAAGACTGGGCTCATTTTATGCTGGACTGTGGCGCAGATATTGTGATTGCCAGCCACCCCCACGTATTGCAACCCGTAGAGATTGTCACCAACGATAGCGGCGATCACGCATTATGCACACGCCTCATTGCCTATTCCACCGGTAATTTTCTCTCCTCCCAGCGGGAGCCCCCCGCCGATGCAGGCATGATCCTCAACCTATGCTTTGAACGGGATGAGACGGGAAGTGCCTTTATTTCGGAGGTATCGTACCTCCCCACCTGGGTCAAATTTTCCGATGCGAGTGGCGGGTTTGACGTCAGGATTCTTCCAGTGTGCAGCACCCTCAACGCCGCAGAAAAGGGGGAGGATGTAAACCTGAGCGGGCGCGATATACTCCGGCTAAAACAAGTGCTGAAAGAGCAGGCCGCACTGTTTTTAATTGAGGAACCTTCTTGTGATGCGCAGGGGGCGTATGTGATCTGGAGCTGGTGAAAGAGGGTATATCGCCGATTTTAAGATAAACTATTTGAGGATGTCTGTCATTTGGATCATCAAAAAGACTTTGCAGGCTCAAATATGCGCGCAAATTCTCCCTACTTGATCAGTTTCTTTATCAACTACAATGCTGCTACTAGGCGCTCTCGCTGATTGCTACATTTAGCCTCCGCGCACAATGCACTGGGCGGTCTGCCCGTCGGCCGTGCAGGTGATGGTGGTGGTGCCCTTCCCCACATAGGTGACGACACCACTGGAGGAGATGGTTGCGACCGCAGTGTTACCGATGTTCCAGACCGGCGTGCCGGTGACACCGGAGGCTTTCATCTGGACGCTCTCACCGGACTGGAGGGTAAAATCGTTATGGTTGAGTGTGAGCGTACCGCTCGTGGCGGTGCCGCTGAACGTGCATCGGACAAGGCAGCTGTGGCTGACACCACCGGGAATACTGGCGGTGATTGTGACGGTGCCTTTGATATGCCCGGTTACCTTGCCGTTTTCATCGACCGAGGCGACGGCGGCGTCGCTACTGGCATAGGTGACCGTCGCAGTACTGCCTGCTGGAATTAAAGTGACTTTCAGGTTGAAGCTTGGATTTTCGTTATTCAACGTAACATCGGTGTGACTTAAAGAAAGGTCGGTTGCCGTCTGATCCGCCGGTATGGTATTCACGTCGGCGGAGGACGCGGGCGATTCTACGACCGGCGCGGCGGAAGCGCCAATCAGCGCATTGCCCTCTTCTGTGCCGGGTTCCTCTGTGATCATGTCGGAGGTGGCGGGGGGCGTGGTATCCACCGGCTGTGTTTCGCCGGCGAGCATGGGGCGCAGGATATATGCGACGATGCAAATGGCGGCCACAATCAGCGCAACGGAGATAATAATGCCGATGACTTTCACCGGGGAAGGGCCGCGTCCATAACCGCCGCCCCGGCTGTTGGAGGAAAGCCGTTTGCCGCCCCGGCTGGCCGGATTCTCGCCGTCCTCGCCCTCCTCATCAGTCTCCGGTGGAATTCCTTCACAAAAAGGGCAGTATCTATAAATGTCGGCGTAATCCTCACCGCAAATATCACAATGGATGGTATTGACGCGGGAACCGTGTCCTCGTCTGGTAGCCATGGGGAAATCTCCTCCTACTCTACTGGTTAAATGTACTTTCCTATTCTACACGTTTCCCGCAAATCAGTCAACGGGAAAGGGGAAAAAGAAATATTTTTTTCACATTATGTCAACGCCACATTCCGCATCGGAGAAATCCTGCGGATATTTTTATTGGTATTTATAGTTGACATCTTTAATCCAGTTATGATATCATTACATAATATAAAGAAATGTTCGCGGATTTAATTAATTTGTAACCATTGTGCGCCTTTGCAGAAAGGACGAAAAAATGAAAACAAAATTGTTATCCGCAGTGTTAGCGGCTGCGATGCTCATGACCTTTTGTAATATGACGTTTGTCATGGCCGCGGAAACGACACAAGAGGCCGTGCAGTTTGTGGCGGAGGATACGGACAGCGAAAGCGAAGCCCCGGCGGAGCAAACGGAAGAACCCGCAGACGCAGCGGAGGACACAGGAGAGAGCAGCAGCGATCTTACAGATGGCGAGGCGTCTACGGCAGACGGCGAAGCATCGGAAAGCGAACCCGCCACGGAGGACGAGGCTGTTTTGCCGGATGAATCGGAGGTGCCTGCCGGTGATTTGCCCGCTGCGGCGTTGATTTCCGCTTTCTCCACAGACCCTTACGTTGTGACGACAAGCGATGGCACTGCCATCGGCAATTTTACCACCTTGTTGGCGGCGGTCAATGCGTGTACGTCGGCAAGCATAGCTTACATCATCACCATATCAGAGGACACTACGGACACGTCCGCAATACTCATTGCCGCGAATAGGAATATTACGCTTATCTCAGAAGATCCCGAGGCCCCGGTTACGCTCACCCAGACGGCCACGAATGTCAGGCATTTTACGGTGAGTGGCTCGCTGACACTGCAAAACATCACGCTCGACGGATCCCGCGTGGGCGGCGGGATTACGGTGAATGCGGTTTCCGGCGCGTCCCTGACCATGGAAGACGGCGCGACAATTCAAAATTGTTACCGCAGCAGCAGCGGAGCCGCGGTGTATAACTACAGAACCCTCACGATGAACGGGGGGAGCATTTGCGGCAATCAGGTCACCGGCAGTTCCATCTCCAGCGGCGGCGGCGTGTACAACGATACAGGAACCTTCATCATGAACGGCGGAGAAATCAGCAATAATATGGCCTTTGTGGAACTCCGTCAATCGTTTGCCTATGGTGGCGGCGTGTATAACTACAACGGCACCTTTACCATGAACGGCGGAAAAATCAGCGGCAACGAAGCCATCACCAGCTCCGCCAATTATCGCGCACAAAATTATGGTGGCGGCGTGTACAACACGGGAACCTTTACCATGGTACGCGGCGAAATCAGCGGTAATGTATTAAGAAACGTGCTCACCACCAGCACCAACCCGGTTTTTCCAAACAACAGCGTGAGCCACGGCGGCGGCGTCTATAATACCGGCACCTTTACGATGGAACGTGAGGCGCTGATTGCGGACAACAAGTGCGACGGCGAGGCGAATGTTGACCCGACCGCCGGCGATGGCACGAGTACGTCGTGTTATAACTACGGCGGCGGCGTCTATAATAACGACGGGGTTTTCACCATGAACGGCGGCACGATACGAGGCAATTCCTGCAGGGATTCCATCGAAGGCTATGGGTCCCTTACCAGTTTCGGCGGCGGCGTGTATAACTACGGTAAATTTACCATGAACGACGGTGCGACCATCGAAGGCTGTTCCGCTGTTTCGGGCGGTGGGGTGCATCATGCTGTGCCGCTCAGTGTTAACTATGGGTTTACCATGCATGACGGCGCGCTGATCCAAAGCTGTACGGCGACCACCGGCGGCGGTCTCACGGCAGGCGGCCTTGTTGAGATGTACGACGGCGCCCGGATTTTGGATTGCAGCGCCACGACCGGAGGCGGCGTATATTTTATGGCCGTGTATACCTATCACAATTTCTATTTGTATGGCGGCACCATCAGCGGCAACACGGCCGACCGGGGCGGCGGTGTGTATGCAAGCAGCTCCGGTCAAAACGGCGCGTTTTATATGCAGGGCGGCGAGATTACAGGCAATTACTCCACAGGCACCGGGGATTACACCGGTGCAGGTGTGTATTCGAATATCGCAACCTTTAACATGAGCGCCGGTGCAATTACCGGCAATGAAGCCTTGGATGGTGGCGGAAGCGGCGTAGCGGTGTACACCAAATTCGCTTACGGCGTATTTAATATGACCGGCGGGGAAATCAGCGCTAACACCGCCGCCGCAGGGGGCGGCGGCGTTAGCGTCGGCTACGGTTCATTTAATCTGCAAGGCGACAGCAAAATTGACGGCAATAAAGCGCAGTCCGGCGGCGGGATCTATGTTTGCGGCTATGGCTATGGCAATCTAGCCAATTTTAACATGACCGGCGGTGAGATCAGAGACAACCATGCGGCGCTGTATGGGGGAGGGGCCTTTGTCTCCATTTACGGCACATCTTCCACAGGGGTGCTCAATTTGAGTGACGGCGCGATCCAAGAAAACACCGCGGATACCGGCGGCGGCGTATATGTGCTTTATGGCACGCTGAATATAGACGGGGGAAGCATTAGCGACAACGTTGCAAATCAGGATGCGGGCGGCCTGTGGGTTGGAGGCAGTGTGCAGTTTAACCTTGTGATATCGTATGGCGTGGCCACCATGACGGCAGGAGAGGTCAGCGAAAATGAGGCCGGCGGAAACGGCGGCGGGGCTTACATTGCCGGTGACGGTACCCTAACTATAGACGGCGGTGCAGTCAGTGGGAACACGGCTGTTACGGGTAACGGCGGCGGCATCTACGTCAGCTATGGCAGCGGCACGAACAATGCAAGGCTCGCTATGACGGAGGGCACCATCGACAACAATGACGCGCCCATGGGTAACGGCGGCGGGATTTATACGCAGGAGCATGTGGACTATGCCAATCTGGAGCTGGGCGCAGCGGTCGAATTTATCGGAAACCACGCCAGCGCATGGTATTCCGTCCCACAAGATGCGGCGACCCGCTTCCCAAACATCGCCACATTCAGCGCATCCATTCTGGATCATCCGCTCAACAATTACGATATCAACAGCGCCCTGTACACGGTCACCTATGACGCAAACGGCGGCAGCGGTACGGTGCTTGACACCACGGAATATAACCCCGGCGCGCTTGCCTCGGTATTGGCGCATAACAGTACAAACGACGGCGGCACAGGTATGACCAACAGCGGGTACCAGTTCACGGCGTGGAACACGGACCCGGACGGCGACGGGGCCTCCTATTTGGCCGGTGATGCCATCACCATGGACCGCAATGTGGTGTTATATGCCCAGTGGGAAGAGGAAGAAGAAGCCCCATCCCCCAGCGTCCTTTACTACACAGTGACCTATGACGGCAACGGGCACAGCAGCGGCAGCCCCCCCGTGGATTCCGGGCGATATGCCGATGGGGACGCGGTCACTGTTTTGGGGAACACGGGCAGCATGACAAAAAGTGGATACCGCTTCTCCGGCTGGTCCTTATCCACCAGCGGGGGCACGGTTTTGAGTCCAGGCGACCAGTTTACCATGGCCAATGCCGACGTGACGTTTTACGCCCGGTGGAGCGTTGTCTCCAGCGGCGGAAGCAGTGGCGGCGGTACCGGCACCAGTGAAACGGCTACGGAAGAGATCGCGGAGCCAGAGGTGCCGCTGGCACCCAGTCTCACCACAGACCACATCTGGTACATACAGGGCTATCCGGATGAAAGTGTCCGGCCAGACGCGAACTTGACACGCGCGGAGGCGGCAGCAATCTTCTACCGCCTGATTGTGGACAGCAGCAAAACGGCAGCCACAGATATCGCGGCCTTCGCTGATGTGGCCCCCTCCGCATGGTACGAGCACGAGGTTTCCTATCTCGCGGCCCACGGCATTTTGCTCGGATATGAGGATGGAACCTTCCGGGGTGACAACCCCATCTCTCGGGCGGAATTTGCCGCCATTGCCTCGCGGTTTAGCGCGCTGACGCCCACCGACAGCAACCTGTTCGGCGATGTACCCGATAACCATTGGGCGGTAGCGTATATCAACAGTGCCGCGGCCAAAGGCTGGGTCAGCGGCTATCCCGACGGGACGTTCCGCCCCGACCAAAACATCGTCAGAGGCGAGGCGGCCACCCTTGTAAACCACGTGCTGGATCGGGCGCTGGTCGCCCAAAACGAACCGGAAGGGCTGCACACCTATACCGACCTCACCCCCGCGCACTGGGCCTACTACGAGATTATGGAGGCCTCCCATACCCACGATTACGATTTAAACGAGGCTGGAGAAGAAATCTGGACCACGTTTGCCTATGCACAGGATTAGAATATGATAAAAAGGGGCTGACGCAAATGCGCGTCAGCCCCTCAACCTGAAGACAAAGCGGGCACCGCTGCTTGATGCAGTCATGACCGCTTTGTCTTCGGGCTGAACGGACTGTGGGCAATCGCCCCACAGTCCGTTTTTTATGCGTTTCCGCCCTCAAACGCGGAGAAGGTCAGCTTCGGGTTGCGCTCCTGTGTCCAATTGATCGCCCACTGGGAGCCGAACAGTAGGAGCTGGTTGCCCTTGTAGTCCTCCACAAGTCTTGTGTCGGAGCCGAGAATCAGATCGTCCTCCCGCACCGGCGCGCCGTCCTCCGTGTGAATGCGGCGCAGGTACTCATAGGGCAGGCCCTCGATATAGAGGTCGACGTTGTACTCATTTTTCAGCCGGTATTCCAGCACGTCGAACTGGAGGGTACCGACCACGCCGACGATGACCTCCTCCATGCCGCTGTACGGCGTTTTGAAGATCTGGATGGCTCCCTCCTGCGCGATTTGCTCCATGCCCTTGAGAAACTGCTTGCGCTTCATCGTATCGACACTGCGCACCCGCCGGAAATGTTCGGGGGCAAAGGTTGGGATCGGGTCAAAGGTGAACTTTGCGCCGGGGGTGCATACGGTATCTCCGATGGCGAAGATGCCGGGGTCAAACACGCCGATGATATCGCCCGCGTATGCCTCGCTGATGATCTCGCGTTCCGCCGCCATGAGCTGCTGCGGGCGGGAGAGGCGGAGCTTCTTGCCGCCCTGTACATGATAGACCTCCCGCTCGGCGTCGAACCGGCTGGAGACCACGCGCAGAAAGGAGATGCGGTCGCGGTGGGCCTTGTTCATATTCGCCTGAATTTTAAAGACAAAGGCGGAGAAGCGGTCATCGTCCGACGCGATTGGTCCCTCGGAGGAATGGCGCGGCAGCGGCGGGGTGGTCATGTGCAGGAAGTCCTCCAGAAAGGGTTCCACGCCGAAGTTGGTGAGCGCCGAGCCGAAGAAGACGGGGGAGAGCTTTCCATGCCGCACCCGCTCGAGGTCAAAGGAGCAGGAAGCGCCGTCGAGCAGCTCGATTTCGTCCGTCAGCCTGCTGTGCAGCGATGCCCCGATGAGGCTGTCCAGATTCGGGTCACCCGGCGAGATGGCGGTGGCGGTCGCCGCTTTGGCCCCGCCGCCCCCGGAAAAGTGGATGATCTCCTGCTTTTCCCGGTGGTAGACACCCTGAAATTCCTTGCCGCAGCCGATGGGCCAGTTGACGGGATAGGTCTCAATCCCCAGCTCCTTTTCGATCTCCTCACAAAGTTCGAAGGGGTCGCGCGCGTCCCGGTCCATTTTGTTGATGAAGGTGAAAATGGGGATGTCGCGCAGGACGCAGACCTGAAAGAGCTTGCGCGTCTGCGCCTCCACCCCCTTTGCAGCGTCAATGACCATGACCGCTGAGTCCGCCGCCATCAGCGTCCGGTAGGTATCCTCCGAAAAGTCCTGATGCCCCGGCGTATCGAGAATATTGATGCAAAAGCCCTCGTACTGAAACTGCATCACGGAGGAGGTGACGGAAATGCCCCGCTGCTTTTCAATTTCCATCCAGTCGGATGTGGCGGCGCGGGTATTCTTTTTCCCCTTGACCACACCGGCCTGGGCGATGGCTCCACCATAGAGCAGGAACTTCTCCGTCAGGGTGGTTTTCCCCGCGTCGGGGTGAGAGATGATGGCAAAAGTGCGCCGGCGGCTGATCTCCGATTCATATTGCGACAAGACAGGTGCCTCCCATATCTGAATAGTTGTGATTCATTTTGCTACTATATCATATTTGGCGGCCTATATTCAAGTAAAACTAACGACTGCCGCCACAGCAGTGACGGCAGTCGTGTGAATGATACGAGCGCGAGCAGATTAATACATGCCGCCCATGCCGCCCATGTCGGGCGCGGGTGCAGCCGGTGCCGCGGGGGCGGGCTTGTCGGCGACCAGCGCCTCGGTGGTCAGCATCAGCGCGGAAACCGACGCGGCGTTCTCGAGCGCGGAGCGGGTCACCTTGGTCGGGTCGACGATGCCGGAGGAGATCATGTCGCAGTAAGTCTCCGTCAGCGCGTCAAAGCCATAGCCGGCCTTGTTCTTGTTTTTGACATTCTCCAGCACAACGGAGCCGTCAATGCCTGCATTCGCGGCAATTTGACGCATCGGTTCGGTGAGCGCGCGCGCAATAATCTGCACGCCGGTGCGTTCGTCACCCTCCAGTCCGGGGAGCAGCGCGTCCACGGAGGCGATGGCGTTGACGTAGGCTGTGCCGCCGCCTGCCACGATGCCCTCTTCCACAGCGGCGCGGGTGGCGTTGAGCGCGTCCTCAATGCGCAGCTTCTTCTCCTTCATCTCCGCCTCGGTCGCCGCGCCGACATAGATGACGGCGACGCCGCCCGCCAGCTTGGCAAGGCGTTCCTGCAGCTTTTCCTTGTCGTAGTCGGAGGTGGTGCTTTCGATCTGGTTGCGGATCTGGCCGACGCGGGACTTGATGTCATTTTGCGCGCCCGCGCCGTCTACAATGATGGTGTTCTCCTTGGAAACCTTGATCTGACGGGCGCGGCCGAGCATATCCATGGTGGCTTCCTTGAGTTCGTAGCCCATGTCGGAGGAGACCACGGTACCGCCGGTGAGAATGGCGATATCCTCCAGCATCTCCTTGCGGCGGTCGCCAAAGCCGGGCGCCTTGACGCATACGACGTTGAGCGTGCCGCGCAGGCGGTTGACAATCAGGGTGGACAGCGCGTCGCCCTCCACGTCCTCCGCGATGATCAGCAGCTTTTTACCGGACTGGACAATCTGCTCCAGAATGGGGAGCAGGTCCTGAATGGAGGAGATCTTTTTGTCGGTGATCAGAACCAGCGCGTCGTCGAGCACGGCCTCCATCTTCTCTGTGTCGGTCACCATATAGGGGGTGATATAGCCGCGGTCAAACTGCATGCCCTCGACCACGTCGCTGTAAGTCTCCGCCGTCTTGGATTCCTCAACGGTAATCACGCCGTCGTGCCCGACCTTTTCCATCGCCTCGGCAATCAGTGTGCCGATCTGCTCGTCGCCGGAGGAGATTGCACCCACGCGGGAGATGTCCTTTGTGCCGTTGACCGGCTTGGAGTTCTTTTTGATGGCGTCGATGGCGGCCTCCGTCGCCTTCGCAATGCCCTTTTTCATAATCATCGGATTTGCGCCCGCAGCCAGATTGCGCAGGCCCTCACGGATCATTGCCTGCGCGAGCAGGGTTGCGGTGGTGGTGCCGTCGCCCGCGACGTCGTTGGTTTTGGTGGCGACCTCCTTGACGATCTGGGCACCCATATTTTCAAACGGATCCTCCAGCTCAACCTCCTTGGCGATGGTCACGCCGTCGTTGGTGACGAGCGGGGAGCCGAACTTTTTGTCCAGCACAACATTGCGGCCCTTCGGCCCCATGGTTATTTTCACGGTGTCGGCGAGCTGATTGACGCCCTGCTCCATCGCGTGGCGCGCCTCTTCACCGTAGCAAATCATTTTAGCCATAATATCGTTACCTCCTAAATTATTCGACGATGGCGAGAATATCGCCCTGACGGATGACGGTGTAAGTTTCGCCGTCCACCTTGACCTCTGTGCCGGAATACTTGCTCATGATGACCTTGTCGCCTTTTTTCACGGTCATGGTGACCTCTTTCCCGTCCACCAGGCCGCCGGGCCCCACTTCAATGACCTCGGCAACTTCCGGCTTCTCCTTTGCGGCGCCGGTGAGGATAATGCCGCTTTTGGTGGTCTCCTCGGCTTCTACCATTTTCAGGACGACTCTGTCCGCGAGGGGTTTGAGTTTCATAACGGGTGCCTCCTTATATCTTTTCAAAATTAGTTTGACAGATTTAGCACTCTGCTGCGCTGAGTGCTAAGCATGTTACTATGATAAACGTATCGGGCGGATTACGCAAGTTTTATTTTTCCTGTTTTCATTTGTTTTTGCGGAAAAACCAATACTGAGCGAGAAATAGGAGTGGATTCCGCTTGTAGACTCTTTATTTCTTCCGTTTGCTTCTGAAATTGGATTTCATAAAATTATACGCCATACTGAAAAAGATCGCACTTTATCATTCCGTTATAGAGCTTGCGCTTTTTTGCGGCGTCCCGGCCGAATGTGCGCTCAAATTCGGTGTGGGAGGAGAGGATAAAGAGCTTCCAGCCGTCCGGCAGGGTAGCGGTCGCCGCGCCGAAAACACGGTAGAGCCCTTCCGCCTCGGATTTTTCCATGATGCGCTCGCCGTAAGGCGGGTTGGTGACCACCCGCCCATACGGCGTGTCACGCGTGAAATGGGCGGCGTCCGCAACCGAAAAAGAGACGAGGTCTTCAACGTCCGCTTTTTCCGCGTTGCTTTTGGCAATCTCTATCGCCTTGGGGTTACTGTCGCCGCCCCAGATTTCGTATTTGCCGTCAAACTCCTTGTCCATCGCCTCATCTGCCGCGTCAAGCCATGTATCGGGCGAGAGCCAGTTCCAGCGCTGCGCGGCAAACGAGCGGCCGAGGCCGGGGGCGCGGTTTTTGGCGATCAGCGCCGCCTCGATGGGGATGGTGCCGGAGCCGCAGAAGGGGTCGCAAAACGGATCCTTGCCACGGTAGCGGGAGAGGAGCACCATGGCGGCGGCGAGGGTCTCGCGCAGGGGTGCCTCCACACCCACGGCGCGGTACCCGCGCTTGTGCAGCCCCGCGCCGGAGGTGTCGAGCATGAGGGTGGCTGTGTCCTTCATAATCGAAAACTGAATTTGATAGGTCGCGCCGTCTTCTGCGAGGTGTTCCACGCCGTAGTGCTTTCCCAGGCGGGAGGCGACAGCCTTTTTGATGATGGACTGGCACGCGGGCACCGCGTGCAGGGCGGAATTAAGGGCATGTCCCTTGACGGGAAATGCCCCGCCGGAGGGGATGAAGCGCTCCCACGGCAGTGCGCGTGTCCCCTCAAACAGCTCGTCAAAACTGGCGGCGGGAAAGGTACCCACAACGAGCAACACGCGCTCCCCCGTGCGCAGATTGAGGTTCACACGTGGGATATCCTTCGCCTCGGCGTGGCAGAGGATACGCCCGTTTTCCGGGAAGACACCGGGAAGGTTTAGCCGCCGCAGCTCCTCGGCTGCAAGCCCTTCCAGGCCGAATAGGGTGGGGACTGCTAAAGTCAGTTGTTCCATAGGGAGGCTCCGTTCTTTGATGTAAGATTGCAATAGATACGCCTATCATATAATGTTTGCACCCGTTTGCCAATAGGCAATCCCAACGTCCGAAAAATCTCCGCCTGCCATGCGCATGACAGACGGAGTATATGAAGCGCGTTGCCGCGCATAGTTTGTTGTCTGCCATTCTGAGCAGGCAGTGGCTCGTTTGTCTCACTGAGGATAGTATAGCCGCCGGAGGTTAAGAAGATGTTTCAAAGAAGGAAAAAACCGGTGAATTTTTTGAAAACGATCTGTAAACGCGCGGACAGGCAAGTTTCTCCGAAAAAGTGCATAAACATTTCTGGTGGAGGTGAGCGCATGACGAAACTGCTCGGCAAAAAAGGGGTGCGGGATTTCTGCCTGGGGCTGGTGCTGCTGGCCTTTATGGTGGGACTGGTCTGCTTTCCAAAGGAGTGCATGGCGGCGGTGAAGGATGGGCTGAGCCTCTGCCTGAATGTGATCATCCCGTCCCTCTTTCCGTTTTTTGTCCTCTCCGCCCTTCTGGTGGATCTGGGACTCGCCGCCTATCTCGGCCGTGCGCTGGAGGGGGTGATGCGCCCGCTCTTCCGCGTCGGCGGCGCGTGCGCTTCCGCCGTGGTGCTCGGATTTGTCGGGGGCTATCCTGTGGGTGCCAAGACCGCCATTGACCTCTATGAAAACAAGATGTGTACCCGCACGGAGACCGAGCGGCTGCTCGCCTTTTGCAACAATTCCGGCCCGGCGTTCATTCTGGGTGTGGTCGGCGCGGGCATTTTCGGCAGCAGCAAGGTGGGCTTTCTGCTCTATCTCGCGCATATCGCGGCATCCATATGCGTCGGGATTATCTTTCGTTTTTATAAAGGGGAAAAGGCGTCCGCACAGACGCAGGCGCGCGGGCAGACCAGCATCGCGGCCAAACGCTTTACGGTGGCGTTTACCGATTCCATCCGGAATTCCTTTTTCTCCACGCTCAATATCTGCGCCTTTGTGCTGTTTTTTACCGTGATCATCAAGCTGTTCGCGATTTCGGGTATCCTGCCCGCGCTGGCACATTTGCTGGGTGCGCTGTTCATGCCGTTCGGCTTTAGCGCCGAGTGGGGGGAGCGGCTGCTGACCGGCGTGCTCGAAATATCCTCCGGCGTCTGGACGCTCTCTGGAAGTGGCACCATCACCGGGAGAGTGACCATGGCGGCGTTTATGCTGGGCTGGGCGGGTATCTCGGTGCACTGTCAGGTGCTCTCCTTCATCGGTAACAGCGGCCTCTCCACCCGTACTTATATGGTAGGAAAGCTGCTGCACGGCGGGCTGTCCGCGTTGATTATGACCGGGATCGGATGGCTGGTCCCACTACAGGAGCCGGTTTCCGCGTACCTCGCCGAGCAGGTGGACGGGGTTGCGTCGATGGATTTTGGCACCGCGCTTACGGGCGCGACCATTACCGCGTGGGTTATTTTTCTGTTTTTCCTTGCTGCAAGTGTGATTTCTGCGCTGTATCGCAGGCAGAAGCGGCTTAAAGGGCATGACGTATCCGCACAAGAAAGAAATTATCGCATACGATAGTGGGGGCAAAAACGGCATCCCTCGCGATTGCACTGAAAAATCCGCTTTTGTACTTGACGTTACGTGCCCTGCGTGCTATAATTAAAACTCGCGTAGATGTGGCAGTACCGCTACGCCGAAGCCTGCCGAAGGCAACCAACCCTACGGGGGCTATTTTTTTCCAAGGGACACGACACGGAGCGGGAGGCACCACTGAAATGCTGACGCAGCTAAAGACACAGGAAAAGGTCGTGGGGGCGAAACAGACCAGACGTGCCGTCGAGGGCGACGCCGCAGCGACGGTGTTTCTGGCGGAGGACGCAAACGAGCATGTTACCGCCCCCATTGAGACGCTCTGCCAGGCGCACGGCGTGCCCGTGGTCAGGGTGCCCACGATGCGACAGCTTGGCGAGGCCTGCGGCATTCCCGTTGGCGCCACCACGGCGGCAATCGTAAAGCCGTGACATACCAAAATTGATTTTAACAGAATGATCCAAGGATTTTTCTGCTAAAATATAGTAATGTGTTAAAGAAAGGAGGAAGAATATGCCTACGTTTAACCAGCTCGTCCGCAAAGGACGCGACAAGGTGACCTACAAGTCCACTTCTCCTGCGATGCAGTACGGACTCAACACCCTGAAAAACCGCGAGACCGACCTGCCTTCTCCTCAGAAGCGCGGCGTCTGTACCGCAGTGCGCACCTCAACCCCGAAGAAGCCGAACTCGGCACTGCGTAAGATTGCCCGTGTGAAGCTGACAAACGGCTATGAGGTAACCGCGTATATCCCCGGTGTGGGCCACAACCTGCAGGAGCACTCCGTGGTCATGATCCGCGGCGGCCGTGTCAAGGATCTGCCGGGCGTTCGTTACCACATCATCCGCGGCACTTTGGACACGCAGGGCGTCAGCGGCCGTATGCAGGCGCGCTCCAAGTACGGCGCGAAGAAACCCAAGGCGGGAAAGAAGTAAACTGCAACAGCACTTTAATATTGAATTTTGCGCGCAATGCGCAAGGCAGTCGTCCTTGCGGAGGCGTTTATCATATAGATAACGTTTCTTACGGGGCACTGGACAAGCTGGCACTTGTCTGACACGGGGGTTCAAGCACCTTCGAGTACCTATGAAATCATACTATGAAGGAGGGAAGCAAAGTGCCCAGAAGAGGAAACGTAACCATTCGGGAGGTTTTACCCGATCCGGTATATCATTCTGTTCTCGTGACAAAGCTGATTAACGGCGTCATGCTCGACGGAAAGAAGGGCGTAGCCCAGAAACTGGTATACGGTGCTTTCGATATTATCAAAGAAAAGACGGAGAAGGATCCGCTGGATGTCTTCGTCACAGCGCTGGAGAACATCATGCCGTCGCTGGAGGTCAAGGCGCGCCGCGTCGGCGGCGCGACCTATCAGGTGCCCATCGAGGTGCGGCCCGACCGTCGGCAGACCCTCGGCCTGCGCTGGCTGATCGCTTATTCCCGCAAGCGCAGCGAAAAAACCATGCGGGAGCGGCTGGCGGCAGAGCTTATGGACGCAGCGAACAACTTGGGCTCCGCGGTGAAGAAGCGTGAGGACACGCACAAGATGGCGGAATCCAACAAGGCGTTTGCCCACTACCGCTGGTAAGGTAAGGAGTTATTGAGAATATGCCTAGGAAAGTAACTTTGCAGAATACGCGTAACATCGGTATTATGGCGCACATTGACGCAGGTAAGACCACAACGACCGAGCGTATTCTCTACTACACCGGCGTCAACTACAAAATCGGTGAGACACACGACGGTACCGCCACCATGGACTGGATGGCGCAGGAGCAGGAGCGCGGCATCACCATCACCTCCGCCGCGACCACCTGCTATTGGAAGGGCAGCGGCGAGCAGTATCCCCTGACCCGTATCAATATCATTGATACCCCGGGACACGTGGACTTCACCGTGGAGGTCGAGCGCTCCCTGCGCGTGCTCGACGGCTCTGTGACCGTCATGTGCGCCAAGGGCGGCGTGGAGCCGCAGTCTGAGACGGTCTGGCGTCAGGCCGACCACTATCAGGTGCCCCGTATGATCTACGTCAATAAGATGGACATCATGGGCGCGGACTTTTTCAACGTCCTCGACATGATTCATGACCGTCTGAAGTGTAACGCGGTACCCATCCAGCTTCCCATCGGCAAGGAGGAGACCTTTCAGGGGATCATCGACCTCGTCGAGATGAACGCGGATGTGTACTACGACGACGTCGGCAAGGATATGCGCGTGGAGGAGATTCCGGCGGATCTGCGTGATCTGGCGGACGAGTACCGCACGAAGCTCATTGATGCGGTCTCCGATCTGGATGACGAGATTATGGAGCTGGCGCTCGAAGAGCAGCCGATCCCTGCGGAAATGATTCGCAAGGCGCTGCGCCGGGGGACGATTGAAAATAAGATTATCCCCGTCATCTGCGGCACCTCCTATCGCAACAAGGGCGTGCAGAAGCTGCTTGACGCGATCATCGACTATATGCCGTCTCCGACCGATATCCCGGATATCAAAGGCGTGAACCCGGACACCGAGGAGGAAGATACCCGTCCGTCAGACGACAATGCCCCCTTCTCCGCGCTCGCCTTTAAGATTATGACCGACCCGTTCGTCGGCCGCCTGTCCTTCTTCCGCGTCTATTCCGGAAGCCTGACTACCGGCTCCTCCGTGCTTAACAGCACCAAGGGGCAGAAGGAGCGCATCGGACGTATCCTCCAGATGCACGCAAATCACCGGGAGGATATCGAGGCAGTTTATGCGGGCGATATCGCCGCCGCCGTGGGACTCAAGAACACCACCACCGGCGATACCCTGTGTGACGAGAAGGCACCGATTATTCTGGAGTCCATGGACTTCCCCGACCCCGTCATCCGCGTAGCCATTGAGCCGAAGACCAAGGCGGGCCAGGAAAAGATGGGCCTTGCGCTCGTGAAGCTCGCGGAGGAGGATCCGACCTTTAAGACGTATACCGACGATGAGACGGGTCAGACCATCATCGCGGGCATGGGCGAGCTGCACCTTGAGATTATCGTGGACCGCCTGCTGCGCGAGTTTAAGGTGGAGGCCAACGTCGGCGCGCCGCAGGTGGCGTATAAGGAAACCATCCGCAAGCAGGTCGAGCAGGACACCAAGTATGCAAGGCAGTCCGGCGGTAAGGGTCAGTACGGCCACGTCAAGCTCCGCGTGGAGCCGAATGAATCCGGTGCGGGCTACGAGTTTGTCAATGCGATTGTCGGCGGCTCGATTCCGAAGGAATATATTCCGGCGGTCGACGCGGGCATTCAGGGCGCGATGCTGGCGGGCGTGCAGGCAGGGTATCCGGTGGTGGACGTCAAGGTCACGCTGTTTGACGGCTCCTACCATGAGGTTGACTCGTCCGAAATGGCGTTCAAAATCGCTGGCTCTATGGCCTTCAAAGAGGCGTGCCGTAAGGCAAGCCCGGTACTGCTTGAGCCCATCATGAAGGTGGACGTCATTGTTCCATCCGACTATATGGGCGACGTCATCGGCGACCTCAATAGCCGCCGCGGACAGATCCTCGGCATGGAATCCCGCCCCGGCGCGGAATCCATTCACGCCCTCGTCCCCCTCTCTGAGATGTTCGGCTATGCGACCGATCTGCGCTCACGCACACAGGGTCGCGGACAGTACTCCATGGAGCCGCACAGCTATTTGGAGATTCCGAAGAACATCGCCGAGAAGATCATCGACGAGCGCAACCGCGCGGCAGAATAAAGGTATTGCTTTTTTTGCCGGAATGCTATAAAATATGTTCAACAATTGGCATTTTATCAAAATTTAAAATCACACATTCATTTTGTGTATTCTGAGGAGGAACAAAGAACATGGCCAAGCAAAAGTTTGAGCGTACAAAGCCCCATATTAACATCGGTACCATCGGTCACGTTGACCACGGAAAGACGACGCTGACTGCGGCGATCACGAAGTATCTCTCCCTGAAGGGTCAGGCGGAGTACGAGGATTACGCCAGCATCGACAAGGCCCCCGAAGAGCGCGAGCGCGGCATTACCATCAACACCTCCCACGTGGAGTATCAGACCGACGCGCGCCACTATGCGCACGTCGACTGCCCGGGCCACGCCGACTATATCAAGAACATGATTACCGGCGCGGCACAGATGGACGGCGCGATTCTCGTGATCGCCGCCACCGACGGTCCGATGGCCCAGACCCGTGAGCACATCGTGCTTGCCCGTCAGGTGGGCGTGCCCGCCATTGTCGTCTTCCTGAACAAGTGCGATCAGGTGGACGATGAGGAGCTGCTCGAGCTCGTCGAGATGGAAGTGCGTGAGCTGCTTTCCAAGTACGACTTCCCCGGCGACGACCTGCCCATCATCAAGGGCTCCGCGCTCAAGGCGCTGACCTGCGAGTCCGGCAACCCGGACGACCCCGACTTTGCATGCATCAAAGAGCTGATGGAAGCGGTCGACTCCTATATCCCCACGCCTGACCGTAAGGCTGACCTGCCCTTCCTGATGCCTGTTGAAGATGTCTTCACCATCACCGGCCGCGGCACCGTTGCGACCGGCCGTGTGGAGCGCGGACAGGTCAACATGGGCGATAAGGTTGAGATCGTCGGTCTGATGGAGGACGCGAAGGAGACCACCATCACCGGCATTGAGATGTTCCGGAAGCTCCTTGACTATGCTGAGGCGGGCGACAACATCGGCGCACTGCTGCGCGGCATTGACAAGAAGGAGATCGAGCGCGGCCAGGTTCTGGCAAAGCCCGGCTCCATCAAGCCGCTGACCAAGTTCAAGGGCCAGGTCTACGTCCTGTCCAAGGACGAGGGCGGACGGCATACGCCGTTCTTCACCAACTACCGTCCGCAGTTCTACTTCCGTACCACCGACGTGACCGGTGTAGTCAATCTGCCCGACGGCGTTGAGATGTGTATGCCCGGCGACAACGTCGACATGAACGTGGAGCTCATCACCCCGATCGCCATCGAGAAGGGGCTGCGCTTTGCGATTCGCGAGGGCGGACGTACTGTCGGCTCCGGCGTTGTGACCGAGATCGCATAATTATTTGCATTGCATGGAGAGACGGTGCACGTTTGTTGCGTGCCCGTCTCTTTTTATAAGCAGGGAGGGATTTGTGTGATATTAACCAGTGCCATCACACCCAGTGAAGAAGATGTGGAAGTGATCAAAGAATCGGTGCTCAATAACCTCAATGTCAGGCAAGTGATCTATACCATCCTTCTGTTGGTGGTATGTGTTGTTGTGATACGTATTATCCTGATGCTATTTGACCGTTTTGCGCTCCGCTTGTCCGTAGAGAAGGGCTTGCGAAAATTTCTCCACTCCGCAGTGAATGTATTTTTATGGCTGGTTGTGGCGATTATTGTCCTGAGCTTTCTGGGTGTACCCATGACATCGCTTGTTGCGGTGCTTGGTATCATCGGTCTTGCCGTATCTCTTGCCGTGCAGGGGGCGCTATCGAATCTGGCGGGCGGCATTATGATTCTGACGGCAAAGCCCTTTAAGGCGGATGACGTAGTGGAGATCAATTCCATATCAGGTACGGTGATAGAGGTCGGCCTGGTCTACACAAAGGTGCAGACGGCGGATAATAAGGTGATCTACATACCCAATAGCGAGGTATCCGGCGGCAAGATCACCAATTATACCGTGCAGGAAAAGCGCCGCGTTGATTTTACGTTTACACTGCGCTTTGACGCGCCGATGGAGCAGGTGAAGCAGGTGGTGCAGGAGACCATTGCGGCACACCCGCTGGTGCTGTTCACACCGGAGCCTTTCGTGCGGGTGAATGCCTACGTGGACACCGGTGTGCAATATGTGCTGCGTGTCTGGTGCGGCACCACGGACTACTGGACGGTCTACCATGACCTGCTTGAGCAGGTGGGGCAGGCGCTCCGGACAAACGGGCTGGGCATGACGGATAACCGCGTGCGCGTACAGCTGGTGGAAGGACCAAAAACTTAAAAAAGCAAAAAACCCCGATAAACCTATTGACAATGGGGGATTTTTGCGCTATAATCCCTGTAATCATATATGAATTATTAAGTATGGGGTGATCATCATGATTTATGCGGATAATGCGGCCACAACCAAAACCGGTGCCGTGGCACAGGTAGCCATGAACGTATCAATGGAGTTGCTCTGGGGCAATCCGTCAAGCCTGCACACGCCGGGGCAGAAGGCGAAGGAAGCGCTCGAGAGCGCACGCGAGCGCATCGCGCGCTGCATCGGCGCGGACACGAGGGAGATATATTTTGTCTCCGGCGGGAGCGAGGCGGACAATCAGGCGATTATCAGCGCCGCGCGGCTGGGAGAGCGCAGAGGGAAAAAGCACCTGATCTCCACAACCATTGAGCACCATGCCGTCCTGCACACCTTAGACCAGTTGCGCAGGGAAGGGTTTGACGTGACGTTGGTGGAGGTACCGGAAAACGGCATTGTCGATCCCGCTGCCATTGCCGACGCGATACGAGAGGACACGGCGCTCGTGACCGTGATGATGGCCAATAACGAGATCGGCACCATCCAGCCCATTGCGGAGATTGGCGCGCTCTGCCACGAAAAGGGTGTGCTGTTCCACACCGACGCGGTACAGGCTGCGGGGCATGTGCCGATTGATGTCGGTGCGTTAAAGGTCGACATGCTCTCTCTCTCCGGGCATAAATTTTATGGCCCCCGGGGGATCGGCGCGCTGTATGCGAAAAAGGGGATTGCCCTTGTCAACGTCATCCACGGCGGCGCGCAGGAGCGCGGGAAGCGCGCGGGGACGGAAAATCTCCCCGCGATTGTGGGCATGGCGGCGGCGCTGGAAGAGGCCTGCGGGCATATGCGGGAAAACGCCCGCTACGTGTCCACGCTGCGTGACCGCCTTATCGAGGGCCTCAGTGAAATCCCCCACAGTATCCTCAACGGAGATGGGGAGCGCAGGCTTCCCGGCAATGTGAATTTCTGCTTTGAGGGAATTGAGGGCGAATCGCTGCTGCTCCTGCTCGACCACAGAGGGATTGCAGCGTCCTCCGGCTCCGCGTGCACCTCCGGCTCGCTGGATCCGAGCCATGTGCTGCTGGCCATTGGCCGCCCGCATGAGATCGCGCACGGCTCATTGCGGCTGACACTATCTGAGGAAAACACGGAGGAAGAAGTCGATGAGATCATTCAGGCGGTGGACGAGACGGTAACGTATCTGCGCAACATGTCGCCGATTTGGATGGAACTTGTAGGAGGGGAAAAAAGCTATGTTATACAGTGATAAGGTTATGGACCACTTTTTGCATCCGCGCAATGTCGGCATCATCGAGGATGCCGACGGCGTCGGCGAGGTCGGAAACGCGGTGTGCGGCGATATCATGAAAATTTATCTGAAAATTGACGACGGTGTGGTTTCCGATGTAAAGTTTCACACCTTTGGATGCGGCTCGGCCATCGCTTCGAGCTCCATGGCGACCGAGATGATCAAGGGGCAACGGGTGGAGGAGGCGCTGGCGCTCTCAAACAAGGCAGTGGAGGAGGCGCTGGAGGGATTGCCCAGCCAAAAGCTCCACTGCTCGGTGCTGGCGGAGGAGGCGGTCAAATCCGCCATTGAGAATTATTACGAGAAGAACGGCCTGGCGCCAACTGCGGATGCAGTGCCCGTCGAGGCGGCGCAATGATGCAGGCGCATCGCTCCGCGCTGTGATAAAATGGCCGGAGCGGTGCGGCTACGAAAAAAGTAAAAAGAGGCATTGACAAAGCGGGTTAGCAATGGTAAACTGTAAGCAGAAGAAAGGCAACTGCGGTTGCCTATTCGTCGCAGTAAATGTTAGTATAGGCTAACTTAACATGCGCAAGGAGGGACATGCGATGTTGTTGACGATGATGCAGACCGGCGCTGAAGGGGTCGTAAAAAAAATTGGCGGCAAGGATGAGACCAAGCATTTTCTGGAGAGCCTGGGATTTGTGGAGGGCGGCAGGGTCACGGTCGTTAGTGAGTTTAGCGGCAATTTGATTGTCAACGTCAAGGAGACGCGCGTTGCGCTCAGCCAGTCAATGGCCAACCGCATTCATGTTGCCTGACGCACACGGGAACATCCCGCATCTCTTGTACTTTTAGGAGAGGAAGTAGTTATGAAGACCTTAAAGAATGTTGCATGTGGTGAGACGGTCACGGTGACGAAGCTGGAGGGCGAGGACGCTGTGCGCCGCCGGATTATGGACATGGGCATCACCAAGGGCGCGTCCGTTTATGTGCGCAAGGTTGCGCCGCTGGGCGACCCGATTGAGGTGACGGTGCGCGGCTATGAGCTTTCTATACGCAAAGCCGATGCAGATTTTGTGATTGTGCAGTAATGGTGCAGCCCGACCGTGCATATTATGGTGTGTACGGAGGTTAGCGAAAGCTAACCCGTAAGGATTTAGGATAGGGAAGGAATGGTCAAAGAATATGTCGATTAAAATTGCGCTTGCCGGGAACCCAAACTCCGGCAAGACCACCATGTTTAACGCGCTCACCGGCAACAACCAGTATGTTGGAAACTGGCCGGGCGTTACCGTGGAGAAAAAAGAAGGAAAACTAAAAGGGCACAAGGATGTCATCATCACCGACCTGCCCGGCGTCTACTCGCTTTCTCCTTATACGTTGGAGGAAGTGATCGCGCGCAATTACCTTCTTACAGAGCGCCCGGATGCTATTTTAAATCTGGTGGACGGCTCTAATATGGAGCGCAACCTCTACCTGACAACCCAGCTTCTGGAGCTGGGCATCCCCGTTGTGGTCGCCGTGAACATGATGGACATTGTACGCAAGCGCGGGGATAAGATTGATATTAAAAAGATCTCCGCCGCGCTCGGCTGTACGGTTGTGGAGACGGCCGCCATACGCGGTGAGGGCTGTATTGCGGCGGCGGAACGCGCCATTGAGGAGGCGAAGGCGGGACATGCCGCAACGCCGAAGCATGCGTTCCCCGATGCGGTTGAGATTGCGCTCGCGGAAATCAGCGAGCTGATCAAAGACGCCGTGCCGCAGCAGACCAACCGCTGGCACGCCATCAAGCTCTTTGAGCGGGACGAAAAGGTACAGGAGCAGCTCAAGCTGCCTGTCGAGACGCAGCGGAAGATTGATGCGTTGGTATCCGCCTGTGAGGATAGCGAGGACGACGACGCGGAGTCCATCATCACCAACGCCCGCTACGAGCACATCAGCAGTATCATGCAGGGCCACGTGAAGCGGGCGAAGACCGGGCTTTCCGGTTCGGATAAGATTGACCGCATTGTCACAAACCGCATTCTGGCATTGCCCATCTTTATCGGGGTGATGTTTCTGGTCTACTTCATTTCGGTCAGTACGGTCGGTGCTATTTTGACCGATTTCACAAACGACACCCTCTTTGGCGAGTGGATCGGTCCCGGCATTGAGACCTTCCTCGCAAATATCGGCTGTTCCGACGTACTCAGCGGCCTGATTGTGGACGGCATTGTCGGCGGCGTGGGCGCGGTACTCGGCTTTGTGCCGCAGATGCTGGTACTGTTCTTCCTGCTGTGCCTTTTGGAGGACTGCGGCTATATGGCGCGCGTGGCCTTCATTATGGACCGCATCTTCCGCCGCTTTGGCCTTTCCGGCAAGTCCTTTATCCCGCTGCTGATTGGCTCGGGGTGCAGCGTCCCGGGCATCATGGCCTCGCGTACCATTGAGCAGGAGCGCGACCGGCGTATGACGATTATGACTACGCACTTTATCCCCTGCGGGGCAAAGCTTCCCATCATCGCGCTCATCGCGGGCAGCTTCTTTGGCGGGGCATGGTGGGTTGCGCCGGTGGCTTACTTTATCGGCATCGCCGCAGTGGTCGTCTCCGGCATTATCCTCAAGAAGACAAGAATGTTTGCCGGCAAGCCCGCCCCATTTGTCATGGAGATTCCGGCGTACCACGGCCCCAAGGCGGGCAACATCCTGCGCGGCACGTGGGAGCGCGGCTGGTCGTTCATCAAGCGCGCCGGTACCGTCATCCTGCTTGCATCCATTGTGGTGTGGTTCCTGTGCAGTTTCGGCATTGTGGAAGGCCAGTTCATCCTGCTCAACGAGGAGAATATCGCGGCCATCAACCCCATGCTGCTGGATGACGCCACCGAATTTATGGATCTGTCCATTCTGGCGAGTATCGGGTCTGCCATCGCTGTAATCTTTAAGCCCCTCGGCTTTGGCAACTGGCAGGCCTCCGTCGCGACCATCCTGGGACTGGTTGCAAAGGAAGAGGTTGTCGGTGTGTTTGGGACCCTCTTCAGCGTCAGTGGTGACGCGCTGGAAATGGTGGATGAGGGCGCATTTGGCGGACTGGCGCCCATCGCAGCTGCATTTGGCGGCTCCGCCATCGCGGCGTTCTCCTTCCTCATCTTTAACCTGCTGTGCGTGCCCTGCTTTGCGGCGGTCGGTGCCATCCGGCGTGAGATGAACAGTGCCAAGTGGACGTGGTTTGCCATTGTGTATCAGTGCGTGTTCGCCTATGCCATCTCGCTCATGTTCTATCATTTCGCCATGTTATTCACCGCAGGCGTGTTTGGCATCGGAACTGTGGTCGCCGTGATCATACTCGCGGTCATGATCTGGCTGCTCTTCCGCAAAGGTTACCGGGAAGAGGCGCATACCCTGCGCTCCGTCGACGCGGTGCACGCATAATCATTCATTCAATAGATTGGAGGCGAGGGCAATGCCCAGCCTTACGACCATCATCATCGGCATTATCCTGATTGCAATTGTCGTGCTGGTGGTGCGCTACCAGTGGAAGGTGTGTAAAACAGGCGGCTGCTCCGCCTGCCCCGGCGGATGCGCCGGGTGCGGGCATGAAGCAGGCCAATGCTCCGGCGACAAAAACGACACATAAAGAATAAGGGCGCAAAAACCCCCGCAAACCAAATCGGTTTGCGGGGGGCTTTCATTTTAGCTTCTATTTCCGTCCGCCTTTGCGGGAACCTCTGCGCTCCGACTGGCGCAGCTCGGAGAGCTTACTGTCGGAGGACGTCATGAACTGCTTGAGCTTATCTTCGAAATTAGCAGGAGGGGGGGCCTTGCGCGGCCCGCTGAACCCGGCGTTGTGCCGCGGCTCGGAAGACCTGTTATGCCCGGCTGGACGTGGTGGTGGATCCATTGCTTTTTTGATTGACAGATTGATCCGTCCGCTCTCGTCAATGCCAATCACCTTGACCTTGACCTCCTGCCCCTCCGTGAGATGACTCTTCACGTCGTTGACGTAGGAGTAAGCGATCTCGGAAATGTGAACGAGTCCCGATTTGCCCTCAGGCAGAGAGACAAACGCGCCGAACTTTGTAATTCCCGTAACTTTCCCATCCAAAATTGAACCAACACCAAACTCCATATTGACCGATTTATCCTCCTTCAAATTTTAACCGAATACGTATCAATCGGTGAAATAGATGACCCGCTCACCCGGCAGGACAAGCCCGAGCTTATCCCTTGCGATGTCCTGCTGCCGTTCGGGGTCGTCTTTGTTTTCCACGGCCTGGGCGAGATCCGCGTTTGTCTGCTGCTGCGCCGTCACCTGCGCCGTAATCTGCTCCAGGTCCTCCTGCGCGGTCTGAATCTTGGCGCGGAGGTTGAGCAGCGCCGTCGCCAGCCCGATCAGGAGCGCCAGAACCACCAGTTTGGTGAGCAGACTTGCTCTTTTGGTTTTCATCCGCCGGATCACCTCTCCACGTTTTCCCGTAGCGTTTTGCCGCGTCATCCAATTCGTCCGATAGGAATCTTATCTTATACCATTTCTTACGATAATGGAAGGATTTTTTTCGATTATTTTTGAAAATTGAAAAGAATGACAGAAGGAGACGGATCGGCAGTGTGGCGATTTGGAATATCAATGTAAAAATATCGGCGATAAAGTAACCGGCCTTGAGAATAAAGCGGCTGAGCAGCAGAAAATACACACCCGCGCCCAGAAACACGGCGAGCACCATGTAGATGCGTACCTGCCCGCCCTGCACCGCGAGGGCGTGGTAGAAGAGCGCCGCCGTGACGCAGAGCCAGAAGAGGATGTCAAGAAAGCCGCCGAGCCCGCGCACCTTGATGCGCACGCGCAGCACGCGAAACAGGTCGTAGAGCAGGCCAACGGCACCGCCGAGCAAAGCCGCCTGACCAAGCGCCGTCGCCTGTTCGGCAATGGATATGCCCATATTAGCGGAACAGGCGGGAGAAGAGGCCGCCCCCACGCTCATTTTTATTGTCCTCGTATGTCAGTGAGGTGATATCCCCATCCACCTTTAGGTCGCCGCCGTCCAGACTGAGTTTTTCGATGTGCAGGTCCGCCCCACGGACAATCAGGGTACCCTGCGTCGTGTACATGACGATGGTGCTCTCGTCAAAACTCTCCACTTCTTCCACGCCGGAGACCGAGAGGTGCTCCCGCTCCTCCAATACGACATGGTGCGGCACCTCAATGCGCCCGCCTCTGTCCTCATATGCCATGCTCTGTCCCGCCTTTCTCAAATACGAATCGTTTTCATAGCAGTATATGGGACAGGGTGGGTAGATATTACGTATTTACATGTTTTACCGCACGGCAGAGGGGTTTGGAGAGGACGGAGACGATTGCGATTTTCACCGCGTCCCACGGCAGATAGACCAGCATGCCGATTTTCGCCACCGCCGCAAAGCTCAGCTCCTTTTGCAGATACACGTTTAAAATGGCGTACATATAGGGCAGACCAATCGCGTACAGCACCACCTCCCCCGCGATGCACGCGAGGACAATACGCACGACGCCGGAGTTGCCGCGCGTCAGCATCCCGATCAGCCACGCCATGGGAATCAAGGCGAGCAGAAAGCCGAAGCTCGGCTGGAACACGTATCCCGGGCCGCCCCCCATGGTGAAGACCGGCAGCCCGATGAGGCCGAGCGCAACATAGATCGCCTGCGATATCGCCCCCCACTTTGCGCCAAGCAGGACGCCCGAGAGACATGTGAAAAATACCTGTAGCGTAACGGAAAGCCCGCCGATGGGTATTTTTAGAATTAAAGTGCCAATCATAGTAAGGGCGGCAAAACATGCCGCAAGGATCATCATACGTGTGTTTGTTTTCAATGGAAACACCCCTATTGTAAATTATCGACGATATATAGTTTACAATAGAACGTGTGAATTGTAAAGGTATTTTTTTAAAAGTTGACGATCTGCCTGTTTTCAGATACAATTGGGAGAACAATAGAATGGGGGGTATGCGGATGCAGACGGAAGAGGTGATCAGGCTGCTAGTCTGTGCGGGGGAGCAGTCGGTCTCGGGTGAGGCGATGAGCGAAACCCTTGGGGTCAGCCGCGCAGCGGTGTGGAAGGCGGTAGAGGCGCTGCGGCAGGACGGCTATGTGATCTCCTCGGCGACGAACCGGGGCTACCGTCTTCAGGAAATGCCGGACCGCCTCTCGTCCGGCGTACTGCGCGGCCAGCTGGATGGACGGGTCATCGGGCGGGAGATATCCTGTCTTGCGACCGTCGACTCTACCAATGACGAGGTGAAGCGCCGCGCGGCAGGTGGCGCGGAGGAGGGCCTTGTGATTCTGGCGGAGACGCAGAGCAAGGGAAAAGGGCGCAGGGGAAGGCTATTCGAGTCGCCTGCGGGTACCGGGCTGTACCTTTCGGTTCTGCTGCGCCCGCAGTGCCGGCTCGATGAGGTATTCCAGCTCACCACATGGTCCGCGGTGGCGGTCTGCCGCGCGGTGGAGCAATGTACCGGTCTCAGGCCGGAGATCAAATGGACCAACGACATTGTGCTAAGCGGGCGCAAGCTCTGCGGTATTCTCACCGAACTCGGTATCGAGGGGGAGAGCGGGCGGCCGGACTACGTCGCGCTCGGTATGGGCATCAACATCGGGCAGCAGGAGGGGGATTTTGCACCGGAGGTGCGTCCCGTCGCCATCTCACTTGCGCAGGCGATGGGGACGCCGCCGCGCCGCATGGAGCTCGCCCGCGCGGTGCTGACGGAGCTCAACGACATGTACGCGGTCTTTCCAGCCCGGCGCGCTTTCTATCTGGAGGAATACCGCGCCCGCTGTGTGACACTGGGCCGCCCCGTGCGCATTCTGCACCCCGACGGAAGTGAAGTCCCCGCGTTCGCCGAGGACCTCGGCGACGACTTCTCCCTGCATGTGCGCATGGAGGACGGGGAACGCAAGGTGATACAGGCGGGAGAGGTCTCCGTCCGCGGGCTGTATGGGTATGCGGATGAAAGCGCAATTCCCACTTGACAACGGCCGCTTTCGTGCTTACAATGATATGACAAGACTGGTGTCAAGACATGTTTGACACTGTGAAGGGGTGTTGTTGTTTATGGAACGGGTGAAGGCGTTTTTAAAACGCAAGGATGTCGAGATATCCGTCAAGCGGTACGGCGTGGATGCGCTGGGCGCAATGGCGTTTGGCCTCTTTGCGTCCCTGCTGATCGGCACGATTTTAAATACCATCGGTACGCAGGCGGGTATTCCGCTGCTCAGTACCATCGGCGGCTTTGCAAACGCCGTCTCCGGCCCTGCGATGGCGGTCGCGATCGGCTACGCCCTCAAGGCTCCGCCGCTGGTGCTGTATTCTCTGGTTGCCGTCGGCGCGGCGGCGACCGATGCGACGCTGGGCGGCGGCGCGGGCGGGCCGCTTGCGGTGTTGGTTGTGGCGATCATCGCGGCCGAGGTCGGCAAACTGGTACACGGTGAGACGAAGATCGACATTCTGGTGACCCCGCTCGTGACCATTATTGTGGGTGTCGGCCTATCCCTCTGGTGGGCGCCGCCTATCGGCAGGGCGGCGAGCGCCGTAGGCAGTGTCATCATGTGGGCCACGGATTTGCAGCCGCTGCTCATGGGCATTGTGGTCGCGGTGGTCATCGGCATTGCGCTGACGCTCCCCATCTCCTCCGCCGCGATCTGCGCGGCGCTCTCCCTCACGGGGCTTGCCGGTGGTGCGGCGCTTGCGGGCTGCTGCGCCAATATGGTGGGCTTTGCGGTGATGAGCTTCCGGGAAAACCGCTGGGGCGGTCTTGTGGCGCAGGGCATCGGCACATCCATGCTCCAGATGGGCAACATTGTGCGCAATCCGCGCATCTGGCTGCCACCCATCATCACCTCGGCGATCACGGGGCCGCTCGCCACCTGCGTTTTTCATCTGGAGATGAACGGCCCCGCCGTGTCCTCCGGCATGGGCACCTGCGGTTTGGTGGGGCAGATCGGCGTCTACGCGGGCTGGATTCAGGACATCGCCGACGGCTTGAAGGTGTCCGTCACCGCGTTTGACTGGCTGGGCCTTGTGATGGTCTCCTTTATCCTCCCCGCCGTCCTGTGCTGGCTGCTCGGCCGGGTGTGGCGCAGAGCGGGCTGGATACGGGAAGGGGACCTCAAGCTGGAGGGATGATTTTCAAAAACAATACGGAATTTTCTTTACAACAAAGGTGAAATGTGATAAACTACCATAGGTCTGCAAATGACAGGCTTCTATCGCCCATTACCTCGTTTCCCGGCAGCACCGACCGGTTACGCAGTTTTGGGTATGAGGAAAAAAGAAAGGTGGAACAGTGTAAATGATTCGTAAGGACGAAAAGACAGCGGTGATTGAATCAAACCGCACCCATGAGACCGACACCGGTTCTCCGGAGGTACAGATTGCGATTTTGACCGCCCGTATCCGCGAGCTGACGGAGCACCTCAAGGTGCACAAGCACGACAACCACAGCCGCCGCGGACTGCTGAAGATGGTCGGTAAGCGCCGCAAGATGCTTGACTATCTGATGAAAAAGGATGTTGAGCGCTATCGTGCCGTCATCGCCAAGCTGGGTATTCGTAAGTAAGAGAAAACCGGGGTGACGCGGATTTCCGCGTCACCCTGCTTTCACATTATTCCAAAAGCGGCATCTGTCGGAGCCTACTCATTTTAGCAGTTGAATCTGCCCCATGCAGTGCGGTATGAGGCGGATTCAAATGCTAAAGAGGTTAAGACTCTGCATGTGTGCCAACAAAAAAAGGAGGACACATCATGTCAACCATCATCAAGCAAAAGGCGTTTCCCAATTATCGCGTGTATGAAATGGATCTGGCCGGCCGGCCGCTCAAAATCGAGGTCGGTAAGCTCGCGGAACTCGCAAACGCGTCCTGTATGGTCACCTACGGCGAGACCTCGGTGCTCGTAGCGGTGACCGCCGCGGCGCGCCCGCGTGACGGCGTGGACTTTTTCCCGCTCTCTGTGGACTTTGAGGAGAAGCTGTACGCGGTCGGGCGGATTCCCGGCTCCTTCCTGCGCAGAGAGGGGCAGCCGTCCCTGCCCGCAGTGCTCGCCGCGCGGCTGATCGACCGCCCGATCCGCCCGCTGTTCCCGTATGATTTCCGCAACGACGTTGTGGTAACCTGCACCGTGATGAGCGTGGATTACGACTGCTCCCCCGAGGTGACCGCCATGATCGGCGTTTCGGCCTGCCTTTCCTATTCCGATATCCCGTGGAGCGGCCCGATCGGCTGCCTGGAGGTCGGCTATGTAGATGGTGCCATCGTCCTCAACCCCAACCGCCAGCAGAAGAAGGAGTCCCTGATGGACGTCACGGTCGCTGCGACGCAGGAGAAGGTCGTGATGATCGAGGCGGGCGCGAAGGAAATTCCCGATGAGATCATGTACGACGGCATTGTGAAGGCACATGAGGAGATCAAAAAGCAGATCACCATGATTCAGACTATCGTGGCGGAGATTGGCAAGCCCAAGTTCGAGTACCCCCATGCTGATTTTGATCAGGAGCTGTTTGACAAAATTGAATCATTCAGCATGGAAGAGGCAAAGGCCGCCATGGATACCGACGACAAAAATGTACGCGAAGCGCGCTGGAATGTGCTCATCGACCACCTGCACGCGCAGTTTTTAGAGGACTATCCCGAGATGGACAAGTATCTGGAGGAGATTACCTACAAGCTCCAGAAGAAGATTGTCAAGGCGTGGCTCTTGGAGGGGCACCGCGTGGACGGACGGGCGAAAAACGAGATCCGTCCGCTCGCGGCGGAGGTCGGCGTGCTCCCGCGCGTGCACGGTTCGGGACTCTTTACCCGCGGTCAGACGCAGGTGCTGTCGGTCTGCACCCTCAATACCCTCTCCGCGTGTCAGAAACTCGACACCATCTGGGAAGAGGAGGAGCGGCGCTATATGCACCACTATAACTTTCCGTCCTTCTCCGTGGGCGAGGCGCGTGGCTCCCGCTCCACGAACCGGCGCGAGAAGGGGCACGGCGCCCTCGCCGAGCGGGCGCTTGAGCCGGTGCTCCCCAGCACGGAGGAATTCCCGTATGCCATCCGCGTGGTGTCTGAGGTGGTGTCCTCCAACGGCTCCACCTCACAGGGGTCGATCTGCGGCTCCACGCTGGCCCTGATGGACGCGGGCGTCCCCATTACCGCACCGGTGGCGGGCATCTCCTGCGGGCTGATTCAGGATGACGACGGCAGCTTTACCACCTTCATTGATATCCAAGGGGTAGAGGACTTCCACGGTGAGATGGACTTTAAGGTGGCGGGTACCAAGAAGGGGATTACCGCCATCCAGATGGATCTGAAAAACGACGGTCTGAGCCACGCGATCATTCACGAGGCGCTCGAGACAACCCGCGACGCGCGCCTCGCGATTCTCGACGAGATTATGCTCCCCGTCATTTCCCAGCCGCGTGACGAGGTGGCGGCGAGCGCGCCGAAGATGATCAAGATGAAAATTGACACCGATAAAATCCGCGAGGTGATTGGCTCCGGCGGCAAGGTCATCCAGAAAATCTGCGCGGAGACCGGCGCGAAGATCGACATTGAAGAGGACGGCACCATCTACATCGCCGGTGTGGACAGGGACTCCTGCGAGGCGGCGAAAAAGACCATCGAGACCATCGTCTTTGTGCCGGAGGTCGGGCAGCTCTATTACGGCAAGGTTGTCCGCATCCTGCAGTTCGGCGCGTTTGTAGAGCTTGCGCCGGGTAAGGATGGCATGGTACACATCTCCAAGCTTGCCGAGCGCCGCGTGGAGAAGGTGGAGGACGTCATCAACATCGGCGATATGATCTGGGTCAAGGTGACCGAGATTGACGAAAAGGGGCGCGTGAACCTCTCCTACCGGGATGCCCTGCGGGATATTAAGGCGAAAAAGGACGCAGGCGAGGAAATCAAGTAATCAAAATAATGTGGTGATGCCGCCGGATGAGTCTCTTGTCCGGCGGCTTTCGCAGTATGGTCGGGATGCATATTTTCCGGTGAGACAACCAGACTATGGATAGAATGAAACGGGGTTTTGTGATGTATGAAATGATCACCCTTCCAAACGGCGTTCGGATTTTGACCGAGCAGGTGCCCGGCGTGCGCTCCGCGGCGCTGGGGGTCTGGGTGGGCACCGGCTCGCGCCATGAAAAGACGGTGGAGAGCGGCAGTGCCCACTTCATTGAGCATATGCTGTTCAAAGGGACGCAGCGGCGCACGGCGGCGCAGCTCGCGGAGGAGATGGACGCCATCGGCGGGCAGATGAACGCATTCACCACCAAGGAGTGCACCTGCTTCTATGGCCGCGTGCTCGACACCCACCTGCCCACGTGTGCCGATATCCTGTGTGATATGCTGTTTGAATCCCGTTTTTCCGAGGAGGATATGGCAAACGAGCGCGGGGTAATTCTCGAAGAGATCGGGATGTACCAGGATAACCCGGAGGATGTCTGCGCGGAGCGGCTTTCGGCGGCGATCTACAAAGGCAGCGCCCTCGCCCGCCCGATCCTTGGGAGAGCCGCGACGCTGGAGAAGATGACGGGGGAAGGGCTCAAGGCATACATGGGGCAGCATTACACTGCGGAGCATATCGTCGTGGCGCTCGCAGGCAGTTTTACCGCGCGCGATGTGGATACACTGAAAGAGCGATTCAGTGCACTGCCGGGCGGCGGGGCGGATGCGGTGAAATCCGCCGTCTATCTCCCGTCTTTTACGGTGAAGAAGAAGCCCATTGAGCAAAACCATCTGATTATGGCCTTTCCGGGGCTCCCGTTGCGGGATAAGCGGCGCTTTACCCTGCAGCTACTCTCCTCCATCCTGGGCGGCGGCATGTCCTCCCGGCTGTGGCAGCAGGTGCGCGAGCAGCGGGGGCTGTGCTATTCGATCTACAGCTACGGCTCCTCCTATTCCGATATCGGCCTGTTCTCCATTTACACCGCGCTCGGCAGTGAGACGGAGCAGCAGGCGGTGCGCACCATCACAGATACGGTGCGTGCCTTTGCCGAGGGCGGCGTGACCGAGCAGGAGCTGGAGCGCGCGCGGGAACAGTCCAAGGCGAACGTTCTGATGGGACTTGAGTCCACGCAGGCGCGGATGAGCAACCTCGGGCGCGGCGCGCTGATGCGGGAGGAGATTCTGGAGGCGGACGAGCTGATTGCCGCGTATAATGCCGTCACAGCCGACGGTGTGCGCACGCTTGCGCAGGAGCTGTTTGATTTTTCACGCGCCTCCTTTTCCGCGGTGGGGCGGGTGTCCACCGCAGAGGAATACCGGGCATTTTTGCGATAATGCCGTTTGCGTGTGCTGCATATGGGGGAAACCCCATCGGCAAGAAGCACAGACAAAAAAGTCCCATGCACGAAATATATACCGTGCATGGGATTTCTAAATGTATACTATTAAATAATGTGCCGTGCGCCGACATAGATGTTGGAATAATAGCCGGAGAGATTATCAATACGCACGGTGTAGGTGTTGGTCGAGGCGTGGATAAACTGGTTTGAGCCTATGTAAATGCCGACATGTGATGCGGCCTTGCTGGTGTTGTTTTTGAAGAAGACGAGGTCGCCGGGTTGAAGACTGCTCTTATCCACCGCAGTGCCGTTCGAGAGTTGGGTTGCGGCGGAGCGGTTGATGGTATAGCCAAAGTGCTTATAGACATATGAGGTGAAGCCGGAGCAGTCGAAGGAGCTGGGCCCGCTGCAACCATAGGAGTATTTGCACCCAATGAGCTGTTTTGCGTAATTTACAACCTCCTGCCCTTTGCTGCTGGCGGTGGAAGCAGAGGTCCCGTCCTTCACGGTGGTGATATAGTCGCTGCTGGCATAGCCTGTGTTCCCGCCGTACGAGATCTTATACCAGCCATTATCCACGCCGACAATCTGCACTACGGTGCCGCTGCTCAGAACACTGACGACCGACTCGCTTGTAGCCGGGCCGCTACGCATATTCAGCGTAGCGCCGTCAGTGCTGACTTTACCATTGCCGAGGTTCCCGTCCGCCTTGGTGGACAGCGTCACATAGTCGGCGGACATATAGCCCACTTGCGCCTGAAAATCAACTTTATACCAGTTGTTTCCTGCGTCGGCAAGGACAATCACATTGGTGCCGGTGGAAGCCGTTGCCAATACCGCGCCGGAGGTGCTGGCACTATCCCGCATACGTAGGCCGTCGCCCTGAACGGTGCCCATGCCCAAGCTGGTGGCGGAAGCCCCCGCGAGACACAGGCCGGAGACTGCAAATGCCGCAACTGCAACACGCAAAATCTTTGCGCTTCGTATCATATGTAAATCCCCCACATTTGTTGTTTGTTTTGTCTGTTGGGAAGCGCTTACTTTCCGGCAAGCGCGCGGTCAAGCCAAACAGCGGCGACATCCATGGCGGCGAAAAGACTGTCCTTTTCGCTTTTCTTCACCACGCGATCCCGACTTTTCAGGTCCGGGTCGGTCAGCTGGAGCTGAACGGAGACTTTGGTAGAAACGTCCAGATCAGCCTGCTTTTCACTGTCCATAACCTGCAGCATGATGATATATTTCTCAGCCATACTGCCAAAATAGATCAGATTGCCTTTTCTGCGCAGTGGATGGCCTTTATAGACCAGAGGAATCGATTGATCTGCCATAGCAACCTCCTGTACAAATGAATAAACTGTAACCAAATTGTAACACGTTGTTTCTGAGATGTCAAACTGTTTTCGCGGAAATTGGACAGGTTCGTAATGAATTGTAACAAGTGCCGAAAAACCCGACAGTATATTATGGCGATCGGCAGAAATACTAGTCGTAAAGAAACGGGGGATACCATATGAGTGAAGTAAATGCCGACGGTGTGCAGCTCAATCCGCGCAAAGCGCTGCTGCAGGAGGTGCAGCATCTGTCCAACGACATCGCAGCGCCCGAGGCGGAAGGGGCCGACAACGTAGACGTGCAACTGGCCATGCCCCATACCCACGAAAAGAAGCGTAAGCGCACAGGAAAACATTAGGCTTGCAAGACGGAACGGAAGATCGTGTGAAATCGTGTGAAAGACTAGCCCGCAGGCGGCATTTTTACAATAATATCACGGTTTTATTGTAAAAAGCAGTATGCTTGTAGACGATCGTCTACAAGCATACT
>JAJQEJ010000006.1 GCA_021201735.1 Oscillospiraceae bacterium | reverse complement strand
TTTGCAACCCAAAGTGGTTGAAATCACACGATTTCAACCACTTTGTCTTCAGTCTTGGGGGTGTCGTAAAGAATTACGACACCCCCAAGCATATTTGTTTTTACGAATCTTTTGAAAAACACGCTACCCCGCGGCGAAAGGCGCCGTCGAGCAGGATGCCTGCCTTTGCAACAAGCTGGGCCGGGTCCTCCTCCATCCCGCGCGAGAGCCAGTCGGCGAAGATGCCCGTCAAGGCGCATTTGTAAAAATTTGCGACAAACCGCTTGTCTTCCTCCGCGATCGAGAGCCCATCCCCGCTGGACTCCACAACTTCATACATCATTTGAAGGGAGACCCGGTTGAGCTCCTGATTAAAAACCTGCTGGCCGTTGGAGCTGTATATATGGAGCATGAGCTTATAATGGCCCTTCACATAATGGGTTATATGCAACAGTGTATCTTGCCAATTCCCCGTTGTGCACCGCTCCGGCATGAGCGCGGAAAACTCCCGCTCCAGAAACCATGCAAGCAGGTCGAAAATATCCTGAAAATGATAGTAGAACGTCTGGCGGTTCACCTGACAGTCCTCAACCAGTTCCTTAACAGTAATATCGTCCAAGTTTCGTTTTTCCAGCATTTTTTTCAATGAAGCAGCCAAAGCCTGCTTGGTTGATTGTGCCATCGCATTTTCCTCCCTGCGCGTTGCTTGGAGTTTCAACGAATGTTTGTATTATATCATAGTCCTGATAGAATAGACAAGTCGCATATTTGCAGATTTTGTGTTGCGGGCAATTGCCTTTATGCTATAATAGCCGTAACGAAGCAACTACGGGGCAGCATTCAATTTAACTTTAAGTTTTTTCCCGTACAATTATGACAGATGAATGTAACAGGAGGGGATTGATGTGCGTATTCTGCTGGTGGAAGATGAAAGGCAGCTCTCTGATGTGCTGGCCGCGCTGCTCAAGCAGCAGGGCGGGTATTCCGTGGACGCGGTGTACGACGGCGTCTCCGGTGAGGATTGCGCGCTGAGCGGTATTTACGATGCCATTATACTGGATGTTATGCTGCCAAAGAAAGACGGGATGTCCGTCCTGCGCACACTGAGGACGGAGGGCTGCAGCACCCCTGTCCTGCTTTTGACGGCAAAGTCGGAGGTGGACGATAAAATCACCGGCCTTGACTGCGGCGCGGACGACTATTTGACCAAGCCATTTGTTACGGGGGAACTCCTTGCGCGTCTGCGCGCGCTCACCCGCCGGAAGGGCGAGCTGACGGGCGACGAGCTCACCATCGGGCAGACTATCCTCAATCGGCGCACCCATGAGCTCATCTATGCAGAAAACGCCGTCAAGCTAGGGCTCAAGGAATACCAGCTCATGGAGATTTTGCTGGAGAACCAAAAACAGATTCTCTCCAAGGACAGACTCATTGAGAAGATTTGGGGCTATGACTCCGAAGCGGAGTACAATGCCATTGAAGTATATATTTCATTCCTGCGCAAGAAGCTTACCGCCATCGGCTCACCCGTCCAAATTAAGGCGTCGCGCGGGATCGGGTACTATCTGGAGGACGGAGCATGATTCGTAAACTCCGGATCAAGATCGTTGCGGTGATCATGGGGGCCCTCATTCTGGTGTTCGCCCTCATTCTGATCATGCTCAATGTTTTTATGCAGAGTGACAGCAATCGTTTTACTGACGAGCAGCTGCAGGCGGTCGTCACGCAGGATGGACTTACCTTTTCACCAGGGAATGGGGACGGCGGCATGCGCGCCGGCGGGGCGAAAGACGCAGCGGCGGCCCCGGCACCGAATCATGATTTCTCACGCATTGGGAGCATTTTCTACGTCAAGCTCGACGCGGATGGGACCGTTCTGGAGGTAAACGCCGAGATGATGTTTGACTTTTCCTCCGAAACCGCGGAGGAGTACGCGCTCGCCGTGCTTGACAGCGGCAAAAGCAGCGGCACCATTGGAGAATTCCGCTATCTCTCCGCCGAAAAGGATTACGGTACGATCGTTGCGTTTTCCCAGCGCAGCATTGAGGCGCGCTTGCTCTCCCAGCTGATCCAGAGTTCCCTCTGGATGGCGGTGATCGCCTGCGTTGTCTTTTTCTTCTTTTCGTTGTTTTTGTCAAAGTGGGTGGTCGGGCCGGTCAAGGCGAGCTTTGAGAAACAGCGGCGCTTTATCGCCGATGCAAGCCATGAGCTCAAGACGCCCCTTACCATCATCGGCGCGAATACAGATGTGCTGGAGGGCGAAATCGGCGGAAATGATAAGCTCTATCAGATCCGCAGCCAGATCGGCCGCATGAGTTCGCTCATTCAGGCGCTGTTGTCCCTCGCCCGCGCGGATGAGGGTGCGGCGCAGATGGTGATGAGCCGATTTGACCTGAGTAAGGCGGTGCGCAACACAACGCTGGAATTTGAAAGCCACGCCTTTGAGGAGGGGAAAACGCTCTCCTACGACGTGCAGGACGCGCTATTCTATACCGGCGATGAGGTGCAGATCCGACAGCTCGTAACAATTTTGATTGATAACGGCATCAAACACTCCGACGCGCACGGGCAGGTTCAGGTCGCCCTGCATCAAGTGGGCGGGCACATGCTCCTCTCGGTCTATAACACCGGCGTGGGCATACCGGAGGGGGAACGGGAACAGATTTTTGACCGGTTCTACCGCAGTGACATCTCCCGCTCCCGCGAGACGGGCGGGTACGGGCTGGGGCTCTCCATCGCGCGCGCCATTGTCTCGGCGCATAAGGGAAAGATTACGGTGGAAAGCGAAACCGGTCAGTGGGCACGATTTCTGGTAACGCTATAATTTACGTCTCCCTGTCTGTCTGGTGCAGTTGCTTCAAATTGCCGATCTTCTCACTTCGGCGCGCAAGCTCCGCCGCCACCGCTTCGAGCGGGATGCCCTGTGCCGCCATGAGGACAAGCAGGTGATAGATCAGATCGGAGATTTCACCGACCGTCTCCTCCTGTACGCCGTTTTTCGCCGCAATGATGGTCTCGGCGGACTCCTCGCCCACCTTTTTTAAAATCTTGTCGAGTCCCCGCTCAAACAGATAGCAGGTGTAGGAACCTTCCTGCGGGTGCGCCTTCCGGTCACACACCACATCGAACAGCCCTTGCAATACAGCGTCCATTGTCAGTCCTCCTCCATAATTGTCTGGAAAAAACACGAGCGGCGACCTGTGTGGCAGGTCGGGCCGTCGGGCGTGCAGAGATAGAGCAGCGTATCCATGTCGCAGTCGGTCACTATTTTTTTGACATGCAGATAATTTCCGGAGCTTTCACCCTTGTTCCAGAGCTTCTCGCGGCTGCGGCTCCAAAACCATGCCGTCTTTGTCTTGACGGTCAGCGCTACCGCTTCGCGGTTCGTAAAGCCGAGCATCAATACATCCTTTGTCTCCATGTCCTGTATGATGACCGGAATCAGGTCCGATTTTTGAAAGAGTATATCCAGATCCATATTTTCACCTTTCTTTTCCGGGTAAGATCGTTCGGCGATGTTTCAATAATATACACCAATTTGGCCCAAAAGTAAAGATACCAATGTATATTATGCAGAAGGGGGAACCCCCGTCGCAAGAAGTGTAGGTATACAATCGCCCCCTGTCGCAGCCCGATGCGGCTACAACAGGGGGCGCGGTCATTGTGGTTTTACGGGCTGACCAGAAGCCGTATCGTCCCCACGACGGAGGGGGCCTCCTCCAGCATGGCGAGGTACTCGTCGGCGGACGCATTGGTCGGCGTTACCCCGGTATCGGCGGGGTAGATGACCACATACTGGGCGTCCTCCGTGGTGGCGATGACCTCCATGCCGTCAACGTCGTCCGTGAGGCTGTAGCGCACGATTGCAAACAGCAATCCATTGCCCTCTCCAACCTCCTCGCGTGTCTGGGTATGGTTCACCTCGATGGAATCGTCAAGCGGGAGTATACCATACTTTCCGTCCCAGCTTTCCGGGAAGGTGAGGGAGAATCCCAGGTCTGCATTTTCATACAAAATGCCCTCCTCCTGATCCGGCGTCGCCGACGGTGCGGCGGCAGACTCCGCCGCGGGACTGGGAGAGGCAAGCGGTGTGTCGGATGCCGGACTCCCGTTTTCCTCGCAAGAGGCACAGAGCAAAAGGCACAGGGCAGCGCCCAGCGCAAGCGGGACGATTTTCTTGGGTCGTAACATAAAAAAGCCTCCTGATATGTATTATAATAAAATAAAGGTAACACCGTTGTTGTGCCGCTCCAGATCCGGGTCGCGCCGCAGCGCGTCGCAGCGGCGGAAGGCGGCAAGGGTTGCGGGGTCAAAGATGGAAAAGGCTTCCCCTGTGACAAAGTCAAAAATTTCCCCGCGCAGCTTCAGCCGCTGGAGATAGGCTCTCGCCTCGGTGCGGATTTTCCCGCCCTTCCCGCTTGACCCGTAGCCGTGGATGACCTTGAGCGCCGTATAGCCGAGCGCGCGGCTGTGGTGCAGCTCAAATGTCAGGCGCTTGATCGCGGTGCCCGCCGTGGGCAGGCCCTGCTCCAGATTAATCTCCCGCAGACTGGCAGCAGTACCCATCGTCAGACGTTAAAGCGGAAGAGGACAATGTCGCCGTCCTTCATGACGTATTCCTTCCCCTCCGAACGGATGAGCCCTTTTTCCCGCGCGAGTGCCATGGTGCCGCATGCGGTCAGGTCGTCAAAGGAGATGACCTCGGCGCGGATAAAGCCCCGCTCAAAGTCGGTGTGAATCTTGCCCGCCGCCTGCGGGGCCTTGGTGCCGGAGGTGATCGTCCACGCGCGGCACTCATCCTCCCCCGCGGTGAGAAAGGAGATCAGGCCGAGCAGGGCGTAGGAGGCGTGAATCAGCCGGTCCAGGCCGGACTCCGCAATCCCCAGCTCATCGAGAAAGAGCGCCTTATCCTCGGCGGAGAGGGCGGCAATTTCCGCCTCGAGCTGGGCGCAGACCGGGATGACCTGCGCGCCCTCCTGCGCGGCAATGGCCGCGACCTGCTGATAATAGTGGTTTGCAGCATAGTCAGAAAAGCCGTCCTCGTCCAAATTCGCGGCATAGATGACCGGCTTGCTGGAGAGGAGCTCCGACTCTGCGATGAGCGCGGCGGCGTCCACGTCGTATTCGTAAGAGCGGGCGGAGTTCCCATCGTTGAGCCACGCGAGTAGGTCGCCGAGCACCTGCGACTCGCGCAGGGCTTTTTTGTCGCCGCTTTTGCCCGCTTTTGCGCATTTGTCCAAGCGGCGCTGTACCATCTCCATGTCGGACATAATGAGCTCAATGTCGATGATCTCCATGTCGCGCGCAGGGTCGGTGGAGCCCTCGACGTGGATGACGTTTTCGTCCTCAAAGCAGCGGACAACGTGGACAATGGCGTCGGTCGCGCGGATATTGGACAGAAACTGGTTACCGAGGCCCTCGCCCTTGGATGCGCCCTTGACAAGGCCCGCGATATCGACAAATTCGATGACGGCGGGGGTCGTCTTTTTCGGCTTATAAAACGCGGTGAGCCAGTCGAGCCGCTTGTCGGGCACCGGGACCATACCCACGTTCGGGTCGATGGTGCAAAACGGATAATTTGCCGACTCCGCCCCCGCGTTTGTGATGGCGTTAAATAATGTGCTCTTGCCAACGTTGGGCAGTCCGACAATCCCTAATTTCATCTGAAGAAAAACCCTCTTTCGTTTGGAACTTCGTGCAGTGGAATATAGCCATTATACGGCAGGTGAGGGGAAATTACAAGCGGGCAAAAAAGCGCGCCGCAGAATTGTAATTCTGCGGCGCACCAAAGGGGTTTACTCACCCTGCCAATCTTCATAGTCGTCAAACTCCGAACCGCAGCAGGAGGCGGCCACAGAGGAGACCTTCTCTTTTGTCGCGCACAGAAACTGGGAAATCTTCTCCCAATACATGATCACGGCATAGATGGCGGCACCGATTGCCGCAAGGAGCAAAAACAGTTTTAATATACTGACTAAGAAATCTTTCATATCCTGAAACCTCCTATTTTGCGGATACGCGCTCTATGTGCATTTAGTTTACACCTAATCGCCCCAAAATACAAGTCTATAAAAACTTTTTTCTTGTAATTTATAGTGAAATAGAATACAATACAATGTAACGCCGCGCGTATGCGCGGTTGATAAATTTGAGCGAAAAAATAAAGGAGTTGGTTTTATGAAGCTGCAGACCGAAAAGGGCGAAATTTCCATCAGCAGTGAAGTCTTCACCAATATTACAGGTGCGGCCGCTACCAACTGCTACGGGGTAAAAGGCATGGCGATCCGCTCCCGGACAGACGGACTGGTGCATCTCCTGCGAAGAGAGTCGATGGCGAAGGGCGTGAAGGTGACGTATCTGGATGATGAATCTGTTTCCATTGAGTTGCACATCATTGTTGACGATGGCGTGAACCTGATGGCGGTCAGCCGCTCCATTATGAGCGAGGTGAGCTATCATGTGGGCCGCATTACCGGCGTGAAGGTAAAGAGCGTGGATGTCTGCATTGACTCCATGATGATTGGCTGAATGCCGGGCGGAGCCGTACATGGAAAGGAAGGAACACCAACATGATAGAATGCTTTGACGGCGTGCTGTTTGCGCAGATGATGATCCATGCGTCCGCGCTCCTGCAAACGCAGAAACAGCACATCAATGAGCTGAATGTTTTTCCCGTTCCGGATGGGGATACCGGAACGAATATGAGCATGACCATGCAGACCGCCGCGGCGGAGCTGAAAAAGGGCGGACACGCCAAGGTGGGCGACGCCGCGCATGTATGTGCCGGTGCGTTGCTGCGCGGCGCGCGGGGCAACTCAGGCGTGATTTTGTCGCTGCTGTTCCGCGGATTTGCCAAGGCGATTAAGGACAAGGACACGGCGAACGGGCGGGATCTTGCCCTTGCCCTGGACTACGGCGTTGCCGCGGCATATAAAGCGGTCATGAAGCCCGCCGAGGGCACCATCCTCACCGTCTCCCGCATAGCGGCGGCCAAGGCAGCGGAGACGGCGCGGGAGGCCCCTGATGCGGAGACCGTTCTGGCCGCGGCGATTGCGCAGGGGCGGATTGCCCTGGCGGACACCGTCAATCAAAACCCCGTACTGCAAAAGGCGGGGGTTGTGGACGCGGGCGGCATGGGCTTTCTTGTGATTTTGCAGGGTATGCTGGATAGCCTGCGCGGTGAACCGCTACATGAGGCGGACGCGGAGGAGAGCGGCACGCGGGCACAGGCGGATTTCTCCGAGTTTAAGCCGGAGGAAATCCTGTTTGGCTACTGTACGGAGTTTATCTGCTCACGCGACAATGCAAAGGATCCGGAGGCGCTACGCCAGTTTCTTGATGCGCTCGGCGACAGTCTGGTGCTGGTGGATGACGACGAGATTATCAAAGTGCATGTCCACACAAACCACCCCGGCCGTGTGCTGGAGGAGGGGCTTACTTACGGTGCGCTTTTGACGGTGAAGGTGGAGAACCTGCACGAGCAGCACACCGCTCTCCTTGAGGAGGTGGCGCAGGCTGAACAAGGGGCTGCTGGGACGGTGCCACCGCATGAGATTGCGCGCCCGGAGCGCAAATACGGCGTCGTGGCGGTGACGGCGGGCGACGGCCTGACGGAGGTATTCCGCGACCTGGGGACAGACGGTGTGATCAGCGGCGGGCAGACCATGAACCCCTCCACCGAGGATATCCTGCGGGAGGTCAACCGCACCCCCGCCGAGGTCGTGTTTGTGCTGCCGAACAATAAAAATATTGTCATGGCCGCGGAGCAGTGCGTGCATATGGTGCAGGAAAAGCAGGTGATCGTCATTCCCACCCGCTCGGTACCGCAGGGGATTTCGGCGCTCGTCGTGCTTGACCCCGACGCGACCATTGTGGAAAACGAGACCGCGATGCGCAATGCGATGGAGCGGGTGAAGACCAGCGAAATCACCTACGCCGCCCGTGACTCCGATTTCGACGGCGTTGCCATTAAACAGGGGGATTACCTCGCCCTGACGGAGCAGCAGCTCTTCAGTACCGACCGGAATTTAAAGCATCTGCTCAAAACCCTTGCCGAGGCTGCGCCGCAGCAGGAGGCTGAGTTCATCAACATTTTCTACGGTGAGGATATCACGGAACAGCAGGCGCAGCAGGCTTTGGAGATTTTCACAAAATCCTGCCCCAAGGCCGACGTATCCCTGCACGCGGGCGGGCAGCCCGTCTATTATTACATGATCTCAGCGGAGTAATTTGAAAAGGAGCCGGATCGTATGATCAGAGTCGTCGCACCATTTTACCTGAAGACGGGTATGTTGGATCCATTCGTGGAAACCGCCGCCCCCCTTATTGCAGAGACGAGGAAAGAGGCGGGCTGTACAACCTATGAACTCGCGCAGTCGGCAGCCGACCCACAGGTGCTGGTGATGCTGGAAGCGTGGGAGACGCAAGAGGCGCTCGACCGGCATGTCAAAAGCGCACATTTCACCGCCATTGTCCCCAAATTGCAAGCGCTGTGCACGGATGGTGAAGCGGGAACGGCGCTTTACACGAAGCTGCTCTAAGCTGGAAAATGCCGATTGAATCGATGCGATTCAATCGGCATCTCGCCATTCATGATCATAAATCAGGAGGACATTATGGAAAAAATACAGATGCATACCCCACTTGTTGAGATGAACGGGGATGAGATGACCCGAGTCATCTGGAAGGCTATCAAAGATGAATTACTCGCCCCTTTTGTGGCACTCAATACCGTCTACTTTGATCTCGGACTTGCGGAGCGGGAGCGGACAAAGGATCAGATCACCGTGGAGGCCGCCAACGCCGCGCGGGAATACGGTGTTGCGGTAAAATGCGCGACCATTACGCCCAACGCCCAGCGCATGGAGGAATACAAGCTCACCGAAATGTGGAAATCCCCCAACGGCACCATTCGCTCCATCATGGATGGGACGGTGTTTCGCGCGCCGATTATGGTGGACGGCATTTCACCGGTAGTGAAAAACTGGAAAGAGCCCATCACCATCGCCCGCCACGCGTACGGCGATGTCTACCGCGCCACGGAATACCGCGTGCCGGGGCCGGGCAAGGCGGAGCTGCTGTTCACGGGGGACGATGGGGCAAGCTTCCGCCAGACCATCTATGACTTTGAATGCGCGGGTGTGCTGCAGGGGCAGTATAATAAGGACAGCTCCATTGTCTCCTTTGCCCACGCCTGCTTTCAGTACGCCGCCGATACGCGGCAGGATCTCTGGTTTTCCACCAAGGACACGATCTCAAAGCAGTACGACCACACGTTTAAGGATATTTTTCAGGAGATTTATGAAAAAGAGTACCGCGCGCGCTTTGCGGAGCTGGGCATTACTTATTTCTATACGCTTATTGACGACGCGGTGGCGCGCGTCATCCGCAGCAAGGGCGGCTTTATCTGGGCGTGCAAGAACTATGACGGCGACGTGATGAGTGATATGGTCTCCACCGCGTTCGGGTCGCTCGCGATGATGACCTCGGTGCTTGTCTCACCGGACGGGAAGTATGAGTTTGAAGCGGCGCACGGCACGGTCACGCGTCACTACTACCGCTATCTGGAGGGGGAGCAGCCCTCCACCAACCCCATGGCAACCATCTTCGCGTGGAGTGGCGCACTCAAAAAGCGGGGTGAGCTCGATGGCAACGCGCCGCTGGTACGCTTTGGGGAAAAGCTGGAGCAGGCGTCCATTGCCACCATCGCGGCCGGTATCATGACAAAGGATATGGCGGGCTTGTGGGAAAAGGAGGAGCCTGCACGGGCGGTGGAGACCGTCCAATTCCTCAAGGAAATTCGTGCCCGGCTGGAGACGTTGTTGGGCGAATAAGGTACGGACCCTGTTGTCAGACGGCAACAGGGCTCGTATGTGCAAATGCTAACCGATTTTCTCCAGTGAGAGCGTGGCACCGACGCCATGTTGCAGGGCGACGGACTCCGGCGTCTCGTGAAAGAGCTGGAGGGACAGACTGTCCCCGGTGCCCAGGTAGAGGAAGGCTTCCAGCGCGTATTGGGTGCGGGGTGTGGACGACGTAAGTACCGTCGCGTCCACTTCCGAGCCGTTCACCGTGATGCGGCTGGAGGCGAGCGTGGGTGCTACGGTGCTGATATAATACGCCAGCCGGTAGACACCGGGGATCTGTATGAGCAGTGCCGTGCCCGCCGGGTTTGCCGTGATCCCCTGCGAGAAAACCTGAAATTCGGGTAGCGCGAGATCCGTGCCGCTGGAGAGAACCGTGAGCGGAGCGGTATTTTTACCGGTAGCCCCGATAAACGCATAGACCGGGGCGAGAGGCTCCGGCGTGTAGGGCGGCAGTCGACAGAATGAATAGCAGTTCAAAAACAGCCCTCCCTGATTTAAATGTATGTTGGCTTCTCCGCCCCATCCTATGCCGGACAGGCGGCACGGGTGCGCAGAATATTTTCCCCGAAGCAGGGAACCTTTTGACAGAAATGCCGTCTAACCAGATGAAACGATAGTTGAGGAGATGATTCCAAATGAAAAAAGCAATTGCGGCGGCACTATCCCTTGCCCTATTTGCAAGCGGTGTCACCTTTGCGGCGGACACCACTGAAATACGGCTTACCGAAGGCCCGGAAACAGTAGATGTTGATCAGATTTTGGGTGACGGGACCGTGACGATTCAGGGGGAAAAGGTGCGCATTTCATCCCTGGCAAATGAGAGTCTGGTCTGCAAAAGCGGCTGGGTTCAATTCACAGAGGAGGAGACACCGCGTATTACCCTGATGAAAACCGGAACGGATGGAGACGAGGCGGTGCTGGTGCTCAGCACAGATGAGAACACGCTGGTGCTCGACGCGGCGACGGGGGACCCGGCTGACGTTGCAAGCATCAGCGAAGGGGATACGGTCTATGCCTATGTCGCCCCGGTGATGGCGCTCTCCTATCCGGCGCAGAGCTATGCGGAGCTGATTCTGGTCAACATCACGCAGGATGTGGCGGTTCCGCTTTACGCTGAAATCAGCGCTGTGCGCACCAATGATACGAACAGCAACGTGGTGCTGGAGACCGATCAGGCGATCAACCTGACGCTGACAGACGAAACGGAAATCACCCCCTATCTGACCCGCCAGCTGCTCACAAAGGACACCTTTATCCCCGGCATGAAGGTGCTTGCATGGTACAATTTTGTGGCGGAGTCCTACCCGGCCCAGGCGACACCGTACAAGGTGATCGGCTTTAACACGGCGTACAGCGCGCTGATCAGAGTGGACACCGACGGGGGTATTACCATCAACGATGCGATACTGGACGTGAGCGGCACCACGCCGTATTTGCAGGTGCTGGAGGGTGCGGATACCATGCAGTACATGGTGCCCCTGCGCAAAGCCGCCGAAGCCGTTGGCTGCACTGTAACATGGGACGGGGCGTCCATGCATATTACGGTGTCCAGCGGGGATGCGATCCTGTATTCCTTTGCGATTGACGCGGGAACGACGGATGACGGGCGCTATCTGACCCATGCGCTCGACGGGAAAACAGGGGTTACCTATATTGACCTCAACGACCTGATTGCGCTCCACAACCTGAAATTTGTGCAGTAAGCAAAAAACAGACGCGCGCTATCCTGAACGGATGGCGCGCGTCGTTTGTTTTTGACAGATTAGCAGCGGATATCAAAACTGTTCAGGCCGCCTTCAAAGAATTGGAATTTCACCCTGCAGTCATCAAATTTATATTCCATTGAGAGCCGTTCGCCATCCTTATTGTCATAGAAGCTGGGGGGCTCACCATAGACTGCCGCTACTTCGTCGGCGGTGGAACCGGCAGCGATTCCACCGGGAAAAATAAACGTCATGTTGTCTAAGTCACGTTGGGAGGAAACAACCAGAGCGGTAAGTTCGCATTCATTTAGGAGCACCGGCGCGGAAGCGCTGTTCGATGCGGTCAGGCGGATCTTGCTTTCCCCATTGGTGTAATCGACGGAGGTAGTATAATTTGAACCCAGTGTGGAACCTTGCGAACCGGAATCCATCACCCAGCCATTTGCCTCAAAGTCTGCAAAGGTGGAGCCGGGGAAGGAATAAGTAACATCGCCCAGCGATACCTGAATGGGCTCTGCCAGGGTAGAGCCAAGATTCGCAGGCGCGACGGATACGGGTGCTGTGGATGCAGGGATAGGCTCCGGAGACGGCGTAGAGGTTATTTCAGGTGGTGCAGAATCCACTGGAGCAGCGGCGCTCGGAGAAGGAGCTGGAGTCTGTGTGCAGGCAGTCATTGTTAAGAGCAGGCATGCAACAGGCAAAATGGCAAGCGCTTTTCTTTTCATTCAGTACATCTCCTTAGTATTGGTAAATACCAATACAAAATAATATCATACACGACTAAAATTGTCAACTATTAATCAGAAGGGAACCGTGCTATAATAACATAAAAGGTTCGCTATCGGAAAACAGGAGGAGGGACGATATGGACTATCGCAATCAATTGTTTGCCCACAGGCACCTTTACGATTTGGGACACACAAATGGTGTGTTTGTTTCCGCCATGAAGCAAAGTGTCGATAGCCATAGAGAAAATTGCCCGGATTATGACAGAATTCTTGCCGATCAGGGCTACCAAGCCGATTGCTTGAAAACAGAACAGGATTTACACCGTATTCCGCCGATCCCTACGATGTTTTATAAAGCACATGCTCTATCCTCTGTTCCGGAAAAAAAGATGGTGATAAAAGCTACAACATCCGGGACAAAAGGAACGCCGACACAAGTAGGGCTTGACCTGCCGACGTGCTATTATGGGGCGCGGATGCTGCGGCTTATTTTTTCTTATTACAAACTGTTTTCTGCCGTCCCCACCAATTATATTATTTTGGGGTATCAGCCGAGTAAACACAATAAAATGGGCGCGGTCAAAACAGCGTATGGCGCGACCTTCCTTGCCCCAGCCCTCCACAGGGAATACGCGCTGAAAGATACCGGGAGCAGTTATGCGTTGAATATGGAAGGGATAAAAGAGCAATTATTGCGGTATCAAAGAGCCAAGCTGCCGGTGAGATTCGTGGGGTTCCCCGCGTATCTTTCCTTCATGATAAAAATGCTGCGGGAAAACAATATCAAGCTAACATTAAATCCAGGCTCAAAAATTTTGCTTGGCGGCGGGTGGAAACAATTTTTATCAGAAGAAGTGGATAAAGAAGAACTCTATCAAATGGCGGAGGAAACGCTGGGCATTGAGGCGCGGAATGTGAAGGAGTTTTTCGCGGTTGTGGAAAGCAACGTGCTGTACTGTGACTGCAAAAACCATCACTTCCATGTGCCGATTTACGCGCGTGTGATCATCCGAGACCCAAGGACAATGGAACCGGTGCCCAACGGGACGCCCGGGCTGTTAAATCTAATCTCTCCGCTGGTCAGCAGCATGCCTGTTGGCAGCATCATCACAGATGATATTGCGGTTTTATATGACGGCAAACAGTGCGGATGCGGCATTGAAGCTCCCCATTTTGAAATTTTGGGACGCGTCGGGATGAAGGAGATTAAAACGTGTGCCGCCGGTGCCGGTGAGGTGTTGCGGGGGGAGCAGAGATGAATCTGGTCAATGGGAAAATCGTGTCGTCCGACGCGTGTGATGCAGTGCTGGGGACTTTAAATACCCGCATCCAAAAGACATTAGCAAAGCCAACGCTTGACCCTGCCATCGTCATCGCGGCATGTGATGCGCTATCTGTTTCCCTGGATGAAAAGCAGTACGAACAAACACTGATTGAATATGGCGTATCGGCACAATTCGTCAAAGAATATATCCGTGAGGCCAAAATCATGCTGAGCAAAGCATATTTGTGCAGCAAAATGCAGACGGAGCTTGGTGCGCACTACGGCACGCCGCAGCAATACAAGCCATCCTTTTATGACGGCACTGTGATTCAGCAAATTGCGCCGCTGGGCGTCCTGTTTCACATTGCGGCGGGGAACGCCGATGGATTGCCGGTTTTTACCGTGATTGAAGGGCTTTTAACCGGGAACATCAACATACTGAAATTGCCGCGCGAAGAGGGCGGACTCACCGTTCAAATCCTGCTGGAATTATTTCGTATCCAACCGCAATTGGCTGAATATGTGTATATCTTTGACTACGCATCGAACGATATGGATGTCATGCGGCAATTGGCTGATTTGGCGGATGCGGTCGTTGTTTGGGGCGGCGACGCCGCGATTCAATCCGTCAGAGAAATGGCAAAGCCAAATACGAAAATTATTGAATGGGGCCATAAAATAAGCTTTGCGTATGTATCCGGAGAGGATATTTCGGAGGAAGCGCTGGAGGGTATTGCACAAAACATCTGTCAGACCAACCAGCTGCTGTGCAGCTCCTGCCAGGGCATTTATATTGATACGGAGCATATGGACGACGTTGATCGGTTCTGCAATCGTTTCCTGCCGATTCTGGAGAGGACATGCGGCCTGTTTCCCGCCGAGCTGGGGATCGGCATGGAGGCACAGGTCGGCCTGCGCCTGTACAATGCATCCATAGAAACCGTTTTTAATGATACGAAGCTGTGGAAAGGGCAGAATTGCAGCCTGTTTGTATGTACGGATATGGCCTTGCAAACCTCTGTTATGTTTCGCAACTGCTGGGTCAAGCGGCTGCCAAGGTCAGAAATCATAGGTACCTTGCGGCCATATAAGAATTATTTGCAGACCATTGGCCTGGTCTGTGAACAAAGCGAGATGAATGCGCTGTCAGAACGATTCTGGAAGACGGGCGCCGTCCGCATTACGGACGGTGCCCATATGTCAAAAATGTATAACGGTTCCGCGCATGATGGAGAATTCCCACTGCGCAGATATACCAAAACAGTTGCGTTGGAGCGGTTTGAGTGAACGCTCAGGCACAAAAGGGCTGCTGCGGCGCGGCGGTATCGTCCGGTTGCGCCGATTCGTCCGGGCTGTTCGGGTCGGGGATGGTCTGCACATAGATCAGCGCGGGCACTTCATACAGGGTTTCCGCGGCTTCCAGTGGGAAGACGGCGGAGAAATCGCCGGAGAGCAGGGAGAAGAGCAGCCATCCGATCACGCCGCAGAACAAGACGGCACCCAGCACCTTTTTGACCGCGGTCGCGGCGTAAATGACGGAGAACATGACGCCCCATGTTCCGAACACTGAAAGCGCAAGCACCAAAATACATGTACCGAGCACAAACGTCACATCCTAAAACCGGATTTTGCTTATTGTGCCCGTATAGGGAAGAAATTATTCCTGGTGCTTTCACATGCCTTATGTCAGGGGGCCGGGGTCCTCGCCCCAGTCCCAGTTGTTCAGCAGTTCCTGCGCGATTGCAGAAAACTGCGCCGAGGTCATTGTCGTTGTGTAATTTCCGTCACTCTGAGCGTCGACTTGCTCTTTCAGCTTCAGTAGATCAGCGCTGAGGTGGTCCAGAAAGAGCCGCTCATTTTCGTCAATCACGCCATCCTCCCAGAACGATGCTTGGATAAAAGTTCATTATTTTGACTATGTTTTTCTATTATGGTACGATACAAATACTATTACTACGAGGAGGCGGTAAGGGTGGACCAGACAAGCTATAGTGCTATCATATCTGACCAAACGGAACGTGCATTATGGGAAGTTGGCAATGTAATTTCTTGTATTCCCCATAGTGTTTGGAATGACTATTATTACGCGATGCCCCTATGGAAGCATGTTTATCACATGTTGCACTCTCTGGATTTATGGTTCATCAATCCTCGGGACAAAAATTTTGTCGAACCATCCATTCATGAAGTGGGCCTAAACAGCCTTGACGAGATATCTTCCAAACGGCTTGACCGAGCAGAGGCCATGACCTACTTTGAAGCTGTGAGAAACAAAACTATGGGCTATGTTGCTGGCCTGGAGGACAAGGAGTTAATGGAGATGCCTATGGATTGTGAGTATACAAAATTCACACTAATCGTTGCACAGCTCCGACATCTTCATACCCATATGGGGATGCTCATGGGATTTATCGTCGCAAAAACTGGTAGTTGGCCTTATATCGTTGGACTAGAAAATGAGATTCCAACTGGAGGATTTGGTATATTTGATGAACACTGAGTATGTAGATTACTTCCCAAAGCTGTCCTGCGAAAAAGCATTTCATTGTGTCCAACGATAACCAGATTTGGGAGAAGACCTACACGCTCAACACCGATGGCATCATAAAAAAGAGCAACCAAAAACAAGGGGGCTGTTTTGCAACAGCCCCCTCAGACTGAAGACAAAGTGGTTGAAATCGTGTGATTTCAACCACTTTGGGT
>JAJQEJ010000011.1 GCA_021201735.1 Oscillospiraceae bacterium | reverse complement strand
TCTACTCCATTATACCAAAAAACCTCCCAATCTGCGTGGTTTTTTGACAGCCTGAGCCACAGCAAATACCCCCGCCGAAAGGCGGGGGTATTTGCTGTGGCGCGGTATATACTGCTATCGTAAAGCAGCGGAAGGCGCGTACGGAACTTATGAGACGTGCCGCGTAGCGGCGTGGCGCTTGCGACACATCTCCGATTTTAATCGGGGATCAGTATTCGTAGGGCTTTGGCTGAAACGAGTGGAGTCCCACACAGTATTGCAAATCGCATGGAGCGGATGCCGTCAATATCCATATGTGGATTGCATCCGTGCAACTGCTGTGGCGAGCTCGCATCTGGTTGCATTCTGGACAAAATCGTCGCCTGAGTTAAGCAGACCAAACTCTACCGCCCACGCCACTGACGCGCGCGCCCAATCAGACGCACCTGCGCCGCTGTCACCGTTTGCGGGGGTTGCCGATGCGCCTTTCCATTCTTGATAGCGGCGAAGGAATACTGCGGCTTGCTCGCGCGTAACGGTTTGCTCAGGCGAAAATGTGGTGGCGGTCGTGCCGCTTGTAATACCGTTATTTACTGCCCAGGTCACGGCGCTCTGATACCACGTTTGCGTCAGGTCGGTAAAAGAGGTCTGTGCAGCTGTGGAGGGGGAGCCGTCCATCCGGTAGAGCACAGTGACGAACATGGCGCGCGTCATACTCGATTCGGGGGAAAACTCCGTTGCCGAGGTGCCGGTAAAATAGCCTGAACGGTAGCAGGTGGCAACATCCTCAAAATATGTATCTGTCACAGTGATATCCGCAAAGGGAAGGTCTGCTTCCAGTTCACAGGCAGCTGTGCCGGTTAGCCCGGAGATCGCTTCGATACCGGAATATGTCTTGACGGTGTTGGAGCTGTTGGGGCTGTGTCCTTTACAATATAAGATGCCGCCGGTTATGGTGACGTTGCCTCCGTCCAGAACGGCAACGGATTTTTCCGCCTGCGCACGCACCACGCCGCCGGTAATCTGCAATGTTTTGGCACAGATAACGGAAACATTATCGGAGTTTGTGTAGCCATAAAAGTTACCGCCGCTGATGGTGACAGTAGCGTCATTGGCACAGAGCGCACCACCCTGTATTCCCAACTGGCCATCTTTCCGCATGGAGAGCGTACCACTTTTCAGTGAGAGTGTCACATCAGGATCCAGATTCATAGTTGCATTGCCGGCACCGCTATAAGCGGAAAGGATGCCTGTGCCACTTATGGTTTCATCACCGTAAACCCAGATGGTGGGCGAGAGGTTTCCCTTGGTATCGCAGGTTCCGACAATAGCGCTGTTACCGCTCAGGGTAAGGGTACCGCCGTTGAGTGTCAAAAGTGTCTGTGTACCGTTCAGGCACACATCCTCCAGTGTCAGAAAAGTATTGGCGGCAGCATGGACAGCCAGCTCATTACATGGGCTTCCCATACCCTTGAGCGTAACGGTCAGACCACTGTCAATGGTGACTTCTCCCGCTGTGCTGTAGTCCAAAAAGTAAGTTCCGTTCTGGGTAATACGCTCGCCGCCGCGTATGACAACAGGGATGTAAACGGCATCAACCACAATGTCATAACTGCCAAGGGTATAGCTGCTCCAGCTTCCGGTGTAGCCATCCTTCACTGGGACAGCGGGTGCTTCCATATCGTCGGAGGCGCTGGAGTATTGCTGGGTAGAAACTGTCACGCCGTCTGCAATAAAGGTGACCTTCCAGGGCGCTTGCTGGGTTGGCGGCTGCACCCAGGCGTCGGTCGCAGACGCGGCGGTGGGCAGAAGGGCGGCGTTTGGTGTCCCCTCTTCATTTACCGTACCCTCGTGGCCGATCAGCCCGCCTTTAAACTGCGAGACAAAGGCCGCGCTTGTGCTCACGCTGCCCGTTGCACTCAGGTTTTCATAGGTGAGATACTGCGCATATCCAACGGCGGCACCGACGGCTGCCGTCTGGGATTGACTGCTGGAGGTAACCGCGCCGGTACTGACGCAGTTTTTAATATAGGAATCAAAGCGAGAATTCGTATAACCGGCGATCCCGCCGGAGTAATTGTCGGTGCTGATAACATCCGCAAAGCTGCCACAGGTATCCAGGCTGCCGGAGAGCTGTCCGACCACGCCGCCGGTACCAGCGCTCGCGCTGCCCGCAGACTCAACTGTGCCGTAGTTTTGGCATTGATAGATCAAATCACCACCGGTATAACAGATGCCCACAATCCCACCCACGCCGGAGGTGCCATAGATTGGTGCATAATTGACACAGTCTTTCACAGTGGTATTATCGCAGGTGTTGGCAACAATACCGCCCACGCCTTTGCCGTTTGCGTGAACCGTGGCGTAGTTTATACAATTTTCCACCATGCAGCCTGAGGCGTAGCCAACAATTCCGGCTGCATATGAGGTGGACGCATCACAGGTTACCGTGCCGCGCACAGTCACGTTTTGAATGGTCGCACCTGTACAGTAGCCGAACAGGCCTGCATAACTGCCGACATTGTAGGCGGACATGTCGTAAATGTTGTATCCGTTTGCGTCGAAGGTGCCAGAAAAATGATTGATCGCACCCGTGCCGCAGGCTTCCCATATCCGCCCGTCTGCACTGGACAGAGAAATATCATTGCCCAGACGCAGCGTAATACCCGCAAACGTGACCCCCTCCACATTGACCAGATACGCCATCCCGGCCAGCTGTTCCGGTGTCGTAATGGTATAGTACTCCTGCCCGCCGAGATACCAGCTTGTATCGGCGTAGTACAGCCAGGATTTCAAGGCGGTATTTTGCGTTACGGTCATGGAGACGTCTCCTTCACCGGTGACGGTAAAGGTTCCGCCGGACAAAAAGGTGGATGTGGAATTTTTTTGCGTGTTGGTCGCTGAAACGGTATATGCGCCGGTGTAGATCAGCGTGGGATCGTTCGGCACGGCACCGATATAAGGCACTGCATTTACACTGATGATATTGCCCTCCAGCACCGTTTCTCCATCCGTAATGGGTTTGTTGGTTACGTACACCATCTCATCCTCCGCCATCTCGTAGCCTGTCTTAGAGAAGGAGAGATAGCTGTCACTGCTGGAGGGGAGATGCACGGTCACAGGCTTGACCTCGACAAAAAGAGCGCTGATGGTCGCGGCTTCGCTGACAACAAAAAAGTCGGCATCGATAGGCACCCCATTTACCATAAAGTATTCCAGCCGCCAGCCGCCCTGCGCCTCGGCGCTGATGGTAACGGTTTTCCCCGCGGACACAGAGCCGGAGGCATCGGCGGAGATTGTGCCGCCGGCGCTTGGTTGCTGTAAGGAAACATCAAAGCGCCCCGCCGCGTCAATCGCCTCACCGGTCTGATACCAGAGAATCGGATAACCATGATTGATATGATTACTGTCCGCTACAAATACAGTACCTGCGGCGTTCAGCGCGGTGAGTGTAGCCTCGCTCTTCAGCTCTGCCGCAGTGCAAGCGGTAATATCGACCGTGACGGTCTTGCTGTTCCCGGTATACCAGCCGCCGGATTCGGGATCGTCATCGCAGCCCTCAAGATAATAACAGTTGGTCACCTCATAGGTTCCAGAGTCGTGTCCGCCAATGGCAACGGCATATCCCATTCCGTTGGAGTCGATGGTGCCGACGTTATAACAGTTGTAGATGTTAAAGCCCTGGTTGTTTCCGCAAATCCCGCCTGCCGGACATGCATATGTCGTCGTAACCGACCCGGCGTTATAGCAGTTTCGTATGACCCCGGTGCCCCAGCCGGAGCCGACAATACCGCCAATGCCCTTGGCATCGGTGTTGTGTATGTCGGCAAAATTGGCGCAATTTTCAATCACAATACCGTTGGAGGTTTTTCCGGCCCGCCCGACCAGGCCGCCGACCATGCGGCGTCCATAGATATAGCCTGTGCCGAGCACTACATTGCGTACGGCTGGCTGCCAGTTGTTTTCAAAGCTTGCCGTTGCGTTGGACTCGGAATCGGGCGTCCCACCGAGAAAACCCACCAATCCAATTGCCATGCTATAGGGAAAGCCCTTTGCCGCATAGCGGTCGCAGTAGATGTTGCGCACCGTATGCCCCTGACCATCCAGCACACCGCAAAAGCGTGTATCCAGTGTATAGCAATCTCCGTCCACAACAGATGGTTTCATAGGGAATTTTCCACCGATGGGCGTCCAGTTTGGCCCGGACCACGCGCCGTTTTGATACACACCGCCCATATCCATGTCGCTTGTGAGATAGACCGTCTTATACGCAAAATTGATGTTGCTGCCGTAGGTGGTGTCCGATACATTTCCACCGCCTGCACCGACGAGGGTGGTGTTTTCGTTTTTGACGCTCTGCAGATAGGATTGATCGCCGATGATTTTCGGACAGGTGGGGTCCGCCATGCCGTTAATCAGTGCGGCAAGGCCTGCCAACTGTGCCGGAGTGCTGATATAATACTCCGATTTGGATGGATCGTACCAGCTGATGTCAACCGTACCATCCCAGACTGTGCCGGTATCGGCGGCCTGTACGCCGAGCGCGGAGCATAGGCTGAGCATCAACGCAAGCACGATGAAACCTGATATCGTTTTTTGAACAATTACCCTTCTCACTTGAAAAACGCCTCCCCAAAATATGCAGTATCGAATGCGGTTGCTAATCTGCGATTTCATACTCGTAGTATATCGTGTTGCGGTTTGTGCGCAATCCATTTTTCTTTCAAAAATTGATGCGAGTGTTGGGCAGTGATGCAGTCAAGTTGTACGAATCATACGCTTTTTGATAAATTTGCACAAACGCCGCAGACCGGCTTTCTTTTGACTTTCACAGTAAAAGCATAAATATCATAGCTTGAACACAAAAAAGAGTCAATAGAAAACAATGATTTTTGTTAATATTGAAAAATGTATTGTGGTGTGCGGAAATCAGGAATTGGGGAGCGCAAAATAAGCGAACACTCGTGTGAATCAATAAAAGCTTCGTGCGTTATTTTCCTTTTCATAAATTAATTTTAACGCAAAAGCAGACGTCAGCCAACCCTTTTTGGGTCGCTGACGTCTGCTTTTTTGCCGGGCTATTTTGCAATAAAACCGTAATATGATTGTACACATGTCGCCTGCGGGCTAGTCTCCCGGCGGATGTAGGTGTTTTCGTTAAGATGATGAATTAATAAGTATATATATTGACTTAGTTTATATCTTTTGGTTATAAAGGTTGACTTCGGACACCGCTGTATGATAAACTTTTTTTGAGCAAATTTTGGGCTAAAACCGGTGGTTTTGTACAAAATGCTGTATTTTTTCATTTTGGATTTGTCTGGCTCCTAAAGTCAGCTTTTGTCACCAAACCACCACCATCATTCAGAAAGAGAGGAAACTGGGAATGGACAAAAGACAGAGGAAGACGTGGAAGACGACCCTCAGTTTGCTGCTATGTGTGTGTCTCATCACAGGGCCACCGGGGGTTTTGGCATATGCTGAGTCGGCGGACGGCATGCAGGTGGCAGCAGCCGAAACCTCCTATAGCATTACCGGCTATGAGGGCGAACACGGCTCGGTAACGCCAAACAGTACGTCCGCGGAGGCGGGTATGATCGTTACTCTGACCGTAGCGGCAGAGGATGGCTATGCCCTGTCCGCCATGACAGCAGGGAGCGCAACGCTCAATGATACGGTATCGGCCAATACCGCCACCTACACCTTTACCATGCCGGCAGAGGATGTGGTCATAGATGCGGAGTTCACAAAAATTGTCTTGCGCCTTTTTGCGCAGGAGGGTGAGAACGGCACGCCGCGTCAAACGGCGGTATTCACCTCGGCAGAGTTATACGCCAATTCGGAGACCAACGAGAAAGGATATGGGTACTTATTCTACAAAAGTGATGTATGGAATGTGTTAATTGCCAAGACTTTGGTGCCGATTGACACCTTGTTTTCCATATCCGGCCTGAGCGAATACTGGACAAGCGGCTCCTATCTGACGTTTCTATGCGGAGACGGGCCTTACAGCAAAACCTATCCCTATTACGAAAATATCAATGAATGCTGCTACTACTATGAGGACGGTACGCAGACGGTAGTGCCCGCCGGTCTGGCGCTGACCTGGAATAGCGGTTCGCTGGCAGATAGAACGTTTGATGAGATCGCCGCCGGCACATACGACAGTGGGAGAATGCGTTGGGTGTACGGCATATCGCAGGAGCAGTATGAGAACCAAAATGCGGCCGGGTCGCGGACGGTGACCAACATGTACGAGATAACGGTGGTCTATTCCGCGTCGACCATTCCAAAGGGAAGCGTGGGCGTGGAGCATACATACACCACCACGATACTTGACGACCTGCTGCTGAGCAGTACGAACCTTGCTGTAGACGCAATTTCAGATGATTCGGGCGCGGCGGCGACGGCAAGTGTTGACGCTGCCGAGCTGACAAGCGCACTGGAGACTGCGGTGCAACAGGCCGAGACAGCAGCGGACGGCAGCACACCGGAGGTAAAGGTCACCGTGGCGCTGGAATCCTCCGTAAACGTATACACGCTAAATATTGACTTGCCGGTCAGCGCGTTACAGGCGATTGCGGCGGCACAGGCGCAACTGACGCTGAGCAACGCCCGGCTGGGCGGAGTGAGCTTTGATCAGGCTGCGTTAGAAAGCCTCATTGCGGGGGCTTCCCAAGGTGAGCGTGTCACCATTACGATAGCCTTTATAAACTGGAAAGATCTCTCCGAAGATTTGCTGCAAAAATTGCTGAGCCCAGGCAATCTCTATGTCATTTCCGCAACGGTGGGAGCCGATCCGGTTACGGCGTTCGACGGAAGGGTGATATGCTATATGCCGTTTGTCACACCCAACGGAGTGAACGATGACGATGTCATCGCATGTCGTGTCATGGATGACGGTACACTTATGGACGTACAGAATGGCAGCTATATTCGCAATGACTTTCAGTTTGTGTTTACGGTGGACAAACCGGGAGAATTTTCAGTTACAGACCAGCGGGATGCAATACAAATTAAGTTGTTGTATACCGACACACAGAGCACGGACTGGTTCTATGACGCGGTACTGTATGCCTATGCAAACGACCTTATGACAGGGCTGAGCGAAACCAGCTTCGGGCCCAATCAGGAGACGACCCGGTCGATGCTTGTCACGGTACTCTACCGGTATGCGGGCGAGCCGATCGTGACCGCAAAAAATACATTTAGCGATGTGAAGTCCGATCAGTGGTACACGGATGCCGTTATTTGGGCCGCCGATAAGCGGATCGTAGACGGCTATAGCAGCGGCGTCTTTGGACCGGATGATACTGTCACGCGTGAGCAGCTGGCGACAATTCTGTACCGCTATGCCCAGAACGCGGGGATCGATACAAGCCAAAGCGATGCACTCAGCGCGTATACCGACGCGGCGGCGATTGATGATTGGGCATTGCCCGCGATGAAATGGGCGGTGGCCACCGGGGTCATCAGCGGAACAGACAGCGGGATCATCACCCCACAAGGTAATGCGACCAGAGCACAGATTGCAACGGTGCTTATGCGATATATTCAAATGATGGATTATTAAGAAGGAGGCGGGATTCATTGCTATTTTAAGCAGGAAATACGGGCGCAAAAGAAAAAATTAGAATAATTGTGAGGTAAAGGTTATGGAAAAAGTTTTTGGTGTTTCAGGTAGAAGGCACGTTCCGCGCGTGCTCAGCGTTTTGCTGTGCGCGCTACTCCTTGTCAATCAATTTGCAATTGCGACCGATGTTGCCGTCGACGAGTACAATGCGCCTGCGGCGGTAGAAGACGACACGGCGAAGACCGACGAGAATGGGCAGGAAAACGACGTAGACGACTCTGACGACGATGCAAACGACGCTGACAGCGACACAGATGCCGCTGACGTCGGTGATGAGAACAGCGATGAAGATGGCAAGGAGGAGGACGACGAGGCGCTGCCGGATGAGCCACTGTCTGAAACAGACAACCCGGACGAGCAGGACGCACAGGACGAGGGATCGCAGGAGCAGTCAGATGCGCAGGAGGATGAAGCTCCAGAGGAGCAGGCAAATCCTGTTGCGCTTGACGTGGTGGCCGCAGAGGAAACCGAGTTACCACCATTTTCTGTCGCCGTAGACGAGGCCATCGAAAACGGCACCCTGACATACACGGCCGAAAAGGAAGCTGCGACTGCTGAAGAGACAACAGAAGAGGACACCACGCAGGAAGAAAATGCAACGCAGGAAGAAGACGATGTATGGCGCATTACGGTGGTTGCGGAGCCGGTGGAAAGCTATGCACTGAAAGAGGGGAGCTTGCAGTATACACTTGACGGGGAAACTTACACCGAGATATCCGCAGATGCGCAAGGCGTATATTCCTTTACTTATTCTGCAGACACGCAGGACACAAACGCCGGAGCGAATGCCGATGAAACAAGCACCACGGATGACGCCGACGAGGCCGAGGCCGAAGATACCGAAGATGAAGACACCGCGACCGCACTGCCGACGATCACCCTCACCGCTGCATTTATCCCGGCGGCGGATACCGCGTGGTACTACGACAACACCTCGGCCAAGACTTACATCCTGACCACCCCGCATGAGATGTTGGGACTGGCGGAGCTTGTCAACAGCGAGGCCGTGAAATTTTCCGGTCAAACCATTCAACTGGGCGGCGACATCGACCTGAGCGGCATTGAGTGGACGGCAATCGGGAACGCGACCACCATTTTTTACGGAACCTTTGACGGATGCGGGTTTACCATTGACAACCTGACCATTGAGGACGACTCGTACCTTTCGGCCTCAACGGCCCAATATCGCGGACTGTTTGGCTATATCGCATCTTCGGCGACCATTGAGAATCTGACGCTGACCGGCAATGTGAATGGGAAATCGTACTGCGGCAGCGTCGTAGGTTACAATGCGGGCCTGGTGTCGGATGTGACAAGTTATGTGGATATTTATGTGCCCGCCGACACCACCAGCCGGATTGGAGGCATTGCCGGTGTGAATGCTACGGGGGGAGAAATTCTCAATTGCGTCAATTATGGCGACATAGAGGCGTATCAGGCAGCTTCGGCCAGTATTAACGTTTTCTACGTTGGCGGAATTGTGGGTGGTACGGATGGTTATGGAACAATAGCGGACTGCCACAACAAAGGAACGATCAACGCCAGCGTCATGACCGCCTCCCAAATCGGAGGCGTTGTCGGCTATCTCTACGCGTATTCGGATGGGTCCTGCTATGTCACGCGTTGCAGCAATGAGGGAGATATTTCCTACACCTGTAATCTTAGCACAGACATGAGTATTACGAGCAATGTGGGCGGGGTGGTCGGATATGCGGCCGGCACATATGCAGGGAAAGGCATGTTTGTGGATGACTGCTATAACAGCGGGAATATTACATTCGACACAGGGAGATCACTCAGCACAACTTGCAGTGTAGGCGGATTAGTAGGATACGGCTATACGCTTCTGTCGGGTGTGCAAGTCTGCTTCACCAACTGCTACAATACCGGCACCATCACGACAGACGGCACCAAAGCCAGCTTGGCCGGTAGTCTGGTTGGAAATCAGACTACCGCCAAATACTGCTATTATACCAACTGTTACTCGCTGGCGGCGGAGGATCTGCCGCCAGCCGGAGCAACGGCGAACGGGACTTTTTCCAACAACTATTATCTGGGGGCGGAGAACTCGGACGTACTGACACTCGGCGGCTATGCGCGTACGCTCGAGTGGATGAAAAGCGCCTCTTTTATCTCCGAGCTACTGAGTAACGCGTATGTCTACAACGAGGGGACCACACCGTTGCTCTACTGGCAAAAGGGACTGGACGAAGAGACGGGCAATCTGGTCTATCTCAATTATAATGAGAGTAGTCTTGCCGCGCTTGGAATCGAGACTCTCGCAAAGCGGGATACCGTTGTGCTCACCGCGATTGAAGACCTCACAACGCCCATTTTCAACACGACATATTATAAGTTTGTCGGCTGGTACGATAACGCTGCAGGGACGGGCGAGGCGGTTGACCTCACCACGGTTACACCGGGTTCAACCCTCTACGCGGTCTGGGCGCTGGCCGATATTACGGTTACCTATTACGACGGGACGGTGGACGACAGCGGAGAGCCGGTGCCGTATATCGTGCAGACGGCCACCTACGGAAGGGTTTTGCCTGAACTGACACAGCTGCCCCAAAAGGAGGGCTATGTTTTCGTCGCATGGATGACCGACAGCGTGGACGGAGACACGCGGTATGACTATAGCACCATCGTGACTGCGCCGTTTGCGCTCTATGCCAAATGGCAGGCGATTACGCTCTCAAACAGTGACTTCAAATGGTATACCGACAATCCTGACGCAGCGTCCTTCACCATCGGGAATGCCGCGCAGATGACGGCACTGATGTACCTGGTCAATGGCACGACGCCTGCGGAGATTGGCGTGACAGGCTCGGTCTCCTTTGAGGGAAAAACAATTGTGCTCGCCTGCGACATTAACCTGGATAATGTATCATGGAGCAATCTGATCGGCGAGCGGGATGCCGCGCCGTTTCAAGGGACGTTCGACGGAAATGGGTATACCATTTCAGGAACAGACTTATCTATTGTAGATGGGCTAAATAAGACGATCGGACTGTTTGGGTATACCAAAAACGCGACGTTCAAGAATATAAAGCTTGCGTACAATTTCGCACAGGTAGCGACCGCGACGCAGGTCGGAGCGTTGGTGGTACAGGCAAGCAATACAACATTTTCCAATATTGAAGTGACGACGGACTATACGTTGGCAACGGCAGGAACCTCGTCTAGTTATAACCAGATGGGCGGACTGGTTGCAGCCGCAAGTACCTGCTCATTTGATACCGTGACGGTGGCGGCAGAAACAAATCTCACCACGGACGCCAATTATTCTTATGTTGGCGGCATTGTCGGGTCAGGTACCGATACAACTTTTATCAATTGCAGCAACAGCGGCAGCATTTCCGGCGGTACAAAAACCTATGTCGCGCTTGGCGGCATCATTGCGCTGGCACAGTGCTCCGTGTCAAGCTATGCCCCAATCACCGGATGCAGTAACCAGGGGGCAATCAGCGATACCGCCACAACCGCGTGGGTAGGAGGGCTGATCGGTAAACTCGTCCCAGGCAGCAGCGGAACCATTACCATTGCCGACTGCGCATGTTCGGGAACCATTACAGGAAACGCATCGGGTTCCAATGCCCCAACCCACGGTACAGGCGGCATTGTGGGGTTTTGCGTGCCTACGACAGATACGTCGGAGGCCGTATTGACGTTTGAAAACTGCACCTTCTCAGGCACGGCCAGCGTCACCTCCTTTGGCGGAATCATCGGTGTGAGCGGGACGATTTCCTATCCGTTATTCACAGAATTTTCTGATTGCAACAATAACGGTACGGCCAGCAAGGCCAATACCTATGTAGGCGGAATCGCGGGAGTGTGCTATGCCTTTGACGGCAACCTGGCGGTTTTTGAAAACTGCACCAATGATATGCAGATCAGCGGCACGGGGTCGTGTATAGGCGGCATGGCAGGGTATGGATATTGTGTATATTTCAACCACTGCGTCAATAACGCGGCTATCAGCGGGTCTGCCTCCTCAGCCGGCATCGTGGGTAACGGCGCTTACCAGGAGATGGAAAGCTGCGTCAACAACGGAAACATCACCACCACCGGAATGTATTGCGGCGGTATGGCGGGCAGTACGACCAGACTCCAGATCTACAAGATAAATAATTGTGTCAATAACGGCGCCATAAAAGGTACCTCCTATGTGGGCGGTATGCTGGGGTATTCGGTGCTATACGGCGGCATCTCAGTTTCAAACAGCACGAACAACGGCCCGGTGACAGGCACCTCTTATGTCGGCGGTATGGTGGGCGCGGGGGCCAACTATTCGGTTAGCAACTGTAGCAATACCGCCGATATCACCGGTACATCAAGCTATGTCGGCGGCATCATCGGTGACGCTACAACCGGTGCCATATCCGACAGCGGCAACAGCGGTGTGGTGAGCGGCGTTGGAAACATCGGCGGGCTGGCTGGGAGGTTTACCTCCGGCAGCATCATAGCGTGCGTGAACAGCGGGGAGGTGATCGGCAGCGGCGAAAATGTCGGCGGCCTTGCCGGAACCCTTGGCACTGCTGACAGCACGATGGTTTCGGTCATCAGGAGCTACAATGAAGGGGAGATCAAAGGCGACGCGTCGAGTAACAATGTGGCCGGTCTCATCGGATACAGTGCATACACCCGCGGCAACAATTGCTATAACGTCGGCGCGGTCACTGTGGAAAATGACAGTGCTACGGTCGGCGGACTCGTTGCCGACGGCGCGAACTGTTACATTGAAAACTGCTATCAGGGCGGTGCCGTCACAGGCGGCGCAAATGTCGCGGCGGTATACGGCGGCGCAAGCAGTTATATCATTAACTGCTATTACCTCGCAGCCCAGATTGCGGCGGACGCGACGGACAGTGCGAAGGTCACGGCGGCCGATGATATGAGCGGCGCGCAGCTCGCCTACCTGCTCGACGGTGGCAGCGCAACGCGCGCAAAAGCCTGGACGTATATAGAGGAGGAAACCCATCCCACGCTGGCCGACAACCAGGAGATCTATCGTGTGACCGGCAGCTTTACCGGGGACGGCACGCTGACAATTTCGGTTGACGGAACCGCTGGCGCGGAGTACGTCAAGGTGGGCGATACGGTGGTGGTAACCGCCACGCCCGGTGCCGGATCTGTGCTCAAGAGCCTTGCGCTCGCGGATGGCAGTGGGACCCAGCTCTATCAGCTCGTGTGCCAGAGCGCGGCGGCGCAGACGTATACCTATACCGTGGAAGCGGGAAACCGCGTCGTCAGCGCTGTGTTTGAAACGGGTACAGCCTCTGACTCCGGTTATGAGGTGGAGATTGTCGACGGCGGCGACACGGTGCCAACCATCACAGAGAGCGCGGACGGAACCGGCTACACCCTGACCCTGAGCGCACCGCAGCGCAACGGCTATACTTTTGCAGGCTGGTATCTTGATGAAGCGTTCACGATCCCCTATGTAGCGGGAACGGTCTTCACCGACTCAACTACCCTGTACGGGAAATGGACGCTCAATTCAGCCGCTGGGGGAGATGGAGAGACACAGAGCAACCTTCCTCAGCCCGGCGACTATGAGGAGACACTCGGAGCAGATGATCCAAACATTGATGTCACCATAACAACGGGCGGCACGTACACCCTCGCGGAAGGTGCCACTGGAAAAATCCGCATCTATACCACCGAAACGGTGAAACTTGAGGGTAACGGTCTTACGTATTGTGGACTGCGCATCTATCTCGCTGGAGACTGCACTGTTATTATTTCCAATCTGAATATGGGTACCGCAAGCGTTCAAACCCAAGGCGGTATCGACGTAGCCGCAAAGAACAATATCCTCTATCTGGAGGGGGAAAACAATTTTACAAGTTATTATTCCACGAGCGGACAATCTGGCAATAATGCAGTCCACGTGCCTGTCGGTGCCGCGCTCACCATTGAGGCATACACCGCGGACGGGTTGCTCTATGTGAACTCCCCCGTATCATCGCAGGCCGCCATCGGCGGCAAGGGCGAGGACAGCGGCACGATTACCATCAACAGCGGTACCGTCGCATTGTATCATGAATCTCAGGGCGGTCATCTCGGCTCCGCGAACAATAACATTGCCGCAACCAGCTCCGATTCCGTCTTCATCCTGAACGGAGGACACCTCCTGATCCCCGGTATCATTAATGTCACTAAGATATATGTGAATGGCGGAACGCTGAGCACCTTTAGCTCGACACTGGGCAAAGCCGCGGATGGCACCTTCATTTCCGGCGGCTCCATCTCCACGGTCGCAACGAGTACGTCAGGTGGCACAGTCACATCGATCGATCGGTATCTTATGCACAATGATCGGACCGCTGTAACAGGGGAGTTGACCGATGGGCTGGGGGATGAGGTGTACCCCGCCGTGGTACCGCTGGCGGAGAAGCTGGACGGGACGACTACGTGGGACGTATGGGTTGATGACACACTGTTCTATAGCGGCAAAGGTCATACCGGGTATGTAGAAGAGAATCTGCTGTTAAACGGTATAAATGCTGACACCATTGATCTGGCGTACGACATGTCATACACGGACGAGGCCGATGCCTACCTCTATCTTCCGGGAAACGCCCACGTTGTGACGGTGCAGTCCAGCGACGGCACAACGGCGAGCTATCTTGCCACGCGCCAGAATACCGACGATGCGTTTACGCTAAGTCAATATTACAGCGTGGAATTCAGCTATGATGAAGCCCAGGCGCAGGTGCAGCCGGGCGAAGGTCTCAGCGATGAAAAAATTATCGCGGATAGTTTTACCTTCACTGCCATCGCCGAGGCTGGCTATGAAATTACGGGCGTAACCGTAACCAACAGTGTTTTGGCGCCGAGTAGTGAAAACGGATACTACACGGTTACGGATATTACGGGCGACGTGGTGGTCACTGTGACGACCAAACAATTGTCAGACCAATATATGTTCACCTATATCACGGATGGTCATGCGGACATACAAGAGGGCAATGGGGTATACGATGGAATCATTGAGGCGGTTCCATTTCACTTCTTTGCCATTGCGCACACAGGATATGCCATAGAGAACGTCAGCATAACCGGCGGTACGCTCACGGACAACGGAGACGACTACTATACGGTCTCAGACATTACGGACAACGTGGTGGCCACCGTGACGACGAGAGAAGATGATGAGACCGAAACCAAGCAGAATGAGAACACAAATAAGTCGTGGGGCGGCAGCGACAGCGGCAACGGCACCGGCAGCAACACCGACGGAACCGGCACCGACGGAACCGGCACCGACGGAACCGGCACGGAAGGCGGGACCCAGGGCACCGATCCTGGAGGCGGAACCGAGAACGCCGGTGATGGGACCGACACAAATGCGGGCACCGGCACCACCGGTACCACCGGCACCACAATTGCCGATAGCCCGGTGGCAGCTGCAGCCACCCCGGGGACGACAAGCCAACCCGCAACGCATAGCTTGGCAAATGCCATAGCATCGGCCGCCAGCGTTTACAGAGCAGAGACGTTACAGACAAGCGGTGCATCAGGCGGACAGGAGCCTGAGCAGGAGGAGATTACCCTGGACGTGCCCGAACCGGACCCTGAACCGGATCCCGATGTGCCGGTGACAAATGAGCAGCCCAATACTTCCATATCAGAAATTGTAACAGATCAAACCACAACACCGATCAATACGCCGCTTGTTGCAGGGATTATTGTAGCGGTTGTTATTATAGTTGCGCTTGGCAGTTTGTGGCGCTATCGGAGAGCCAGGAAGTCAAAGTAACAGATGCACAAATGACGGGCTGAAGTAAACGAAATAGAACCGAAAAAGCGGACAATAGATCCCCCTGTTGTAGGAAAATAAAACTACAACAGGGGGAATTGTCATGTTTCAAGGATAAAGAGTTGTATCGACTGTCCGCTTATTTTATTTTGCTGCAGCCTTTTTCCTTTCCGAATGAACGGGACTATGCGATATATTGCTCAAGACGCATGACCATTGCCGCGACTTGGGCGCGTGTGGCGGTGTCCTGCGGCGCTATGGTGGTGGTGGTCATACCATTGATGAGGCCTGCGCCCACCGCCCAGTGCATACTGTCGGCAGCATAAGAGGAGAGGGAAGTGGCGTCAGTAAAAGCGCTTAAGTCATCCGTTGCGTACATACCGATTTTGCACACCTGATCTGCATAGCGGTAGAACATGGTTGTAATCTGCTCTCGCGTAATACTTGCATCGGGCACGAACGTTGTGCTCGTTACGCCGTTGACGACGCCGCAGGAATAGGCCCACGCCACGGCGGTTGCATACGATGCGTTCGCCGGAACATCGGTAAACGGCGTGTCCGTGCTGTCCGCCGCGACGGTGGGGCTGCCGGACATCCGGTAGAGTGCGGTGGCGAGCATGGCGCGGGTCATGGGAGATTCCGGTGCAAAGGAGTTCTCGCCGCTGGTATCAAAATACTGCTTGTCCATCACATACTGGACAGCATCATACCACCAGTCGCTCTCTTGCACATCCGAGTAGACGGCTTTTTCCGTTTCCTGTGGTCCGGACGAAACCAGCTTCAGCGTAATCATACCGGCATCGGTATAGCCCTCTTTTACACCGCGCACGGTGAGTGACATGTTCCCCGTGGTAAAGGCACTTTTGGAAAGGACAATGGGCGTACCGTCATAGACTGTGGTTGGAACATAGGTGGGCTGCGTAGTATTCTGGTTATAGAGAATCGTTGCACCATCTGTCGTACAGGAGAGGGTGACATAATAATTGTTATCGTCCTCCGTCATGGTTGCGGTCGGCTGCGCTACTTGGCCCTGAGATGCGATGACCGGGCGGTTTTCCATGTCCAGCAGGATATTGGCCACCCAGTAGCGCGTGTCTGAAACGGTGGACGTCTTGTTATAAAGCTCATCCTTTGTCATAGGCTTCATGATGCGAATAGCGCGCTGACTGTCCAGATAGCCCAGATCGTTCCAATAGTTTTCCATGTTATAGTCGCCCGCTTCAACCTTGTCGCCCGTTGCGGTATACCGCTGGGAAAAGGAGCGCACTGCAAGAAGAAAAGATTCCGATTGACCTTGGTTAAAAATAGTGTCGATGACCTGTGTGCGTGTCATCTTTCCATTCGGGTCAACATAATCCTGCGCCGTGTAATCCCAATATTTGTAGAGATCTGGGAAATTATAGCGCTGTTCCCCATACAAATCCTGATATGTATAGGTGTCAAGATCGCTGTAATCAGTTTGGTCGATCTCCCAGAACGCGATCTTGTCCGTACCCTGAAAGGTCAGGTTGAGGGACTGGAGCGCCTCGACGGACGATTGCATGCACGCGTAATCTACAAATTCATTCACCGTAAAACCTTGTGCTTCCTGATGGACGGTGGTTACATAGCCGTCCAGAAGGGAGTAGTTGTGCAGCGTGTTGTTGATCGTGCCTGCGTCAAGATCCGCCGTCATCTGGGAGAGTGGAATCTGGGAGACCAGAATCTGCTCTCCGTTGCTGTTTGTCACATAAAAAAGTACGGTGGAGACCCGTGCCCCGTTTTCTGTCCCGGCCCCCTGTGTCATGGTGGCAAACATCCCTATGGACAAAGCCAAGAATAGAACCATGCTGAGGAGTCTCTTTTTCATAAACTGTTTCTCCTTACGTTATATTTTTTACAGCAAGATTATAGAATGATTCTACATTGAAGTCAAGCGGCTCAATAAGAAATAATATGCTCCCCCTGTCATAGACTCGAATTTTTTGGTTCTGAGAGTGTCTACTTTAGGAAACGCATATCAGCTTAGGTCAAAGTAGTGCATGCTTTGCGTTGGTTACGTTGGGTGGTTATCGCATGTGCGGGATTCATATTTTTTGGTTATAAAGGTTGACTTTAAGCACCG
>JAJQEJ010000077.1 GCA_021201735.1 Oscillospiraceae bacterium | reverse complement strand
CGGTGCTTAAAGTCAGCAATTGGTACCATTTGCCGTAAAAAGTCGTATGGAGTGGTGACGAGTGGATCAAACAAAGCGGCATAAGCCGACTTTGGCGTACGCGTAGATGGACAGCACTGTCAGTGTGCAGCACTGTCAGTGTGGTTGCGTATTCCACCAACGACGGCATGAGCGATACCCGCCTTACCGCCACAGCGACGGATGACAGCGGCGGCGTATATAACTTTATCGTGGAAGTGTCTCAGGGCATAGCCGTTGCGGTGCTGTGAAAGGGTGATGTGAGCGGAGATGGGGGCATTTTGTGCCGCAGACGCCACACAGATCGGCACCACATTCGCGAGAAAGCAGACACTTAGCTGGTAGGAAGGGAGTTTGATAACAAACGGAGAGAGCAAGAAGAAGGAGCACAAAACTATAAAATAAGGAGCGGTTAGAGAACAAATGAGAAACAGAATTTTATCCCTTGTTATGGTGGCGGCGATGGCGGTCAGCCTGCTCTCTACAGCGGCATTTGCCAATGAAGATGGGCTTGATGAAGTTGACGCGCAGTTTGTAGAGGTAAGTGACGGCATGATGGACGGTGCGGAGGACTCGAACGTTTCGGCTGACAGTGCAACCGAAGAGGAGCCGACGCAGTCGGAAGAAGAGGCGCAGCCGGAAGAGGAGGCGCAGTCGGAAGAAGAGGCGCAGCCGGAAGAGGAGGCGCAGTCGGAAGAGGAGGCGCAGTCGGAAGAAGAAACGCAGTCGGAAGAAGAAGCGCAGCCGCAGGCTGGCGAGTCCGCTGTGAATGCGGCCACGGCGGTTGTCAGCATGGAAAGTGATAATCTGAATCATGTGGACTTTAGCTGGTACAACACAGATGACACGACCTTTACGATCACAACACCGCAGCAGTGGAACGCACTGGCTTGGATTGTAAGTGAGCAGATCACGAATTTCCAGTCGGTTGTAGAGACGGCAGAAGCAGTCAGCTATACCGGCACGATCCCCACGGCGACCGATACATTCGAAGGCAAGACCATTTTACTGGGCACCGATCTGAATTTTGGCGCGCAGTATGACGCGGCAACCGGTGTATATCAGCCAGCTGATTATGTTTTTCTACCCGTAGGCGGGACCTATAATTACATGGATAGCAGCGCAAACGTTAAATTCAGCGGCGCGTTTTATGGCAGCTTTGATGGACAGGGGCACAAGATGACCGGTATTTGTGCCGACTATCAAACCACCGGCACCCAGCTCGGCGTGTTCGGGCAGGTCAGCGGGACCGACTCTGTGATTGAAAACCTCTGGGTTGGCGAGGGTTTGTTCCGGACCTATGCGTCGGGTGCCTTTGTCGGCGGTATAGCAAGCCGGGTGATTGGCACCGATTCCCTTGTGCAAAACTGCGTGAATGAGAGCACCATCATCGCCACGAACACAAAGGGCAAGGGCATCGGCGGCATTGTCGGCGCGGCATGGTACGGACAGGGCGTCTATAACTGCGCCAACTACGGTGCCGTCAGCGGCATGGACTACGCCCTGGCCGGTGTGGTCGGCGCGCTGCAGAGCACCGCGAAGGTGGTCAACAGCTACAACACCGGCGTGATTACCGACAACAGCGGCAACGAGTTTGCGGGTATTGCCCAGACAAAGGATACCGCGGCGGTGGTCAACTGCTACTATGACCCGGACGGGACGGGGATTGCAATTGCCAGCAACACAAGGGCGGATATGACACAGACCTTCCTGGATGCCGGGTGCATTGGGGCGCTCGACGCGTCCATGACAGGGACGGTGATTGCCGGGAAGCTCAACGGTGTCAGCACAAGAACGTGGGTCGAAGATCCGGATATGGATAACAGAGCGATTCCGCGCATTTTCTCCTCCGCCTCAGATTCCGCAACGGTGACGGACGTGGTAGTGGCGCAGGCCCCCACACAGACCGAATATGTTGAGGGACAGACATTCAGCACAACCGGCATGGTCATCTCCGCCAGCTACAGCGACGGTACATACGAGCAGGTCAGCGACGTGACGGTGGATCGGACAAGCCCGTTCACATTCGACGACGTGGGAAGTGTTGTAGTCAACATTACCGCGGTGGTCAACGGCGCAACCTATCCGCTGACCACAACGGTCACCGTCAGCGCGCGGGCGGTGGATAAAATTCAGGTGACCACCGCGCCAAAAGCATATCAGTATCAGGGGACAGAGCTTGATTTGAGCGCGATGGTAGTTTCGGCGTATTATACCGACGCTACTTCGACTGCCGTGGCTTTGTCGGATACCGAGTATTCCGTGGAACCTGCGTCGGGTACGGCACTCAACAGCGCGGGTGCAATTGATATAAGCGTGAGCTATACCTACCGCGATAAAACGGTAACGGCGGGTACCATCGTCACGGTGCTCGACTCCACATACACGCCGGAGCAGGATAGCGAGGGGTATTATCTCATCGGCAGTGCCGGGGAGCTGGACTGGTTTGCAAGCCGTGTCGATTCCTATGGTGAAATTTATGCATGCGCAAAGCTGACCGCGGATATTACAGCTTCCGCCAATTACATCGGATTTGGCTACAGCATTTATTATGCCGGCGTCTTTGACGGACAGGGGCACACGGTTACCATGAATACCAACACCGCCAGCGCCAATGTCGGACTATGCCGGGCGCTGACGAGCACCGGCGTCATTCGCAATGTGACGGTGGACGGCAGCATCACGAGCAGTTCCTATTATGTAGGCGGTATTGTCGGGGTAGTGTCTGGCGGCACCGTGGAAAACTGTGTCAACAACGCCACCGTCAAAGGCACGTATGATGTGGGCGGCATCGCGGGGCGGATAGGCGCTACGGAAAGTGTAGTGCGCAATTGCGTAAACAACGGCAATGTTTATGCAACCACAGCCAGCACCGGCACGACCTATGGAGTTGGCGGTATCATTGGGCGGCAGTCATCCGGTGGCACAGTTGACGGATGCGTCAATACCGGTACGGTGAACGCGGCAAGCGCGATCATGGTCGGCGGCATTTCAGGGCAGCTCTACACCACAGCCTGCGTGATTACCAATTGCTACAATACGGGGGCGTTGGTGATGAACGTGTCGACCGGTACGCCGTATATGGGCGGCATTACAGGCCATATCTATTCATCGGCCACGGCCGCCACGGTGCAAAACTGCTACTCGACCGGAGCCATCACCTTTGCCGGGTCCACCACGACTTATGTAAATGGCGTGATCGGTTCTATGGGCTCGTCGCTTGCCAATGTGGATAATATCTATTACCTTGACACAACCGCGAGCAGCGGCTCCAATATCAGCGGGAAGGGCACGGCGGTCACAGCGGAAGCGTTGCAGGCGCTTGCGCCGACGCTGGGCGAGGCCTTTGTGTCGGACACAGCGGGCATCAACAGCGGCTATCCGATTCTGGCCTGGCAGAGCACGACGGCGGAAGGCTACAGCGTCACCGTGACGGACGGAACCAAAGGTGGCGCGACCGTTTCGCTGACCGAGGGCAGCTACGGCGGCGCAATTACCTTTACGGTGGAGAACAGCGCGGCCTGCGTGGTGGCGTACTCCACCGATGGCGGCGTGAGCTATACCCACCTCACCGCCACAGCGACGGATGACAGCGGTGTATACAGCTTTACCGTGGAGGTGTCGCAGGACATGGTCCTCGCAGTGGTGTGCAAGGGAGATGTAAACGGAGACGGGAACATCTCAAGTGCCGACTATACCAGAGCTAACGCTGTTCACAGAGGCGATATTACACTCAGTGCGCTCCAGTTCCTTGCGACTGATCTGGATGGCGATGGGACAGTCAGCACCGCCGAAGTCGCACAAATTGGTGCCGTGTTTGCGGGCAAACTCTCCCTCGGATGGTAGGAAAGCAAACCGACAACGGCTTGAGAGAGCAATCAGAAAAAAGGAGAATGTATGAAACAGATGCGACACAGGCTCTTATCCCTTATCATGATGGCGGCAATAGCGGTCGGCCTGCTCTCCACGGCGGCCTTTGCGGATGAAGGGGAGGCCCTATCGCCGACCATTTCGGCACAGGACGGCAGCATGGCGGCCGATGGAACGGTAACGCTGAATGTTACGCTGTCAAATCTGGATGCACAGGTCATCAAAGGCCTGACACTGGGCGTGGTTTGTGACGATGCGCTGGAGCTGACAGATATTGACCTGTCAACCGGGCTGTGCGCCGGTGGGTACATCTCCAGCTCCGCGTCCACAGGCATTCTGAATTTTGTTTCCACCGGCGACGGAATCCGTAGTGATGGAGTGCTCGCGACGGTAACGCTCCGGGCGAAAGACAGCACGCAAATTGCGTCCGGGACATACGGCGTAGCCGTCGTGATGCCGGAAAACGGTATCATCATTGATGCCAACTATGCGGATGTAGCCGACCAGTTCACCTTTGCAACCGGCTGGGTCACGGTAAACGCTGCTGCCACCGGCGGCTATAGCGTCACCGTGACAGACGGAACCAAAGGCGGCGCGACGATTTCCCTGACCGAGGGCAGCTACGGCGGCGCGGTTACCTTTACGGTGGCGAACAGCGCTGCTTGCGTGGTCGCGTATTCCACCGACGGCGGTGTGAGCTATACCCGCCTCACCGCTACAGCGGCGGATGACAGTGGCGGATATAGCTTTACCGTGGAAGTGTCTCAGGGCATGGACGTCGCGGTTGTACGCAAGGGCGATGTCAATGGAGACGGGAACATATCGAGCGCCGACTACACCAGAGCTAACGCTGCGCATAGAGGCGATATCACACTCAGTGCGCTCCAGTTCCTTGCGGCTGATCTGGATGGCGATGGGACAGTCAGCACCGCCGAAGCCGCACAGATCGGTGCCGTGTTTGCGGGAAAACTGTCCCTTAGCTGGTAACTGGTAGATTGAGTACTTCAATACGTTTGAAAGGAATGAATCAAATGCTTCTATCAAGAAAAAAAGTATCCTCCCTTATGGGCGTTGCAATGGCGGGCATTTTCGGGCTAAGCATGCTGACCCCCGCGCTTGCCGCGGACGATGACTACAGCGACAACACAGGTGCCACGGACGTGCTGCTTGCGTCCATGGATCAGAAGGTCATCTACAGCAGCGACGAGGAGCAGACGGTCAAGCTGAATATAAAGCTTCAGGAGGCGGCAACGCTTTGTGATATCCAGTATGCACTTGAGTACCCCAAAGAGGATGGATTTGTATTGGTTGACGCGACGAACGATGATCCCCGGATTCTGGCTGACGCGCTTCAGATGAATTGGAGCTTTGTCTCGCTTAACACTGGAAAAGGCAACTATATTACCTCGGATTTTGAGGATATAGAGGATGTTACGGAAGTTGTGACCGCCACCTTTACCGTACCAGCGAATGTCGCCCCGGGTACATATACATTCGGCGCGAGCGATGTCACCACCGACAGGACCTATGGCACAGTCTGCAATCTGTACCCGTGGAGAGAAATTTACACGACGCTCACGGTGCTGGAGGCGGAGGATGTGACCGACCCGGACGACCCCTACAGCGACAACACCGGTGCCACGGATTATCTGGTTGCAACGATGGATCAGAAAACCATCTATGAAAGCGCCGAGGAGCAGACGGTCAAGTTGAACATAAAATTCTCACCGCCGGTGTCCGCGTGCGACTTCCAGTGCTTTGTCGATTACCCAAAGGATGAGGGGGTTGTTTTAACCTATCTTGAAAACGAAGATGCCCGCATTGCACCTTATTTTTCGACGAGCAGCTTTTGGCAGAATTATAATACCGGGTTGGCATGGTACTCCTTCTCCGACGGATTAGATCGTGAGGACCTTGAGGAAGTTGTAACTGCCACGTTTACCATACCCGCGAATTTTCCAGCGGGGACATATCAATTCGGCGGGCACGACATCACCTATAGTCAGGATTATGGCGGAATAGTGTGCCTGGATTTCGTTGAGATTTACACGACGCTCACTGTCCTCGAAGCATCGGAAACGTCCATCCCGTCCACCGATGCGGTGATCACCGGCAGCACAACCAGCCTCACAGTGGGCGACACGACCACACTGACGGCGAGCCTGCAGCCGAGTGATACGACAGAAACCATTGCGAGCACCGTGTGGTCCAGCAGCAGTGACGCGGTTGCCACCGTCAGCGACAGCGGTGTGGTGACAGCGGTCGCCGAGGGTACCGCAACGATCAGCGCCGACATCACCACCAGCGCGGGTAGCATCTATACCACTACTTACAGCATCACTGTTGTTGGCAGCACAACGCCTACACCTACCGAAAGCCCCTATACCGTGAAGCTGGTACCCAGCTCGAACAATGTCCGCCCGGGAGATGCGTTCACGGTGGATGTCGTTGTCGAGGGCGCTGACTTTGATGGCTGTACTGTGCTGGTAGCGTATGATACAAGCCTGTTTACCTATCTTGACGCAGAATCTGATATTATCATGAGCAATATCAACGAGCAAACCACAGGGAATGTTTCCGTCGTCGTGATTAATATAGACCAATCCACACGTATTATAGATGGGACAACGGTCGCCACGCTCGCCTTCAAGGCGGATGAGAATGTAGCGGCACAAGATTCCGGCAGCATTGGCATTAGCGCGGGATACGTTGCGGATCGTGATATTGCCAGTGGGGATCTTGTTTCGGCGAATCTGGGAGACGATGTGCTTGTAACCATTACCAATCAGATTTCGGTAACGTTCCTGGAGCAGAATGGAACTACTACAATTGAGACGTATCTCATTGACGCGGGCGGTAGCCTGACCACGGTTCCGACCGCACCGAGCGTGCTTGGACATGACTTTGCCGGTTGGTCTGATGGGGAAACAACATATACAGACGCAGAAATCCTCGCGCTCACGTTTGACAGCAGTACCACCTATACCGCGACCTATGTGCCAAGCACGTATCATGTGGCGCTGGGCGAAGGCCTTTCCGGGGCTGATACGGCGACCTACGGTACAAACTATACCGGCACCATTGATAGCTATAGTGCAAACTATGAGTATACAATTACTGTAGTGGTTGATGGCGGCGATCCCTTTACGGCGACAGTAGGCAGTGACGGAAGCTTTACCGTGGATGGGTCTAAGATTCTGGGCGACTTGACCGTTACCATTACGAACAAGTCGGTCGTTGGCACCACTGTGGAAGTGTACAGTGAATATGTAACCGGATACAGCCTTGTTCTTGTCTATGGTGATGCCACAAACTACAGCTATAACGGCAACGACATGTTCTGGGTGGACCGCTACGGCGGAGCCTTTGCGTATCTGGTTGTAGGCAACGTGACTGACACAGACGTGAACGCTGCGCTGGACCTCAGCAATAACAGCCCGAGCCATGTGGCGGATGACTATGATGTGAACGGGACAGGCCTCATAGACCTGAACGATGCAGTTACCGTTGCAAACTGTTTTACCGTTTATTACGATGTAGCGTCCAATATGGCGTGGTATCTGCACGCTGACGTGAATGGCGATCAGATAGTAGATGCCACTGACGTCGCGGTTATGATGGTAGCCGTCATGCTCCATTAAAACAAATCATCCTATGGTCACAACCCGCCGCCCACATATGGGCGGCGGGCAGTGGCGACTTTGGGGGCGGGTGCTTATTCGCCGTCAATGCAACTATAAACGTATGAATTAGGAGAGAAAATAATGAGTTGTGTGACGAAGTTACTTACAGTTTTCAGTATGGTTGCCCTGTCTTTGACGATATCTGCAACGGCGGCGGAAGTCAATACCAATCTGGAGAGCGAGATTAAGTTAACCTATGACATCACAGCAAATGGCGCGCATGAGATCAGCGCAAAGAAGGGCGATATCATCACCGTCACCTTCAAAGCGTTACGCACCGACAAAAATGAACAGCATCATATCACTGCGATTCAAAATGAGATGGTCTACGATCAGAGCGTCCTGGAATATGTCGACGATTCCATTACAACCGTAAACGGTACATCACAGTGGATGACACGTACAACAGGCGAGCATATTATCCAGTGGTTTAACATGAGCGCAGATTTACAGGCGGATCAGACTGTCTGTACGTTTCAGCTAAAAGTGATTGCATCAGGCGTAAGCGGAGTTGTCTCCAGCTCAAAGGAAAAGGGCTTTGATTATGATTATACCGGAATTGAGATCACACAGAGCAACCTGACAGTACAGGTTGAGAGTGAAGATAGCAGTAACAACAGCGGAAATAATAACAATGGAAATACAGGAACATCATCAGGCACGAGCAATGCCGTAGGCGGGCAGAAGACGGAGCAGGAGGCGATTGTACAGGCAGAAGTGCCGTTGGCCGAGTATGTCAATCCCTACGCCGACGTAAAGGAGAGCGACTGGTTCTATGCCGCCGTCATGGATATGGGCGCAAGGGGCTGGTTTAACGGCGTCGGCAATAACCTGTTCCAGCCGGACGGAGACATGACGCGCGCTATGTTCGCACAGGTGCTCTTTAACATTGCCGGTGCGGACGCGAGCGCGTACACGACCTGCCGCTTTGAAGACGTGGACGACAATATGTGGTACACGGCGGCAGTGGAGTGGGGCGCGAGCAAGGGTGTTATCCTCGGTGTGAGCCCGACGAAATTCGCGCCGGACGCAATGCTGACCCGTGAGCAGATGGTGGTGCTTCTTTATCGATATTTCAACGCCGAGGGCCTGACGATCAGCGGGGAAGGCCAGGCAATGGAGTCCTTTGCGGACAGCGCAAGCGTCAGCGATTGGGCGGCTGAGGGTATGCAATGGGCCACGGAGCGGGGCGTCATCAAAGGAACCGACACCGGGCTTGCGCCGCTGAAGGCCACCAGCCGCGCGGAGGCGGCGCAGTTTATCTCAAATCTGTGGAACGCCATAGAGACACCGACGGATGACACAGAGCAGGAAACATCTGGTTGAGCCATTGGAATGAGGGGGAACTGACGATGAAACGCAGATCGAGCATAATAGCATGGGTTTTGATGCTGGCGCTTGCGGCGAATCTGTTTGCCGCCTGTATTCCGGCATATGCCGACGATGGAGACCAGCCCTGGGACGGTACGCTGGATTTCAGTTGGTATGATCAAAACGACAGGCAAACGGAGTACACTCTCTCTACACCGGCTGAGTGGGCGGCGTTTGCGTGGATATGCTCGGAGGATCTGGACTACTTGCGGGGCGATGATTACTCGAGTACGACGAACGGCAATGTGACGAGTATCATAGGGACGATCCCGGAGGAGCAGGACGTCTTTGAGGGTGTCACGATCTATCTGGACAGCGACCTGGATATGGGAGGCTACTATGACAGCAGCACCAGCCAGTGGAACGGGCGCAACTACTATCCCATCGGCGGGGAATACAAAAACGATGGGTATATCCACGCACAGAACAACGATATTTTCTATGCCCGGTTCTATGGCAGCTTCGACGGGCAGGGGCATACCGTCTATAACGTCTTCTGCAGCCGAGGGTGGGGCGCGTCGGACGGCGGCGTGGGATACTACCAGTCGGCGGGGCTGTTTGGCAGGGTCGGCGCGCCGGACGGCATGACGGCCCCCAACACGGATATCGTCATTGAAAATGTCGCGGTGACCGGAATGATCCAGTCCTCGCGCAGTGTGGGCGGCATTGTGGGGAAAACGCTGCACGTCGGAAGCGGACATACCATCACGGTCAGAAACTGCATGAATTACGCGACCATCAACAATTCGGACAAAAAAGGCGTCGGCGGCATTGTCGGCGCGGCGTATAACGGCTCTTACATCATCAACTGCGTTAATTTCGGCACGGTCGTCTGCGGGATGCAAAACGGCGGCGGCATTACCGGCATGAGCGAGGCGACGTGTATCAGCTGTTATAATGTAGGCGATATTTCAGAGTCGGTGTACAATCATGGACAGGCATATGGCACTGACAACGGCGGGACGGTACTGGAGAATTTCTACTACGCGGTGGACTCTGTCATCGACGCGGGCAGTCCCGCGATCTACAGCGCGTCGCAGCCGCAGTCCGCGTTTGACTTTACCGGCCTCGGCACAGAGGACATGCACGGCACACTCTTTCTAAACATGCTCAATAAGTACGCGGATGAATATGGCTACTGGACCATTATCACCGGCGAGTACGACGACTTTCCGGTGCCGGTGGCGTTTGGCGGCGAGATTCCTGCCGGGCCGGAAGAGCCGACCGGCACGTACACGGTCACCCTGGCCGGGGAAGAACATTATTCCGTGGAGGTAGGGGAGAACGTCTACCGCGCGCGCAACCTGTTTACCATTGACGCGGCGGATACCATTGAGATGACCTTTGTCGCCGATGAGGACTATGAGATCAGCTACATGGAATACATCGGAGGCGGTGCAAAGGTCTCTCTGGGGAAGGTGAAGGGGGCGACAGGCCAGGTATACAGCCTTTCCGGCGTATCGGAGAACATCACCATTACGGTTGAGACCATCTATTCCTGTTCTCACAACTATGAGAAGATTGAGGGGGAGGACGCCACCTGCCTGGAGGACGGATACGCCACGTACCGCTGCACAAAATGCGGCGATGAGTACACTGAGATATTGGAGCAGGGCGCACACCAGTACGAGGTCAACACGATCATGCCGACGGAGACGGAGCACGGCTATTCAGAATATACGTGTACGCTTTGCGGTGACTACTATGTATCCGACGAGACATGGCTGGTGCAGTTTGAGACATACGGCGGCGGCACGATAGAGGATCAGATTGTGCGCAACGGATCACCGGTGGAAGCCCCCGCCGACCCGGAGAAAAGCGGACTGATCTTTGCCGGATGGTATCTGGATGAGGGGTGCAGCATCGTTTACGATCTCAGCACGCCGATCACAAAAAGCGTCAAGCTGTACGCATCGTGGTCCACCGTGGTGCGCTATGTCTATTTTAACGCCAGCCAGGCTATGGTAAACATAAACGGCTATGAGGTCTCCCAGCATATTGTACGCAGCGACGATGAGACGGTATCGTTTACGGTATTGCCGGAGCCGGGCTATGTTGTGAGCAGCGTGAGCGTACAGCGCGCCGAGGATATTGATATCTGGGATGGCAGCGTCGCATCCGACTTTGAAAAAGGCACCGGTAAATCCAGCAATCCTTATATCATCAACACCGCGGCGCAGCTTGCGTATTTGGCGCAGAGCGTAAACAGCGGCAACGCGTATAGCGGCATGTATTTCTCCCTGACGAAGGACATTGATTTAAGCAATCTGGATTGGACGCCGATTGGTACATCGACAGCGACATTCAAAGGCGTTTTCAGCGGCAACGGCCACACGGTGCAGAATTTATATATCAACACCACATCGGATTATCAGGGATTGTTTGGCTACGTGAACTATCCAAGCACATCGTCATCGTCAAGTGTGACCGTCATCAGCGGCCTTACGGTGTCCGGCAACGTCACCGGCGGGGACTATGTGGGCGGTGTGGCCGGCTGTGTGATCAATATGCTGGTAGTACGCGACTGTGTCAGCTATGTGAATGTGACCGCCGTGGGCAGCGCCGGCACCGCAGGCGGCGTAATCGGTACGTTGGGTGGTTCATCCCTGAGCAGTACGATAGCGACCGCCACGGGCTGCGTAAACTACGGCACGGTGACCGGGTTCAAAGCGGGCGGCATTGCGGGCAGCGCCGTTTCGGCCACCATTCAGGACTCGGACAACCATGGTACGATCACCGGCAGCTACGGCGCCGGTGGGATCAGCGGAGCGGTCAGCGCAACGTCGTATTCACAGTCCGTTTTGCAGCGGTGCAGCAATGACGGCAGCGTCACAGGCAGCACCTCCTCCGCCAGCGCGGGCGGCCTTGTTGGAGAGGCGCTGGCGAGCGGGAGCAACGGCAGCAGCCACTCGACCGCAATTCAGACCTCTTATAATACGGGTGCTGTCGTCAACGCGGGGGCATACACCGGCGGCGTGGTTGGGTATATTTCTACCACCGCGGTAACGGTCAGCGACTGCTACAACCGCGGCTCGATCACCGGGCAGTGCCTGAATCAGCAGTATGTTGGTGGAGTCATCGGCAATGCAGGCGCGCTTGCCACAGTGAGAAACTGCTACAACACGGGCACCTCGTCCGCCGTCGGCGGAACCGCTTACCGCGGCGGCATTGCCGGTTCATTGAGCGCGGCGGGAGATGTAGCATACGCCCTTAACAACTATTGGACGGACAGCGCCCTGAAGGCATGGCAGATCGTTACCTATACAAGCGAAAACGCGCGAAAGGTATCAACAGATGATTTGCAGGGTATGGCGGCCACCCTCGGCACCGCGTATGTGGATGATACGAGCGATCTGAATGACGGCTTCCCCGTCCTCAGCTGGCAGAAACCGCAGAGCGACGCGGAGGAGGATACACCGCCGTGTGTCGTGACCGACTGCGGAGACGGTACATATGAGCTCAGTGAGATTACCGACAATATGATTGTCTACATCATGACGGAAAAGCAGAGCTATCCGGTTACCTTCATCAGCAATGGTGAGGTGCTCGATCAGCAGCTTGTGCTGTACGGCGACTACCCGGCTTGGCCGGAGGAACCCATATGGGAGAATTATCGCTTTGAATACTGGTGCCTGGACGAGGCGTGCGAAAACCCCTACGATATGTCCGAAGCGGTCACCGGCCCGCTCACCCTCTACGCGTGCTGGTCATTCCAGTACTATCTTGTGGAGTATCAGATCATCAGTGTGGGGACATATGCCAGTGAAAAGGTGTCGGGAGAGCCGTGGCTTGCGACAAAGCCGGAGGACCCGGAACAGGCCGGGTCGATCTTTCTGGGTTGGTTTACAGACCGCACGTGTATTGTCCCATATGATTTCGCCACGGTTTTGACACAGGATATCAGGCTTTACGCCGGATGGAGCACCACCACATGCAGTGTAACCATTGACCAGGCGAACGGCGAGGAGCCGGAGACGAATCTGGTTACATATGGAAATTACATGCCGATACCGGATTTCACCCCGGTACGTGAAAACTATGTCTTTACCGGCTGGTATCTCGCCGATGACGCGGGCGCGCCAACCACGCGCTATTATTTTTCCAACATGCCGGTGGAGAGAGATATCACAATCGTCGCCGGATGGGCGCTGGCGGTGCTGGTGACCTTTGAGACCGAGCCGGAGGACACGCAGATCACCGTGACCGAGGGCGGCATTGCGCAATCGCCCAATGAAGACGGCGTTTTTACGCTCGCTGAGGGGGTATCCTACGTCTACACGGCGGCGGCGGACGGCTATCAGACGAAGCAGGCTGCGCTCTGCTTCCTCCCCGCGGGCGAGGAGGAAGAGACGGAAGAGCAGGAAGAGACACAAACGCCCGAAGCGTCGCAAGCGCCGGAGGAGGAGACCGAGCAGGAGCAGGAGAGCGCGGCACCGACTGCGATCAGGATCGACATGCTGTCGGATGACGATGAGCCGGAAGAGACGGACGCGCCGGAGGAGACGGACACGCCGGAGGAGACGGACACGCCGGAGGAGACGGGACAGACAGCGCGGGAGGCCGTCGTCCAGGTTGTGCTGGAAGAGATTGCGCCCGTGCATGTCACCTTTGCGGGCAACGCGCAGTTTTATATGGATGGCGCGGAAGGCGTCGTAACGGAGACCACGTTGCAGGCGGGCGAAGACCTCCAATTCTACGCCGTGCCCGATACGGGCTATGAACTGCGCAGTATCACCGTGGACGGCGCGGAAGCGGAGCAGGACAGTTTCCCGGACGTGTGGGATGGCGATGCGATTGACACCGACTGGACAGGAGCGGGTACCCAGGCGTCCCCCTATCTCATCACGACCGCGGCGCAGCTTGCCGGAATCATGTGGCGCGTCAACACGGCAGAGGATAACCTCACGGGTGTCTATTTCCGCCTGACGACGGATCTGGACCTGAACGGAAGGCAGTGGACGCCCATCGGCGGCAACGGCGGGACGTACCGCGCGTTTTCCGGCTATTTTGAAGGTGACGGGCATACCATTTCAAACCTCTACATCAGCAAAAGCGCGAGCTATGTGGGTCTGTTTGGCTATCTCTCCGGCGGCAGTATTTCCAATGTCACGCTTATGTCGGTGAACGTGACAGGCTACAGCTACGTCGGGGCGCTGGCGGGCTATGTCGCGGGCACAAGCAGCATCAGCAACTGCACCGTCTCCGGTTATGTGGCGGGCACGCATACGTATACGGTGAGCACGACCGCAAATTACAGCCGGGTCGGCGGCCTTGTCGGTTCGCTGGGCGGTGGCAGTATGGATGACTGCACCAACAGCGCGCGGGTGACCGGCGACTACGCCGTGGGCGGCCTGTTCGGCAGCGCCGAGCTGAGTGCGGTCACCGTGAGTAACTGCACCAACAGCGGCGGCGTCAATGGCAACACATACGTTGGCGGCATTGTGGGATTTGCATCCACGTCGCCGGTGTGTACCTACACGGGGCTGTTCAGCCGCGCGGCGGTGAGCGGTACGAGCGAAGTCGGCGGTGTTTTCGGAAGGGCTGTCAACACAGCCGTATCCACCGCGGCGGCCACCGCCACGGTGTATGGAGAAAACAGAGTTGGCGGTATCGCGGGATATATGGAAGCTGGGCAGCTCTCCAACGCCTATGCGTCCGGCTGGGTTACCGTTACGGGCAGTACCGGGCGCGGCGGCGGGCTCATCGGAGCGCTCGGCGCGAGCGGCACAGCGCAAAACTGTTACAGTACCGCTACACTCGTCGCGGTTCAGGAGGATGCGTATATCGGGCAGCTGCTCGGCGAGCAGGCGCGCCTCTCCCTGCTCACAAACTGCTTTGCCCTTGTGACCGACGTGGAGAACATTGCCCTTCCCAACCAGTATGTGACGGGGAATACCATCGAATCTGTCGCCGATTATCAGATGAAGTACGACAGCACCATCGCCGCGCTCGGCAGCGCGTTTGCGCGGGACTATTTTGGGCAGAACGGCGGCTATCCGGTGCTCGCGCTGGAGCATACGCAAGAGGCGGCATCCCCCGCGCCCAATGTATGGTCATTTCACCTGACCGGTCTGACAGGGGAGGTGACGGTCACCGCCGTCGCCGAGATGATTGCCTATGATGTGATATGGGATGAGAGCCAGCCCTTCACCATTGTGCCGGTGGACGGGAGTGCGTTGCCGCTCCATTACGGTGATACGTTCTCATTCCAGGTGGCATTAAACCCGGGGTATGAGGCGTACACGGGCCTGAAGGTCAGCACGAACGGTACGACCCTCACGCCAACGGGCGGCGTATACACCATCACGGATGTCACCGAGAACCAATACGTCACCGTATCGGGTTATGAGACGGGCACCTACACCATCACGTTCGATCCCAACGGCGGGACGCTGAACGGGGAGAGCGGACGCACCTACGCCCGCGTGACCTACCCCGGCACGGTGACAAAACCGGCTGACCCGACGCGCGGTACGGGGGATGAATACGTCTTCCTCGGCTGGTATACCGACCTTGACTTGCTGCATGCCTATGACTTTACGACGCCGGTTACGGGGGATGTTACGCTGTATGCCGGGTGGTATAACAACCGCGGGATGTATATGGTCTATAACCTTCAGCTCCCGACCGGCGCGACGGCGAGCGGCACCTATGCGGGCATGACCGAGGTCAGGCGGCTGGAGACGCAGGGAGAGAACATCGCAAACCCGCCGGAGGATCCGACGTGTACCTACCGCTCCGATGTGATGACCGCCACGTTCCAGTATTGGATGGACGCCGCGGGAAATCGTGTGGATTTGGAGGACTATATCGTGCCGGAGCTCACGGAAAGTGAGATGGCGGCCTACAAAAGCACCCTGACTTTTCCACAGAAGATTCTATATGCCGTCTGGTCGGTGAACAGTGTCTCCAGCGAAGATGGGGCGGGCATATACAATATTACAAGCGGCAAGCAGCTTCTGGATCTTGCGGACGCTATCAACAGCGGCAGGGTGTCCTCCGCCGGGATGCAGTGGTATATTAAAAATGACCTTGACGTGACGGAACCCATTTCCATTGGGACGCAGACCTACCCGTTTGCGGGCAGCGTGGACGGGGGCGGCTGCAGCATAACGTTAGCCGCAGGTCAGAAGGGCGGCCTGTTCGGCTATACCGGCGAGGATAGTGAAATTACAAACGTAAGTGTTTCAAGCTATGTCACGCTCGAAGACGATGACATGTATAAGGGGCTGCTGGTTGATGTCAACTACGGTGCCGTTACGGACTGCGCTGTCTCCGGTGAGCTGTATGGCGGTTACAGCTGCGACTGGCTTGGTGGCGTCGTGGGTGCCAACTATGGCACGAGGCTCAGTGGACTGAGCGCCACGGTATCCATTTGGGGCCATGAGGCGATCGGCGGCATTGTGGGGCGCAGCGGCAAGGGCTCGAATGAAAATATCCCCATTGAAATATACACCTATATTGAGGATTGTACGACGGAGGAGGGCTCTACAATCACCTCGCTGTACCGCGAGCTGGAAGGCGGGTGGGCCTATAGCGGCGGAAGATTTGGCGGTATTGTCGGCTTATGTTATGGGGAAATTTCAGGATGCGTCAACCACGCGGCGATCACGCGGGACGGCGCGGGGCAGCTCCAGACGCTCGGAACGGGCGGCATTGCAGGTGAACTCACAGGCAACGGTGTTTCGGATTGTGAGAACTACGGTACCCTCTCCGGCGGCACGGTGGGCGGCATTATTGGAAACCTGTATAACAGGGGAGACGCCAAATACGTACAGGAGTGCCACAATTACGGAGAACTCATTGGAAACAGGCAGATAGGCGGGATCGTCGGATATAGCAGCGACAATACAACATTTGACTCCTGCTCCAATGAAGTAGCGCTGAAAAGTGAAAATGTGGTGGACGACAGCACGCTTTCCGGCGTCACAGGCAAGGTATCTTTGACAGGCGGACTTGTCGGATACGCCGGGGAAAATAATACTTTTGCAAACTGCTACAATATAGGCGATCTGACCGTGCTCGGAGGGGCGTCCGGCGGACTTGTTGGGTATCTGGCGTCCGGCGATCTGTCGTACTGCTACAGCGTGGGCACCATCACCGGGAGTGCCAGCAATCATATCGGGGGGCTTATCGGCTACCTTGGCTCCGGCAGCATTGAAAATTCCTACTGGTACGGCGAAGGGTTCAAAGCGATCGATACCAGCGGCAGTTCCTACACCGATGCAACCGGCTACGCCGACGGCGGCTGCGTGGCGGTGCTGGACAATTTCTATTACTGCAATGAGGCCCTGTCGTCGAGCAGCGGCTACTCGACCCCGGGCATCCAGAAAAACGGCACGGGCAAGTCGAAGGCGGCGTTTGCAAGCGGCGAGGTATCCTATCTCATCGACTGGGGCGAGGCAAATGGCAGCCCGTCGGAGCGCGATGAGACGTGGACGCTGAGCGCCGACGACGGGGGGGCGCGTTACCCGATTCTGGGCTTGCCGGAATACTATATGGTGACGCTCAATGTCGAAGGCAACGGCACCGCGTCCATCAACGGAGTCGATACGCTCAACGGCACGGCGGTGGTCTATGCCGCGCGGACGCAGGACGTGACGCTTACATGCAAGCCGGGCGCATCGACCGAGAAAACGGACGAGAACGGTACGCCGTACACCGTGACGTATGCGCTTGACTCGGTCACAGCAGCCTATAAATTAAACCCGAAGGGGGAGACAGAGGGCACGGCGGAGTTATCGGGCGAAGGGAACAGCTGGAGCTTTGCACTAAAGGAAAAGGGCAACTATGTGGTCACGGTGGTGTTTACAGAGAGTGGAGAACCCGCACCCTCTCCGTCCCCCTCACCATCTCCATCCC
>JAJQEJ010000052.1 GCA_021201735.1 Oscillospiraceae bacterium | reverse complement strand
CTGTCGACGAGGAGGAGCCTGTCGACGAGGAGGAGCCTGTCGACGAGGAGGAGCCCGCCGACGAGGAGGAACCCGCTGACGAGGAGGAACCCGCCGACGAGGAGGAACCCGCCGACGAGGAAGAAACAATTGATGAGGAGCCCGCCGATGAAGAGACAACTGTCGACGAGGAGGAAGTGACTGAGGAGGAATCTGACACGCTCGATAGCGTAGCCGACAGGGCGGATTCCATTGCGCTGCATCCCAGCCTCCTTGCAGCGGACTTGCTGTATGCGCCGGTTTGGAGAAGTCCCATTCTGCTTACAGACGAAAACGTGTCTGCAGAAAGCACCAATGCGCTTATCCAGACGTTGGACGACGACACGACGGAGTATATGGAATGGACGCCCATTGGTTACTCTACTACATATTGCTTTCAAGGTGAGTTCGACGGCAATGGGAATACCATTAAGTATAATCTGACGACGAGCAATACTTACCAAGGGCTATTTGCGTATTTTGCCGGAACCATGCATGACCTGACGGTAGAGGGCAGCATAACGGAGACAGGCAGCACTTATACCGCCGGGGTTGTTGCGAATAATTACGGCGGCACAATCTACGACGTGACCAATAAGGTCAACATTACCGCAAGTGCAACCATCGGCGGTCTTGGCGGCGTTGTCGGCTACAGCAATGGCGGTACGCTGACTAATGTCACAAATGAAGGGAACATTACATATAAAATTACGGAGACGTCGGCGAGCGTGCGGTATATCGGAGGAGTTGTTGGTAATAACTCCTCCACGGTGAAGGGTGCCACAAATAACGGGACGGTCACAGTGAACATGGAAAAATCCGGTACATCGGCCTGCATGGCGTATGTGGGTGGTGTTATCGGGTATGCAGGAAACACCCTATCGGACGTTACAAATACCGGGGCGGTCGATGTCAGCATGAATGCGGGCGGCATCATTTATGCCTATGTGGGTGGCATTGTCGGCAACGCAGCCGGCAGCATAACGGGTGCGGTTAATTCCGCGGATGTGACTGTTGCCAGCGATTGCACCGGCACAACAACGTCGATTTACCCGATCCAATATGTGGGTGGCATTGCCGGGACGACAACGAAAGGGCTTACGAACTGTGAAAACAACGGGAATATAACCGGAAATGTTACCGCAGCAGGCGGATCCTCCTCCAACATACCGAGAGATAATGTCGGTGGCATTGTAGGTTACATGGCTGGCGCCGTCAGCCTGACACACCTTCAAAATACCGGTGAGGTGTATGGTGAGGCTGCATATACAACGTATGGCAGAACCTGTGCCGGCGGCATCATAGGATATAGCTACACTGCCAATACAATTATTACTGAAGCGTATAATGAAGCGCCGGTGTCGGCCGACACAACAGGCGGAACAAATCGCTATGCGTTTGCTGGTGGAATTGCGGGCTATGTCTATGCCGCCACGACCTTCCGTTACACCGGAAACACAGGCGATGTCACGATAAGCGGCAGTAGCACCGCCGCCTATAACGGCAGCGGCGGCATACTCGGGTTTAAGTACAGCTCCGTCGTCGTGACCATGGAGAGCGCCTATAACACGGGTGAAATTATAGATAACGGTGGAGGCAACTACGCCGGCGGGCTTGCGGGATATCTCGGCGGTACGGGGACGACGTTTACCAACATCTATAACGCCGATGCAGCCACGGGTGGGAAGCTGTATGCCTATCCAACAGCCACCAAGTATACCGTATATAATGGCTACTATAACGCGGGGGATGGGATGACCGGCCCCACGGATGCGCAGCCCTACAACGAGGCAGATATGAAAACCGCGGCCTTTGCCGACGAGGTAGGCTATGCCTTTGCTGCGCAGACGAGTGAGTTCCCGGCGTTGCACTGCTTTGCTGACCCGGAAGAGAATACCGTGACGCTTGACTATCAGGAGAGTACATTCAAGACGCTGGAGCATCAGACGTATGCGGAGGCAGACTCGCTGGTGCGGGTTGCATTAACAGGCGGGAAAATTGCTGAGCCGGACGTTTATGAAAGGACCGGGCTTACGTTTGACGGCTGGTACCACAGCACAAGCACGACAGACGTTGATCGGGTTGATTTTGCTGAGGAAACCTTTTCTCCCGGGGACACCCTGTACGCCCGCTGGTCCATCACCAAGATAACGGTCACGCTTGACTATGGCTATAATGACGGGAACAGCGCCCCGGTTATTGCGTATACCACCGCCGAGTATAATCGGACAATGGAGAAGCCAATCCCGACAAGAGATGGGTACGACTTTGTAGGTTGGTATTTAGTAGATGACGAGGGTGTGCTAGCCACCACGAACTTTGATTTTTCCACCCTGATTACAGGGCCCATTACCCTTATGGCCAAGTGGCAGACAGGCCTAACTACAACGAATTATGACTGGTATTTTGACGATGAGTCGGCGGATAGCTTTCATATCACAAATGAGCAGGAATTCTTTGCTTTTGCAAAGGTGGTAAACGGTACCGCCAAAGAAGGCACCGAAGCAGTAGACTTTACAGACAAGACCGTGTATTTGGATGTGGACATTGATCTGCCGGCTGAAGGAATCATCTGGACAGCCCCCATCGGCTCATCGTTAGATAACATGTTTAACGGCACCTTTGTCGGCTACAATGGCAGTAAGACCATTATTGTCGATATCAATATGGATATGGAATGCGGCGTACAGGCGCTATTCGGCTATACCGGCGCTGATGCAACGATAGAGGACCTGACGGTGGACGGCAGTGTAACGGTAGTCGGCGGGACAGCGGCAGACGCAAGGGCCTATATCGCCGCAGACGCAAGGGCCTATATCGCCGCGGTGGTGGCGTATAACCAGGGAACGCTGACGAATGTGGTAAACGAGTCGGATATTACATTGGGCGAAGTCCCCAACGTGAGCTATGTCTATATCGGCGGGGTTGTGGCGTATAACAACAAAGGCGCGCTGGCAGCTGTCAGCAATGCCGGAGACATTGTCACTACCATGAACGAAACGTATACAAGCTCACAGTACCGGTATGTCGGCGGCACCGTTGGCTATAACTACACAGGCGTGGTGGAAGACATCCAAAATTCCGGGGCGGTTACCTTGACTGCGGATGGTGGTGCGACGAGTTTTCTGAATCGGTATACCGGCGGCGTCTTCGGGTACAACACCGGGACGATTGCAGGCGCCAAAAATACCGGGCCGGTGCAAGTTGACATAACAAAATCAGCGACATCCAGCTACTATTATGTGTATACAGGCGGCATTACCGGGTATACCTCCGCCACGGTATCGGATGCGGTGAATGCGGGGACTGTAGACGTCACCGCCCTGACACCCTCTATCACCGGCTATACAGGCGGGATTGCCGGGAATGCGACCAGCGCCGCTGTTATGACAAGCGTATCCAACACGGCGGATGTGAGATTCACCGAGACGGCACTGCCTGGAAGCGCCTCCACCGTCTATACAGGCGGGCTTGTTGGGTCTATGGCCAATAGCGCCACGGATTCCACCAATACGGGAAATGTGGTTAGCGACATTTCATCGCTCGGGGTTGTAACAGGCAACCTGGCTAATTATGTGGGGGGGATTGGCGGATATATATCCTCAGCGCTTACCCTCACCAACTGTGGAAATGAAGGAGATATCACTGGGACAGCAGACTCAAGCGGCACAAGCACATATTCTTCGAATAGTTATGTCGGCGGAATTGTTGGGAATGCAAGCGGGGCAATCACCGCGACGCAACTGTGGAATACCGGTGATATTACGGCGGAGGCAGCCCGCGATGATGCCACAACTGCGAATGCCGCTGCAGGCGGGATCGTTGGATACGGCGCCGGTGCGGTTAGCGTATCAGAGGGGTATAATGAAGGCGAGATATCGGCTAACGTAACTGGTGCCAATTCTTATGCTGGCGGATTCATAGGTTATGCCGGCGGGGCCAGTACGCTTCGCTTCGTCTATAATGACGCCGCTGTCACCGCAGCGGGCGGCACCACCTATGCCGGGGGGCTGATCGGCTCCCGCGCGGTTGGCGCCTCCTTCATTGAAAACGCCTATAACCTGGGGACGGTGACCGGCGATAACACTTATGTGGGCGGCCTTGTTGGCTATGTAGCCGTTTTGACGACGTTTACCAATGTCTATAATGCCGGTGTAAGCACCGGAGGGGACCTATACGGAGATGCTGTCGCTTCGACAGTCACTATGAACAACGGCTACTATCTCGCAGCCAGCGATAATGTGGCCGGCGACGGTTCGCTCAACCGCAGCGATGCGGCGATGAAAGCAGATGCCTTTGCCGTCGAGCTGGGTCAGGCATTTCTGGCGGTGAGTGGCGATTACCCGGTGCTGCACTGCTTTGCCGACCCGACCGGGGAGGTCGTAACATTTAATTTCCAGCAGAGCCAGCTTTATATACTGGGCGGCTCGTACAGTCTGAGATCGTACGCGGAGGTAGACAGCACGACCCGGGTTGCGGTCAATGCCTTTGCAGTGCCGACGGTCTATCCAGTTGAGGGCTTTGTCTTTAAGGGCTGGTGCGATGACGCGGCGGGGACAAATCTGATAGATATGGACACCTATACCCCGACAGCCGGAGATATGCTGTATGCCAAATGGGAGCGATATGGCGTTGCGGTAACATTAAGCTATGGCAATGGCGACCCGGATGGTACGATAAGCGTTGAGTATGACTCGCCGATAGGCGCGCTGGAGAACCCCGCATGGGCGGGGCATGAATTTATAGGCTGGTACCTGCTGACAGACGCGAGTACCGGCGCCACGGAAGATACGCTGTTTGCGCTGCTAACGACCAAGGTGACAACGCAGATTACCCTTGTGGCGAAGTGGCAGGAACTGCCGTCGGAAGAGGACTATGCCTGGTATATTGACACTGTTGATGATGAGCCGGATAGCTTTGTGATTACGAATCGAAGTGAACTCATTGCCTTCCGGGAACTGGTCAACGGCACCGCGGAGTACTACGACGGTGGCCCGGTAGATTTTGCGGGCGAAACCGTGGAGCTTGCAAATAATATTGTGCTAGACGGAATATGGACCGCATCCATCGGCGCAAAAGAAGAAACGCCCTTTGCGGGCACCTTTGATGGAAAGGACTGCACCATCTCCGGCCTGCTCACGTCCTCCGAGGACGACATGCAGGGGTTCTTTGGCTATGTCGAGGGTGCGACGATTCAGCATGTAACGGTAGGGGGCACGATTGCAAAAATCAACACGGGAAGCTATTTCGGCGGCGTCGTCGTCAAGGTGCTGGAGAGTACGGAGCCGACAACCCTCTCTCATGTAACATCAAATGTAACCATCTCAGGAGACAGCTATATGGGCGGCCTGGTGGCGTACAATGCGGGTGCGCTGCTGATGGACAACTGCGTCAACGGCGGTACGGTGACAGGAACCGATTCCTATGTAGCCGGGCTGGTGGGGTGCAGCGAGGGCACCATCAAGCTGGACAGCTGCTCGAACAGGAATGACGTGAACGGTACCGGTTCCACCGGCTTATATGTTTCCGGGATAGTGGGTCGCAGCGCAGGTGTCATTGAACTGCTTAATTGCGCCAATAACAACGCTGTAAAAGGTGCTGGTACCTATGTGTCCGGGCTGGTGGGCTATAGTGAGGGTGCGCTGCTGCTGGATCACTGCACCAACAGCGGTGCGGTGACAGGCAGCAAAACTTACGTGGGCGGTCAGTTAGGGTACGGCGCGGATGCTGTTGAACTATCCGAGTGCATCAATGAATCCGCCGTGCAAGCCAGCGGGAACTATGCAGGTGGTTTGATTGGCGGCTTGAGCACGCCACCGGCTGACGAGAGCGGTGTACACGTAAAGCGGGTGCTCAGCGCGGTCACAAACAACGGGAATGTAACGGCGAACTCCTATCTAGGGGGCCTCGTAGGCATAGCGTCCGATGGACTGGAGATTGACACATCAACAAATACCGCATCGGTGACGGGACCCAATGCATTCGGTTCCGCCGGCACGGATGCGGGCGGTCTGGTGGGTACCGCCGGGGATGATTTGAAAATTAGTAACTCCATCAACCAAGGGTCTGTAACAGTGTCCCAATATGCAGGCGGCCTGGTTGGATATGCGGGAAGCGACTTTGTAATTGCCGCGTCGGCCAATGAAGCGCCAAATGACGAGGAGGTATCGGGTATTGGCTCGTATCACGGCGGTATCCTTGCAAGGGGCGGAGATAAGGGCTTGCTGGTGGACTGCGAGAACTACCAGGCGCTTGCAGTGGCGGACAGCAGCAGTTATTCCGGCGGCCTGATTGGGTACAGCGGCGAAGCGCTGACAATCCAAGGCGGGCGCAATGAAGGTGCGATAACCGGCTCCTACGATTGCGGTGGTATTGTAGGCCATACAACAGACGACTTGACGATTGAAAAAAGTGAAAACGGTGCCGCGGAGGATGGGTATTATGTGGTAAACACCGGTGCTCTCATAACAGCAGACACCTCTACAAGAAATCTCGGCGGTATGGTTGGTTATGTCGAAGACAACGCGAATATATCGTATGCACTGAACAAGGGTGAAATTAAAAGATCCAGCACCAGATACACCAGCAAAATAGAGGATTGTGTGGGCGGCATTATCGGCATGGCAGGGGATGGCTTGACGGTTACGGACAGCAAAAATGCCGGTAACGTAACAAACCTTGGGCAAGGTTACTATATTTATGGCGGCACCAATACAAATGCTGCCGTCCGGACGGGCGGGATTGTCGCGCATGCCGGAGAGTTCAGCCGTTTCGTACGCTGTATCAATGATGCCGAGATAACGGCCTACGCTGTCGCCGGCGGCATTGCGGGGCGGCTTGAAGCCGGGTGCTTCGGCCTTGAGGATTGCCATAATAACGGTGTTGTGACGACGGATGGGTTCAGTAACTACGATGATATTGTAAGCACGTCTTACCCCACGTTTACCGGCGGCCTCGTGGCCATTCTGGTAGAGGCGGATGCTGATTCCATGGCACTGAATCATTGCAGCAATACAGGTGCCGTCCAGTTTATCGGCACCGGAGCCAATGGCGGAAGGTATACCGGCGGTCTGGTGGGAATGATCGGCGAAAGCACTTATGTCGCGGAGGCTGCTGGCGCAGGCATTGTGGACTGCTGGAACGCGGGAACCGTCTCGTCAACAAGGGACACGCACATCGGTGGTCTGGTTGGGCATCTTGCACTGGGGGACGGCGTTTTGGAGGACTGCTACAGTACGGAACATGCCAGCGTTATTGCGGGAACCAGCGGTTATTATACCGGCGGCCTTGTGGGATACCTTTCAGCAGCATCAGGCAGCAGTATAACAGATTGCTGCAACAATGGCAGTGTGACCGGAAATCGCGTCGGCGGTATTGCCGGCGTCGCATCCGCCAGCGGAGCAAATATCTCTGGTTGCTGGAATACAGGAGAAATTGCGGGAGTATCGACCACCTCAACAAGCTACGATAGCGGCGGACTTTTTGGCTCCTTGTCCCTCGACGCAGGCAGTATCTCAAACTGCTGGAATGAAGGCACCAAAAACATCACAGGCCCCATCGCCGGCGGCCTGATTGGTACATTTACGAGTACCGATGGTACCATTACGAATTGTCGAAACATCAGCACCGGAAAGGTAACCGGGAGTATGTCCTCCGGTGGCATTGCAGGGACGGTCGGAGCCGGTAGCGGCGCAATCGAAAACTGCTGGAATGAAGGCGCGGTTGAAAGTACAGCGACCGCAAGCGCGGTGGGCGGCCTGTTCGGCAGCTTGGGTACGAATTCTGTCGGGTTGAAGGACTGCTATAACACCGGAACGGTTACCGCGGAAGCCCTGACGAGCAGCGCTGTGGGCGGCCTTGTGGGAACTGTTGCGGCGGGCGAGGCAGGCGCGCCGGTCGAGATGACCAACTGCTACAACATCAGCACCGGCGAGATGGCAGGCAGCGGAACGGTCACCGGCCCCACGGTGATCGGAGACAGCGTCACCGGCGGACTGTTCGGCAGCGTTGCGGACTATGTGGAAATCACAAAGAGCTATAACACCGGGGCAGTGACCTCCGGAAGCCCAATGATCGGCGGACTGGTGGGCAGCCTGAGTGAGCACGCGACGATCTCCGACTGCTACAACCTGGGGACAATTTCCGAAGACGCGTTGAGCGGAACAACCACCATTATGGCGGGCATTGCGTACCTGACCGGCGCGGGGACGATAGAAAACTGCTACAGCACGGTAGAAATTGTCGAAGCGAACGCGGGCGCTTATACCTACGGCGGCATCGCGGCCGCAGCATCTGAAACCGATCTGGAAAACGTGTATAACAGCTACTATCTGGCAGCGGATACAACAGCAGCCGGAGCAATTGCGGCATTCGGCGCAGAGGACGCGGCAAAACCGGCATCGGCCTTCGCGTCCGGCGAGGTGGCCTACCTGCTCGACGGCGGCGACAACGCGCACCGCGATGTCTGGACGCTGGGGACGAGTGACGGCGTCACCATGCCTGTGATCGGTGAGCCGAGCTATTACAAGGTGGCGGTCGGTGATGCGGCGAACGCGACCATACAGGTGGCCTTGCTTGACACTTGGGCGAGTGAAGCATACGCGGCAAAGGGGATGACGGTCAATGTCAGCGTTGCTGTCGACGAATACCAGAACGCCGAAGACGCGGAAGAGCAGTATACATATGTCGTAGAGAATGTCTTTGCCAAACAGGGCGGCACGACATATCCCGCGACAGAATCCGGCGGGGTCTATACCTTTACGCTGGGCGCGGATGAAAACGCCACGGTGTATGCGATGATCGCGAAGCAGTCCCTTACAGATCCGGATGATGAAGAAATCGTAGAAACGCCGGTGCCCGCCGCGTCGAAGAGCTTCGGAGGCAGTGGGGGCGGATTGGGTACCGGCGATGAGGATAGCAGTAACGGCGATCAGGGCAACGGCGATGTGGACAATCCCGGCGGTGGTACCGGGGATCAGGGTGACGGCGAGGATGGCGGCACAACGCCCGGCGGACAGGACGAGGAGACCACGACGACGACCCCAGGCGACCCGGATGAGCAAACGACTACAACCACCGATACATCCACAAACACAACCAGCGATACGCCGTCCATTTCGGTAAGCCGGCAAGCGGTATTGCCCAGCGATGTCACGCTCGCCGCGCAGGAGCAGCGAGAGGATGACGGATCTACTGAGGAGACGCTGCAGGGCGGCGGAGGCAGTGAAGCGGAAGCGGAAGTGCCTGAGGTTCCGGTTGAGGAAGAAGACCAGCCGATCAGCCAGGTGGTTACCCCCCAAAACGAGAGAGCGCCGCAAAGCATCCTGCTGATCGTACTCATCATCATTGTGATTGCGGCGATTTTAGTGATTAGCGGCATCTACAATTACCGGCGGAAAAGACGCTGAAACGGAGAGGGTAGGAAAGAATGAAAAAACAACAGGAAGGTAACGTTACCCGTATCATTGCAATCATTCTGCTGGCCGCCATGCTTTGCGCCGTAATCCCGGCGCGGGCGGCGGCCGCCCAGGAGGGCATGAAGCTGAACGCGGTTTATCTGGACATGACGGACGGGGATGACGCGAACAGCGGCGACAAGGGCAGCCCGGTGCTGACCTTCACAAAGGCAAAGTCGCTTTTAAACCGGAACGGAATCATCCATCTCGTGGGGTTTGGTAATGTTCCAACCGATGAAAAAGAATGGAGCCTGCCTGCCTCCGCGTATGGAGAGGCAAAGATGGTGGTGGAGGAGTCGGCGTCAGGCAACGAAGAAAAAATACTGGTCTATAACACGGTTCTGACGCTAAAGGATATTACCATCGAGGGGCCGGGACTCGACAAACCACTTCGGGTGCAGGGCGGCATTTTCGTTGTCTCCGGGGGCCTGGACTTGGGCGAAAGCGCGACACTGCGCCTTGGAGAAAACTGTGTGATCCGCAATTTTGCGCTGCAATTAAACTCAAATGCAATTATTTCGGCGTCGTCGAACGGGACAGTGATCTTGGACGGGGCTGCGCTGACAAATAATATTGCGGTGAACGGCATCATTTCTCTGCCTATGACATTTGAAAAACACAAAAACAGACTGCAGCTAAAAAGCGGGCGTATCACTACCGGCGGGAGCAGCGATAAGGCTTACAGCGGCTATACAAACGCGGCAATCTACCTTGGGATGGACTCCGTGCCGGAAATTACACCGACCGGTAAGCTGCGCATTGACGGCGGAATTTATGCGGCAGACACGAAGGGCGGCGCAATTGAGGTGGAGATTCCCGCGTATTATCCGGCACAGAGCGTCCAGAAGAACGGCTATACGTGGCGGGCCGATCAGGACGGGATCTATCGTGCCGACAGGCAGAATGCGGGGAATATCGTTACAAGCATCATAGCGGAACCCGGTGAGATGCAGGTTGCGGCCACATATGCGGACGGCAAGAAAAGTATTCAGGTGGACGCGGCGATCAGGAGTGACGGCGGCGCGGTCACGCAGGATAGCGGTAAATTCACGGTATACGCGCTTGCGAGAGACAACTACGTCATCGACAGAATTGAGATTACGAAGGACGGCGAACCGGCGGACATAGACCTCTCCGCCGCGCAGGGGCAGACCGCCTATGAAGTTCCGGTAACCGGCTGGTCAAGCGGCGCATACGCCATATCGGCCTATTTTACCTATACGCTCCATTCGGTGCTTTGCGGTGAATACGGTACACTGACGGTCAGCAGGGACGGCGAAACACTGGAGCGCGGCGCGCTGCTCCGCACAGGGGATACCATTACCCTGACGGCTGAATCCGAGCAGTATTATCTGCTGGATGCGCTGACCATCAACGGTGTTGATGTGTCGTCGGAAGTGGAGGGCGTCGTCAACGACGCAAAAGGACATACGTATACCTTTACCGGCCATGTGGGGGATTTTGGTGAAACGGACGACGGAGCCGCACTGCTTGCCACGTTCATTATGGACCCCAACGTCCCGGTTGAGTCTGTGGAGATTGACAAATCTGTATTGCCGGTCACAGCGGACGGCACCCGTCAGATGTCTTTGACCGTGGGCGGGAATCGGCAGATGACCGCCACGGTGGAGCCGGTGGATTTTGTGGCGTACAATGCCGCGCGCTGGGAGAGCAGTGATCAGGACGTAGCCGTTGTGAGCGCCGACGGCTGGGTCTATGGTATGGGCGAGGGCACCGCAACCATTTCGGTTACCACGCTGGACGGCGGGTATACGGACAGCTTTCAGGTGACGGTGCGGTCGGCGTTTACACAGACGATCTACATCGATACACTGGACGAGTTCCTGGCGTTTGCGGCGGATGTGAACAGGGGAAATGACTACGCGGGAAAGCTGGTATGCCTCACAACGGATCTCGACCTCTCCGATGTGTATGACAGCCTTCCATCCCCACCCTGGCACCCGGACGATGCGTGGGATGCAAGCTGGGGGTGGACACCGATTGGCACGAAAGATCTCAACAGTGGTGTATCGGTGCCCTTCTCGGGCGTGTTTGACGGGGGCGGACACACGATATCCGGGTTGATGGTGGATAATAATGAAGGCAATTACCCGCGGTTTCAAACCCATTCGCTCGGGCTGTTTGGCTATGTGGAGGACGGTATCATAAAAAATGTGGTGCTGGACGGTAACATAGCCGCGTTCCGCTATATCGGCACGATAGCGGGGCGGGTGCAGAACTCCGTCATCTATAACTGCATCAACCGTGCGTCCGTTCAGGCCTATCAGACGGATGCCGGAGGGATTGCCTATACAGCAAGCGGATCGGTTTTTCTGCGATGTGAGAACTATGGCACTGTGAAGGTAGCCAAAAACAACGTGGCCGGTATTGTCACGTCCAACAGCGGCAGCATCATTGATTGCTACAATGCGGGTGATGTGCGCGCCACCGGCGGTGCGGGCGGCATGGCGGTCAGCGCAGGCCTGATCACCGGCTGCGTGAATGCCGGCACGGTGGATGACAGCATGTCTGCCGGCGGCATCGCCTCCGGCAGTTCCGGTATCATTTCAAACTGCTACAATTTAGGGCTTGTCCATGTACCCTTGTATGCATCCTCGTATGCGCATTCCAAAAGCGGCGGTATTGTCGCCAGTGCCACCAACGGCACGGTGGAAAACTGCTACAATCTCGGCAGGGTGGAAAACGGCACCACCACAGGCGCATACGCCTACTTCATTGTCGGGAGCGTCGGACACATCAAAAACTGCTATTATCTGGCGGATTTGAAGGACGAGAGCTATGTCGCATATGAGGACACCTGGGACAGCAGCGGGGCGGAGAAGACGGCCGAGGAGATCAAGGCGCTGGCCGGAGAGCTGGGAAGCGCCTTTGCAGAGGATACCATGGCACTCAACAACGGGTATCCCATCCTGAACTGGCAGACGGATATGGACGCTTACAGCATCACGCTGGATTATGAGCGCACTGCCGCAAACGCCCTGACGGTGACGTCGCGGGGTATGGAACAGGAGAACGGCGGCAACTTCTCCGTCCTGCGGAGCAAGGACGTCGAATTTACCCTCTCCATGAATAAGGCGTATACCGTGGACGCCATCACGGCGGGAAGCGGAACCGCGACGCTTACGAGCAGTGAAGTCATTGGGAATACGGGGACCTATACCTATAATCTTACCGGTATATTTGCGGACACGACGCTGACAATTACCCTCAAAGATGCGGAAGAAGGCGGCAATGACTCCGTGTTTAACAGCTCGGTCAGCACAAATGGCACATGGGACGGGAAAATCATTGATGTGTCATGGTATCTTGCAAACCCCGATGCTGCCAGCTATGACATTTCCACTGCCGAAGCATTTGCGGGTGCGGCGGCGCTCATTAACGGACTCGTGAACAATGACGTGGAGAAAATTTGGATTTCCTCCACGGAGTACCTGACCGCGGCGCAGTGGAACGATCCCAAAAACGGCTATGTCCACAGCGGCAATGGCGATAGCGACGCGGGCGGCGGCTCCTATCATTACGGGATTGAGAGCTTTAAAGACAAAACCATCCGGCTGACGGCGGACATTGACATGGGCGCGACCTATGCCTACGGCAGCTGGGACGGCCCGAATTACATGCCCCTCGGCGGACAATATCTGATGACGCAAAACGACATATCCACACTGATTGGCGCATCCTTCTGCGGCACTTTGAATGGGAATGGACATTACGTGTTAAATATCTACTGCAACCGCCACGCCGATAACTACAACAACGGACAGTCCGTCGGACTGATCGGCAGGCTTGGCGTGCACGACAACGAGAGTGGGAGCAGTCTGGAGCCCGCAAGTCCGGGCGTATATGATGTGGGCGTAACGGGGTATATTCTGTCAAACCGCTCCGTGGGTGGTATCGTAGGGAAGATCGGGCGCACCTCATCCACCGCGACCATTTCCGGCTGCGTCAATTACGCGAGTGTCAACAACACCGACGCCAAGGGCTTGGGCGGCATTGTCGGCGCGGGCTGGAATAAGGGGAAAATTATCAACTGCTACAACATGGGGCGTATCACAAGCACCTACACATGCCCCACAGGCGGCATCTCCGGCAGCAATGAGGTGCCCATTACAAACTGCTATAACGCAGGGTATATCAATGCAGGAAGCAGCAGCTACGCCATGGCCATCGGTACAAACAACGCCGGCGCAGCTTACGACAGCTACATTATAAATTGCTGGTATGAATACGGCAGCGCCTCCGGCGGTTATTTCAACGGCACCGGCGATGTAGTCAACTCCGGAGTCACGGCGAAGCTGAAGGACGATGAGATGGCTGAGAAGCTCGGCTCCGCTTATATGCCGGATACCAATGGGATTAACGGCGGCTATGCCATTCTGACCTGGCAGGACAGAGCGGCGGCGGTTGCTGACAGCATCGCGGAGGAAGCGACTTAGTTTAAGGAGGCACGCAAAATAATGCTATGCCAGAAGAAAATGAAGGTTGGCGCAGCGCTTATACTCACAGCCATGCTGCCGGTCTGCTCCGCCGCCACTGCCACCGGGGGGCTGGATGCCGTCTATCTGGACTTGATAGATGGAGAGGACACAAGCAGTGGGGAGAAGGAGAACCCGGTAAAAACCTTCGCCCGGGCGAAAGAGCTGCTGGCGTATGACGGCACAATCTATCTGGTGGGGAGTGGCTCGATTGGTACCGGTAAAGAGGAGGTATGGAGCCTGCCCAAGGAGGAATACGGCGATGCAAAGCTTCAGTTTCTGGGGGGAGATGCAGCGGCGATGGTACGGGTGCAGGGAAAATTGACCCTGGAGGATATCGTAATAGAGGGGTCGAGTCAGGCCTCCACCAGTAAATATTACATGTTCTATACTTATCTCAATAGCGATGCGCAGAACAGTGCTACGATTATCTTTTCAAAAAACACTGTCGTTCGAAATGCCAGCCTGCGCGGGGCGGTTGCCTGTACTATGACTGCTGGCGGTACGATCATATTGGACGGGGCGGAAATCTACGATGTGAAAGCCGGTAACGGTATTTTTGAGTGTGTCAGTAACAGCACCATCCTATTGAAGCGTGGGACGCTCCGGACGAAAGAAGCCAACGGCGTGGCCATATACGGCGCCCGGAGTGATCTGGTGCACGCCAATGGCACGCTTAGCGTTGATGGGATCATCAGAGATCCGTTTACCACAAATACATGCATTACCGTGCAGGGTGACGAGGGCTATCGTCTGGTGAGTGCCCAAAAAGACGGCGCAGACTGGCAGGCGGATAAGAATAATGTGTATGCAATGACAAGAGAACCCACGGGAAATTACGCAGAGAGTCTTTTTGTGCAGGCGGAGACGGCGGAGAGTGATGCGAGCTTTGTACGCGGAGACACCTCCATCACCGGCTCCATTGAAACTTACGGCGGCGCGATCACAGTGGACGCTAACGGCACGTTTTCCATCGAGTCCGCAGCAACAAGATATGTGATTGATAAAATAACAGTGGACGGCGTTGCCGTGCAGGGGGCGCAGGGGAAGCGCATTTATACTGTGAGTACTGCTGAAATGAAAGAGGGAAGTCATCGCATTGAGGCGTATTTTGTATACACGGCGGAATTTTCCGCTTCCGGATCCGGCAGCCTTGTGGTTCGGTTAGGTCATACAACGAAATCCAGCGGCTGTATCGTCCGGGATGGGCAGATACTTACACTTACTGCGACGCCGGCCGCAAATTATTCACTGACCGAGCTGACCATTAACGGAAAAAGCGTTTTAACGAAGAGGACTGAGCGCGCGTTCACCTATACCTATCCGGTGAGAGATCTAGAGGACGCTGCGACGGGCACCGTGATACTTGCCACATTCGTGATGAACAAAGAGGTCGAGACGGAGGGCGTGAGCCTCGCGAAGAAAACCATCTCCTTAAAGGAAGGAACCGGAGCCGACCTCACAGCGACGGTTCTGCCGCTTGAGGCGGCGGATAAAACGGTTTCATGGAGCACAACAGACCCAAGGGTTGCCAATGTGGGGAAAGACGGACATGTCGTCGGGCTGAGTGCGGGCACCGCCACCATCACCGCCACTACGGTTGACGGGCATTCTGCTCAGTGCAGGGTGACCGTCAGCAAGGTGCCGGGACTTGAGCGCATTGAGATTGGTACAACCGACGAGCTGGTCGCGTTTACCAATACGGTCAAGGCTGGGAAAAGCTACGCGGGGAAAGCGGTCTATCTGACAGCGGATATTGATGTATCCTCTGTCTGCAGCAAAGAGCTTGACGTCTGGTGGACGCCCATCGGTACAGAGGAGAATCCTTTTACCGGCGTGTTTGACGGGAATGGGCACACAATTTCAGGGCTTTATATGTTTGGGAAAGACGATTCCTACCTCTCCAACTTTTCACTGTTTGGTTATGTGACGGACGGCGTGGTCCGCAACCTGACGGTGGCGGGGGAGTTCGACGGCTACACGAATGGTGCCGGTGTTGTGGCCAGGGCCAACTATGCAGGCATTTTTCACTGCGTAAACCTCGCAAGTGTTACGGCATATCGTGGGGAAATCGGTGGTATTGCCGCAATTGCTAGCAACACAGTGATTGCGGACTGCGAAAACTACGGAGAGATACGCACTACTGCAAAGAGAGATTCGGCTGGGATTGCCTATAGCTGTGACTGCCTTATCAATTGCTATAACGGCGGTGATGTTAGCGCTCCAGAGGGAGCAAGCGGCATTGCCGGCAGGAACTCCGGCATCGTTACCGGTTGCGTGAACACCGGCAGTGTGACCGCCAGCGTTGCCATGGGTATGATATACTCCAACAGCGGTATCATTTCCAACAGCTACAACACGGGCACGGTCTATGGCACGGTTGCAACGGGTATTACAAGCGCCGGCACGATTGAAAACTGCTACGATATTGGCATTGTAAAAAACAAAGAGAGCACGTCGGGAGGCGTTTCATTCCACCCCTTAGTGGGCGTACAGGCAAGCGTCACAAATAGCTTTTATCTCGATCTGCTCGCGGATATGAACTACACCGGTGCAGTTGGTCCTATGCGAGAAGCGGGCGGGAAGGCGAAATCAGAGGAAGAGCTGAAATCGGCGTCCTTCCTGAAAACCCTGGGCAGCGCCTTTGTGAGCGACCGTACCGACACACCGCTCAATAACGGATATCCCATTCTGGCCTGGCAGCAGGATACCGAGGTTTACAGTGTTGTGCTGGAGTACGGAAGCACCGAGGAAAATGACCTCAAGGTACTGTCGGGAGGGATAGAGCAGCAGAGCGGCAGCAGCATTGCGATTGTGAGAAATAACGGCAGCGCAAGCGTGACCGTCGCTATGAGCAAGGTGTACACAGTGGAGAACGTAACAGTAGGAAGCGGCAGCCTGACGCTCACCGGCAGTCAGGTTGTGGGAGCGACAGCCACGTATGAGTACAATCTTACCGGCGTGATGGAGGACACAGCGCTGACCGTTACGCTCAAGGCGCAGGACGTGGATGCAGGCGCGGTATCATATCACAAGTAACGCCACCGGTGTCTGGGACGGGAAAACCGTTGATGTGAGCTGGTATTTGGGCCATGAATCAGCCGACAGCTACGACATTGACACTGCCGCGCAGCTCGCGGGCGTCTCCGCGCTGGTCAATGGCCTTGTGAATGAAGCCTGCGTTGTCTGGACGTCGTCCACGCAGTCCATGACCGCAGCGCAGTGGAACGATGTGAATGGACAATATGTCACCCAGGCGGGGGACACCTCCACCGGCGGGAGCAACAACAGCACGGATACCTACCACTACGGAATAGAAAACTTCGACGGCAAGACCGTCCGGCTGACGGCGGATATCGACATGGGCGCGACCTTTGCCTACGGCGGCTGGACCGGCCCGAACTATATGCCCATCGGCGGGCAGTACCTCATGACGCCGAATGACACCACAACAAGGATTGATGCCTCCTTCTGCGGCACCTTTGACGGGGACGGACACTATGTGTTAAACATCTACTGCAACCGCCACAGCAGTGGGAACTACGGCGACGGCTCCTCCGTCGGCCTCATTGGTCGGCTGGGCGTGCACGATAGTGACCCGGACAGCCTCAGACCCGCGACCCCCGGGGTCTATGACGTGGGCATCACCGGCTACATTCTGGCAAACCGCTCTGTCGGCGGGATTGTGGGCAAGATCGGCAGGACCACGGGTACCGCGACCATTTCGGGCTGCGTCAACTACGCGAGTGTCAACAATACGGACGCCAAGGGCCTGGGCGGCATTGTCGGCGCGGGCTGGAACAAAGGGAAGATCGTGGACTGCTACAACATGGGTGACATAACCAGCACCTATGCAAACCCCACCGGCGGCATTTCCGGCAGCAACGAGATACCGATTGAGAACTGTTACAACGCCGGCAAAATCAGCGCTGCCACCGACACCTACGCTATGGCCATCGGCACAGACAACGGCGGCGCGCCTTACAGCGTGATTACGAACTGCTACTACGTGAGGGACAGCGCCCCCGGCGGCGGTTATTACAGCGGCCAAAACTACACGGATGGGGTATTTACGCAGTCGATTAAGGGTAGTAGTGACTATTCCGCAAGACTTGGTTCGGCTTATGTCTCGGATGAAGGGAATATGAACGGCGGCTATCCCATTCTGGCCTGGCAGGACAGAGCGGCGGCGGTTGCCAACAGCATCGCGGAGGAAGCGACTTAGTTTAAGGAGGCACGCGAAATACTTTCCGGGAAGCCCGCCAAGACCGACGAAAAAATCTTGATTTCCTCCTATGGCTGTTCTTATGAAACGGGAAAAATCGAGGCGGTAGACTTTGTCTACCGCCTCAGCCTGTCAAAGAACGGCTGCTTTCATCAGGCGAAAGCAGCCGTTCTTG
>JAJQEJ010000002.1 GCA_021201735.1 Oscillospiraceae bacterium | reverse complement strand
CCCCCTCACCGTCCCCAACCGCCCAGGCACAGGATACCACAAGCGGCATCAGTAAAGGCACCGGCGGCGGGTATGGCGGAGGAAACGGCACCGGTACAGGCAACGGCAACGGTTCGGGCGACGGCACAGGTAACGGCCTTGGCAGCGGCGACGGCAATAAAATCGGCGATGGCGACAACGGCACCGACGACACACCCGGGCAGGGCGACGGCGGCAGCAGTGACATTTCTACGGTTACCGATACGGATGTGCCGCTTGCGGATGGCATGGTGGGGCTGACGGTGGCTGCTATGCCCGACGCGCCGATCTCCGATAGTACGCAGGTTGCCAGCGGCGACCGCACGACGGTGGAGAACATCGACAGCGACGGCACGGAAGGCGGCTCGGAAGAGGGAGGCGGTGGCGACGGCGCGGATGAGATGGTGCCGCTCCCTGAGGAGGAGACAGCGGAAGATCCACTGGAGATCTTAACGTTGGAGACACAGCCCGCGCCACAGCCCGCGTATGGGCTGGTCTATCTCATTGCGGGCCTGGTGATCCTCATTATCCTGCTCGCAGCGCTGTGGCGCTACCGGAAGGAAAAGCGGGAAGACGACATCAAGGGTGAGAGAAGCTAAGAGAAAGGAAAGGACCCTACCTATGAAAAAAATACTATCACTTCTGGTATGCGCATGTCTGCTGTGCGGTATGATGTCCGGTGTACGTGCCGCAGATGATTCCGACACGCCGCAGGAAATCGATGGGGTTTATCAGATCGGAACGGCGGAGCAGCTTTTGTGGTTTGCGCAGCAGGTCAACGCGGGCGAGACGACCTTGCAGGCGGAACTGACAGCGGATATTGATCTGACCGGGCAGAGCTGGACGCCGATTGGAACCAGCTCCACCTCGTCGCCCTATGCGGGGGTATTTGACGGCAATGACCACGCCATTACGGGCCTTTCCTATACGGGCAACATGTATATCGGCCTGTTTGGCTACCTGCGCGGTGCCACAGTGCGCCATCTGACGCTGGACGTCACGCTTACCTCCAGCAACATCTATGCCGGTGGGCTTGCGGGCTATGCGGCGGACAGTACGATCGAATACATCACGGTGTACGGCAGCATCAGCAGTACAAGCACATCCACCGGGGGTGATATGGGCGGCATTGTGGGCTGTCTCAGCAACTGCACCATGACCATGTGCGTCAATCACGCGGCGATAAGCGGAAAGGACGCCGTCGGCGGCCTTGTCGGCTACTACAGCGGGACAAATCATATTTCCTATTGCGCCAACACAGGTACGGTCACCTCGCGCACCAGCGCTGCCTCCAACACGGTGGGCGGACTCATCGGCTATGTGGGTAGCTCCGCCAACGTGGAGTATGGGCAGATATCCAATTGCTATAATACCGGCGCGGTTAGCGGGGCCAGCTATTATATAGGCGGGCTGCTCGGCTATATCTACTACAATACTGTGGAGGTGAGCAACTGCTACAATACCGGCACGGTGGAAAGCACCCGCACAGACGCCAGTTCCCCGGCATATGTCGGCGGTTTTGTGGGCTACAGCGCAAAAAGCGGCACACCGCGCATGGCATTTAACTATAATGCCGGCAATGTCGTCGTGGCGGATTCTGCCGCGTACGTGGGTGGCTTCGGCGGCACGTTGACCGCCGTATCCCAAAGCCGGTACAACTATTGGCTCAGCGGCACGGCCGCAAGTGGTATAGGCAACGCGCTCTCACTGCCGTCGGGCGTCGTGAGCATTGCGCAGTTTCAGGCGGAAGACCGGCTGGAGGATGTGCTGCGCGGTGTGTCGTACTCCACAGGTGGCACGTTGCTCATCAGCACCTTTGTAACGGATGCGGACAATATGAACGGCGGTCTGCCGGTGCTCGGATGGCAGATTTGCGGTGAGGAGCACAGCTTTGTCGAAGCCGTCGTCGCGCCGACCTGTACCCAACAGGGATACACGCAGCACACATGTGAGATATGCGGCTATTACTACACGGATGAGGAGACCGACGCGCTTGGACACAGCTATGGAGAGGGGACCGTCACCACCGACCCGACGTGCTACGAAGAGGGGGTCATGACCTATACCTGCACTGTGTGCGGCGAAGAGATGGAAGAGCCCATAGCCACGCTGGAGCATATGTTTGACGACGGGATGGTGGTCGCGCCGACCTGTACAGCGGACGGGTATACCGTCTATACCTGCACGGCGGAGGGCTGCGGCTATTCCTACACGGAAGACACCGTTCCCGCGACAGGACACAGCTACGTGCAGGAGATAACGGTGGAGGCCACCTGCACCACGGAGGGCACGCTCACGTACACCTGTACGGCATGCGGCGACACGTACAGCGAGGAGATTGCACCGCTCGGCCACAGCTTTGTGGACGGTGTGTGTGAGCGCTGCGGCGTGACCCAGGCGGAGGCCTGCTTTGCGCTCGCGATTCAGGTCATGCCGTCTGGGGCGGCGGGCGGCGCGTCGGTGCTCATCACCGACGCCTCCGGCAATGCCGTGCAGCCGGATGCGGAGAGCGGGTACTACACCCTCGCGCGGGACGGGGTATATACCTATACCATTACCGCGCTCAATTACATTGATTTGACCGGCACGATCAGCGGCATAGACGCAAGCTGGATGCCGGACGAAGCCGCGTCAGACGGCATGGAGCGCTACACGATGACAGCCACCATGCAGCCGGAGTCAAACACCGTGACGTTCGATAGCGGTAAGACCACCGTCACGGTGGATGGCGAGAGTGTGACGCAGGCGGAGGTGGCCTATGGAGACGATATTTTCTTTGCGCTGGACGCGGGGGAGAACCGCTGGATCTCCGATATCTCTGCGGTGAAGGAAGCGGCAAGCGAATGCCAGAGCGTCTGGAACGGCTCCGTCGCCATGCAGTTGAGCAAGGGGAGCGGGACGGAGAGCGATCCCTATATCATCGAGACCTGCGCGCAGCTTGCCTATCTGGCCCGTACGGTTGCAAATGGGGACAGCTACGCGGGAGAGTATATCCGCTTGGACGCGAATCTGGATTTAAACGGATTGGAGTGGACGCCGATCGGGGTCTACGGCGGCACGGCCTTTTCCGGCAACTTCGACGGGAATGGACATGTGATCCGCAACCTCTACAGCGTCAGCACCGATTCCGGCGCAGCGGGGGGGCTGTTTAGCTATGTAGTCGGCGGAGATATACGGAATCTGGGTGTCGCGTCCTGTCAGGTGGTATCCTCGTCCTGGGGCGCGGGCTTTGCGGGCTATGTATCGGGTAGTACCATTGAGAATTGCTGGGTGACAGGCACGGTGCAGGTGGGGGCAAGCTACACAGCGGGTCTTGTCGGCATGGCGAATAACAAAAGTGTCATCAGCAACTGCTGGAACGGTGCGGCAGTGTCATGTACGTCCAGCAGCTCCGGCGGCGTCGGCGGCGTGGTGGGCTATACGCAGGGGGTCACAGTAACCGATTGCTGGAATGTCGGCAGTGTCACCGCGGGTGGCAGCCGGGCGCTTGTCGGCGGCGTGGTGGGCTATATGTATTACAGCAGCGAGGTTCTGCGCTGCTATAACGCGGGCGCGGTGTCCTATACCGGTACATACACCGCGACGAACGAGGCAACTACTGCCTATGCAGGCACCGGCGGCATAGCGGGCGTCGCGGTTGGGTTTTCCGGCTATGAGGCGATCATGAACGACTGCTACAACAAGGGCGCGGTCACGTCGCGTACCGGACGGGTCGGGGGACTTGTCGGAAATCTGGTCTCCAGAACGGGCGCGTCGTTTGTGGAGCTCACCGGCTCCTATAATACGGGCGAAGTGATATTGCTCGATACGCTCATCGGTTCGGCAGGCGGCCTTGTTGGACGTGTGTACAGCACGTCATCCAACGTCATGGTACTGAAAAGCTGCTATAATGCGGGTACGGTATTTGCCTCAAAAGGCGGCGCACTGGTGGGAGAAGTGACTGCGGCAAGCGTGGACGGGTGTTACGCACTCGCCGGGAGCACTAATAATTTGTTCTATGCCGTCGTAAGCACCGACACGTCCGAGAGCGGCTTTTACACGGAGGAAGAGATGCGCAACGGCGAATTTATCATCCAGCTCGGGAGCGGCATGATGTATACGGACGACCTCTACTGGGTGAACGCGGGTCTGCCCGTTCTGACGTGGCAGGCGGCCCGGCCGGAGGTATTCGGCGAGTACGAGCAGCTCCCCATTCTATACGATGAGGAGAGCGGGCTGTATACCATAGAGAGTATCGTCACGCCGGTGGAAGTGCGCGTGCAGGCGCGCACGACGGTATCCGAGAAAAAGATCACCTTTCAGGTGGAGCCGTGGAGCCTTGTGCAGGATAGTATTGTGATCACCGTGTTGGACGCGGCTGGTACGCAGATACAGCCGGTTTCCGGCAGTAAGGTGAGCTTCATCCTCTCCGTGGGCGGCTCCTACAGCTATACAGTGCAGGCCGACGGTTTTGAAGCTGCAGGCGGGACGCTCGACATCACGGATCAGAGCAGTTATCTGGTCAGCATCCGCCTGGATGAGTCAATACCGTATCAGACGGTATCCTTCCAGCTCAACCGGCAGCAGGCGTCCATCTACAGCGCGCAGGACGACACGCGCATTAGCGGCTCCGCCTCCGTGGCGGAGGGAAGCGCCTTGTCCTTCTATATTCTGCCCAACACACCCTACGCCATCGCGGACGTCAGCTTGGAAGGGTACGGCACCGAGTCGGACCGGTGGGACGGCATCTCCTTGGACACGAGCTGGTATTCGGCCGGTCTCACGGAGTACACCATCACGACCGCCGCGGAGCTTGTGGGCGTCAGCGACCTTGTAAACGGCGGTACGACAGACTTTTCCGGCGTGTCCCTCTTCCTGGGCGCCGACCTTGACATGTCGGCGGGGAACATGCCGAGCATCGGATATTCCTACTCCCTCTCACCTGGAAGCCGCGTGTTCTCCGGTGTATTCAGCGGGCAGGGGCACACCATCACGCTTGCCATGACGTCGGCGAGTACCAGTTCAAAGTCAAGCACCCGGGCCCTCTTCGGCTATCTGGTAAACGCGACGGTGAGCGACGTGACCATCGCCGGTAACGTACAGGGCTACAGCGGCATATCGGGGCTTGCCGTTTACGCGACCAACAGTGATATCATCAACTGCAAAAACCTTGCCAATATCTCTGCATCCAACTATAACGGCAGCGCGGCGGGTCTGCTCTGCTATGTATCCGGTACATCCTCGGTCATCGACTGCTATAACGCCGGCACGGTCAAAGGCGGTATGGGCGTCGGCGGGATTCTGGAGGGCACGAGCTCACTGGGCAGTGGCGATGTCGTCACCATCCGCGGCTGCCGCAATGACGGTACGATCACGGCAACCTATGCCTGTCACGGCACCGGATGTGGCGGCATTATGGCCAGCGGCGGAAGCTCCGGCACCGTCATCATGGATGCGTGCAGTAATCACGGTTCGATCTACAGCGCGCCGTCGTGGGAGGGCGGTCTGATCGCGTCCGCCGGATCCAATCTCGTCATGACCAACTGCTATAACGCGGGAAATGTATACTGTACCAAGCCACGTGGGGATGTCTACGGGGGCAGTAACTACGTCGGCGGACTGTGTGGCTCCGCATCGCCCTCCATGACGATGCAAAACTGCTATAACGCAGGTACAGTTGCGTACACAGACGGCGGCAGCGGTGCGACCGGCGCGCTTGTCGGCCATATGGGTGCCGGTACGCTCACCAACTATCTGAACAACTATTGGCTGGAAGGGACGTATTCGGTTCCTCTCTCCAACAGCGGCGGTATCGTCATCAACTATACCGCGCGCCAGCTTTGCAGCGTGAGTGCCGAGACGCTGAAAAATCTGTACACTACGCTCGGCGACGAGAGTTGGAAGCGCGACCTGTCGCAGAGCAATCATGGTTTTCCGGTGCTGCGCGACGTGCCGGATCTGTCCGCTGCAAGCATTCTGTATAACATGGGCGGCGGAGAATATATGATCCCGCAGGTGGGGCGTGACCTGTCTATCACGGTCACGGTCGCCATCCCGGTGCAGAGCGTCGCGCTGAACGCCATGGAGCTGGAGCTGGGCAACGGTGTGAGCTACCAGATGGAAGCTATGGTGGAAGGGGAGGAGTCCGACCTCTGGCCGGTGACATGGAGCAGCAGCGATGAAGAGGTTGCGGTTGTGAGCGCGCAGGGTCTTGTTACGGCGCTCGCCTGCGGTGATGTGGTGGTGACCGCCACAGTGGGTGACGTGAGCGCCAGCTGCGCGATTACAGTTACGGAAAACCAGTATTCCATCATATTTGACGGCGGCACGGACGCGCAGGGTACCGCGCCGGACGAGATGCTGCAATACGCGGGGACCACCGTGACCCTGCCGGAAAACCTCTTCTCCCGGGATGGCTACACCTTCTCCGGGTGGAGTGACGGCACGCAAGTATACCTTGCCGGGGAGAGCTATACCGTACCGGCACAGGACGTAGTGCTGACGGCGGTGTGGGTTTACGAGGGCGGCGGGGCCGGACAGACGCTCGATGTGTACACCGTCTCCGATGACATTGCGCTGCTCTGGCGCTCCGGCGTGGAGAGTGGGGTTCTGACCGGTGAGGACATAACCTTCACCGTGCAGGCGGGCGTGGGCAGTCCGGTTGTCTTTGCGGCGGGTGCGGAGTATATCCGCATCAGCGCGGATGAAGATGGGGTATACACCATCACGGCGGGCAGTGTGAGCAGAATTGAGGTCTATTACCTTGGCGACGTTACCATGGACGGCGTACTGGATGATGCCGATGTGTCCTATCTGATGGAGCTTATTGTGCTGATCACGGCGCAGGACGAGGCTGTTCAGACCTACGCGGACGTATCGGGCGACGGGAAGCTTAACGCATTGGACATCCTTCTGCTCTTAAATATGATCGAAGCTATGCAGTAAACGTCAAACCGGTCTCCGATAAAGTGGAGCGCGGCACCACATGGATCAGAACGCTCACCGTCAACCACACCCCAGTGGTTGACGGTGAGCGTACAAACTGTCTGATAAAATTGTGCTGCTACTATAACATATCGGGAGAAAAACGCAAGCGGCTGTGTCAAAATACAGCCGCTTGCCGCTATGATAATTCATACTGCACACTTTCCGTACAGCAGATAACCGATTGCGTTGGGAATTTCTTTGTTCACCATACACCGCACCCCGTGCGTGAGTGCTATCGTATATGGCAATACCGTGCAACGGATTTTTATACTCAGCAGTAGCGGCGTTGTATGCAGGGATTGATACAGACGCAGCGGCACGGCATACAGATAAAGCACGGCTTCTGATTCTGTGTCCACTGGGCATAGAGAACGATGTCGCCCATGATGAGGATGGTATCTCCCGGCTGGTAGGCTGTACCGCTGCCGTCCGGCGCGGTATTCCAGCCGGTGAAGGTGAAGCCCGGTCGAGTGATGCCGGTCTCCTCTTGCGACAGCACTGTATATATCGTTCCGCCCGGCAGGTTTGCATCCATATGGCTACCGGTGCCGCCATTGGGGTCGTAGGTGACGCTGAAGAATTCCTCCACCTGTGTCCACTGTGCGTAGAGCACAACATCTCCCGTGATAAGAATGGTGTCTCCCGGCTGGTAGGCTGTACCGCTGCCATCCGGCGCAGTATTCCAGCCGGTAAAGGTGAAACCGGGGCGGCTGATGCCGGTTTCACCCGGGGAGAGAACCGTGTACTGTGTGTCTGCCGGGATACCTGTGTCGGCGTGGCTGCCGGTGCCGCCGTTGGCGTCGTAAATCACGTCGTAAGGACCCAGTACCGGTGTCCACTGGGCATAGAGGGTGACGTCACCCGTAATGTTGATGGTGTCTCCCGGCTCATAGAACGTGCCGCTGCCGTCAGCCACCGTGTTCCAGCCGACGAACGTGTAGCCGGGGCGGCTGATGCCCGTTTCTTCCGGTGAGAGCACATGATATATTGTACCCGATTCAATATTTTCATCCGTATGGCTGCCGGTGCCGCCGTTTGCGTCATACGTGACGCTGTACAGGATCAGCGGAACCGGGCCGACATAATTGATGTCGTAGTTATTGAGCGGATGGACGTACCCGCTGGAGACTGCAATGCTGGTTGTGGCGTAGCCGATGTTGGTAAAGTCCGCGGCGTTATCCGGCGGAGTATAGGCACCGGACGCGTGGTTTTCGTCAAAGACGACGGTGGCGGCGGTGGTGATGTTGCTGTATGCGGCAAGGCTTGCGGGGTTAGCATAGTCATAGTCCGCGGTAAAAATGCCGCCTCCGTTTCCATTCGGCGCGTCGTTGCCAATGATGAAGCTCGCGCCGAGCACCTCAAGGGTATCGGTAGTGCCAAGGTAAATACCGCCTCCGTCAATACCGGCAGTATTGTTGCTCACCGTGCCGTCTTCTATTGTGCAGGTGCTGCCGCTGCTCAGGCGAATGCCGCCGCCGTAGCTGTTGGCGCTGTTATCGGTGACCGTAGAGCCGGAAATAAAAATCTCAGTGATGTAGGCAAATATCCCCCCACCGTCTGTGTTCGCATGGTTGCCGGTGATAATCGGGGCGGGCAGTCCGCTTGTGGGCTGTGAAACCATCTGGAAGATACTATTGCTGAGCAGTACGCATACCCCGCCGCCGTAATAGTTCGTGCTGGTGTTGTCGGAGATGACCCCGCTGTGCATCAGAAAGGTGGCGGTATAGTCTTCGGTAAAGGTTTCTGAATAGATCAGAACTCCGCCGCCGACATAGCCTTCATTTCCTGTAATGGATCCGCCGCTCATGGTAAAAGACACGCCCTCGCTGGAAATTACATTGCCAATATAGACCCCGCCGCCGCCGCCATCACTGGTTGTGGCGATGTTTCCGCTGATGGTGCCGCCCGTCATGACGATATTGCAATTTGCCACCGCACCGACCCCACCGCCGCGGTACTGCACTTCATTGCCCGCAATGGTACCGCCGGTGATGTAGAGGGTGCTGGGCGCGGGCGGGGTAACAAAGGAGAGAGAACCGAGCATGATGCCACCACCATTGGTCGGGAAACTTGTACCCGCACCGGCAAAGTTGTTGTTGACAGTTCCGCTGACAAGCTGGAAGATGCTGTTATCGACCAAAAAGACGCCGCCCCCGCCGCCGCCGCCCACCGTGCTCTCCATGCGGTTTCCGTCAATGCTTCCTCCGTTCAATATAAAACTGCTTGCGTCAAGATATACACCGCCGCCATACGAGAGAACCACGTTGGCATAGGACGTATTGGTGCCGCCGATGACACCGCCGGTCATGGTACCGCTGCTGCCGCTGACAAGCTGTATGCCGCCACCGGTTTCAGCGCCGTTGCCACGGATGCTGCCGCCGGTCATCAGAATCGTTGCGTCGGTCGTTAAATAGATTCCGCCGCCGTCATCTGCAAAATTGTTTTGGACAATGCCGCCTTCCATATTCATGGTCCCACCGGTTACGAGGACGCCACCGCCAAGCTGAGCGGCACAGTTTTGTATGATTGTGCCGTCTGTCATGGTGAAGACGCCGGTTGCCGATACCGCAATACCGCCCATAGTGACACCGGCATAGGCGGTGGCATTTCCATTTACGATCAGATTGGATAGAATTAATTCACCGGCGATCTGAAAATGACGGAAGCCACTGACAAGGGGATTCATCGCCCATGCATTTCCATCGGTGGACGAAATGGTAAGAGTCATCCCTTCCGGAATGCTGACCGCGCTGTAAAAATTCATGTCGCTGGATAGCAATACCTCATCGTCCGGTCCGAGGCCTGAAATCAACCCCTGCAGGTCACTGCTCGTGCTATCTGCGGGGAGCGTATAAGTTGCCATAATTACCCATCCTTTTACTGTGCTCTATCCAATCATATGACAGGTAACGGCAGACCGTGAAACAGGCGGTGCGTGGTGTGATGTCAATTAGCCCTTTGAGACGGTGGCCAGTTCAGAAATATTCTGATGAATCTCCGGATCACCGCGGTAGTTCAGTTCACCCAGACCGGCGATCACAATATCCAGCGTTTCGGAGCAGCTAATGTTGCAGGTCCCAATGCCGGCAATATTGACGGCGGTGTTTTGGGTATCGAGATCGAATGCTTCCACTGTGCCGGTACCACTGATATCAATATGAGCCGATGCGGCGGAGCCGGAAAGGGAAATGCTGGACATACCTCCGACTGACACGAGTAGCGAATCGACTACAATCGGAAGATCAAAAGTCCCCGCACCGGAGACGCTAAGCTGGAAGTTCTCCGCTATAATATTATCGCATTCGGTCATCTCCACAGCGCCGACGATTGATAATGTGTTCAGGGTTGGCGCACTGAGTCGCAAAACGGGAGCCTCACCCCAAATTGGATCACAGTTGAAATTGGCGGTCAATACACCGTTTTCCTCCGTAACGGACAGATATTGCAGCAGCGATTGCTGCACATCCACGGAGACGGCACATTCGTCCGCCGCCGTGTACTCGACGACAAAATTCCCGGAGAGACTTACGGTGTCGTATGTGCCGATATCATAGGTCTGGGTCGTGCAATCGCCCGACAGGGAATTGCCTGTGTTAATACCGCCATTTGACTGAAAGTTGACGCCCACACAGCCGGATAAAAGGATGGATAGCAGGAGGGTGAGCGAAAGCGGTAGAAGTACAAATTTTTTCATAGATTGACCTTCCTCTCCATCAGGTATGTGGTTGCGCAGAACAGCGCCACAAGCTCAATTGCCATTAAAATCAAGAATGCGATCATACCGGCGTTTGCGCCCGGTGTAATGCTGATGGAAAAAAACGCGCCGTAGTGGCTCATATGCGCAAAAGGAGAGAGGAGGAGATTCAGCACGCTATGGACGTACAGGACGGCACAGAAGACCAGAAAGCCCAGAAACCCTCTGCCCGGTATGCGGAAGAGCAGCCCCTTGGCAACCGCCGCCGCAAAGAATACAGAAAGGAGAACCAGCGCGTAATAGAGGACAAATATCGCAGCACTCCAAAGAGATGAAGTCAGGTCGGGATAGAAAAACTGGGCTTGGATCATTCCACCGGCGAAAATCGCTGCCTGTATTGCAACGCCAAAGGCGGCGATCAGAAGCGTCACAAGGTCCCAGATGAGAATGACAAGTACCCGTCCGAGCAGTACCTTCCAGCGCGGCTGCGGCGTCAGGGTGTAGAGATATCCCGCGGGTGCGGTAAACAATGAACGGATGGAGGCTACATCGGCAATGATATTGACAATAATCAGCCCACACAGCGCAAGAGAGCAAAGGGTCACGCCGGTAATCATACCAGCCGTACCAGCTGCGCCGGTTTTGCCGCAGATAGCGAAGATCAGATTGAGCACAACCGTCGCGCCGAGCGCGATGACGCGCTGGTTCAGATGGATGCGCACCGCGTATTTCATTTCATTCAACATGGGAGAACACCTCCACATAAATCTCTTCCACTGTTTTGCCCTGCTGTTCGCGGATTTCCTCACAGTTTCCGGAATAAATGATCTCGCCCTGCGAAATGAGCAGGATGCTGTCAAAGAGCGTCTCCACGTCCCGCACCAGATGGGTGGAGAGGAGGATGGAGGACTGCGCCAGATCCATGGACAGAATGGACTGCATGATTTTATGCTTTCCCATCGGGTCGATACCACCGAGCGGCTCGTCGAGCAGATAGAGGGGTACCTGACGGGAAAAGGTCAGGCCCAGCGCGACACGCTCCTGCATTCCCTTAGACATGCGATGAATCTTCATCTCCAGCGGAAGCTCTAGAAGGGCAACCATTTCCCCCGCTTTCTGCTCGGAGTAATCTGGATACATATTTTTGTAAAACGTAAACGCGTCAAGTACCCGCATCCAGGAGGGAAACTCGCTCTGGTCAGGGAGTAGGGAAACAGTGTTTTTCGCCGCCCGGCCCGTTGCGCCGTTCGGATAGATAATTTCTCCCCGATCCGGGCGGAGTAGCCCCGCGATGGTTTTGAGCAGCGTTGTCTTTCCGGCCGTGTTAGGGCCGAGCAGTCCGACAATTTTTCCGGCTTCCAGCTCCAGATGGATGCCGCGCAGTGCCTGTGTCCCTGTGTAGGATTTTTCAAGATTCTTTATTGTCATCAGTGCCATGTTTGATCTCCTCTCCACGAATTTGCCGGTCAATCTCGGTGACGATATCCTCACCGGAGAAACCCAATGCATACATTTCCTGCAAAAATCTTGTGGTGGTATCGCGTACCATTGTGCGCTTGACTCGTATGGGAAGATTGTTGTCATTCATCACAAAATACCCCGTTCCTCTCTTGGAATAGATCATTTCGTCGCGCTCCATCTCCTGATATGCACGCTGTACCGTGTTGGTATTGACCTTTAGCTCAATCGCGAGGTCGCGGATCGATGGAATCCGTTCGCCAGGCGAAAGAGAGCCACGCACAAGCGCCTGGGAAAAACGATCGATGATCTGCTGATAAATGGGGGAGCGCTGATCAAACCCGACGCTCCAGCTCTCCACAGGAAGCATTTACTTCACCTCCGTCATAGTGTACCACCATACTAGCACACTACACTTAATCTGTCAAGCTGATTTTTAAAAGATATATAAATACCGCCAACCACAAAGGACGTGGTTGGCGGTAAGCCGGAACATATTTTGATATAAAAGGATTATGCGTCTCCATCGGGCATGAATTTCGTTTTAATCTTCTTCATCAGCCACTCGGATTCTGTGGTGACGTTGACTTCCTTGGAAAAATCCAGCGAAAACAGTCCGATGAAGGACTTTGCGTCCACCATGACCGAATTATCCAGTGCATGGATAAAGACATCCTCCTGTACGCGGCAGGCAAGCTCCTGCAATTCCTGAAGCTGTCTAATCGACGTGAATTTTTTCTTCATAACCATCCTTGCATCCATCCTTTCTGCATGCCTGATTACATTATAAGGGAATGTGCGGAAAGATGCAATAGCAATTCTATGCTTCATTCAATTTTGCGCGGATGATATCCCGATTTTTGCGCAGCCGGGGTTCCTCCGGCGCGAAGGTGAGCGCCCGCTCGGCATGGGCAAGGGCCTGCGTGTAAAGGCCAAGCTGAAAGCAGGCGATGGCGGCCAGATCATCCGGGGTGGCGTCCCACGCGTATCCGGCGTTTACGTAGCAGGTGGATTTTTCAGGGATTGTGAGCGCGCGTTTGGTGGCGAACAGAACGGACTGCCAGTCGCTACGCGCATAGGCAATTTGCGCAAACTCCACATAGGCGTCCCGCATGCCGGGCACTTCCGCGATGGCGCGCCAGTACCAGCGGTACGCGGTGTCGTCGTCGCCGCACTCGTGATAGGCCTTTGCAATCCATCGCATGGCGGCGCAGCGCTCCTCCGCCCACCATGCGCTCGGGAGCTTGAGATATCCCTCCAGCGTGCGGATGCAGTCAGCCCAGCGCTGCGCGTACATATACTCTCTGCCGAGATAGTAGGTCATGCGGTCGCTTTCCGGCTCTTCCGCTACCGCCATCTCCAGAAGGGGCAAATAGGAGCCGCGCGATTTTTCAGGGTCGGGATGGTGGTCCAGCACGACGCCCTCCAGAAACACTTTTTTCTCAGGGCCGGTGCCGGCATAGCGGAGAAACTCGTGAATGGGGCAGCTCCAGACATAGTCTTTCGGACGGTGGATTTTAAAATAATGGAACTGGGTATCTGGGGTGCCGTCCGGCTTTAGACTCCAGTTGTAGATGTAATTGCCCATGGTGGCGTCTTCCTGCCACGCGCGCTCCAGGTGCGCCCGCCAGCCGGGGTGAAACACTTCGTCCAAATCGGTACACACCGCAATATCCACGTCGTCCGGGACATGGGAAAGGGAGGCATTACGCGCGACGTCAAACCGGAACGGGTTAAACGGCTGCACATAGACGACCGCGCCGCGCGCGCGCAGGTGCTCCACCGTATCGTCGGTGGAGCCGGTATCGGTGACCACGACAAGATCGGCCTCCTGCATCGAATCCATCCATCGGTCGACAAAGTGCGATTCATTCTTGCAGATTGCATAGACGCATACCTTATGCCTGCGCAAGACCGCCAACCTCCCTGCACTTCTCCGTGATGATGCGGAGATTGTTTGTAAGACGCTCGTTTTCCGGATCAAGCACGCACGCGTTTGTGGCAAACTCTGCGGCGGTGGCATACAGGCCGAGCTGATACGCGGCAATTGCGCCGAGATCATACAGCAGATATCCCCATGCGGCGGGCTCTACCAGATAGCTGTTTGTCGATTGCGTGATTGCAATGCCCCGGCAGGCGGCGTAGAAGCTTGTGTTCCAGTCACTGCGGTCGTAACCCAGCTGCGCGAGCTCCAGCCACGGCTCCCGGATGCCGGGACACTCTGCGGCGGCGCGCAGCAGCCAGCGCTCCGCCTCCCCGGGTTCCTGTTTGGCGCGGTACGCGCGGGCAATAAAACGCATGGAGGCACTCCGCTCCTCAGGCCACACAGCGCTCGGCATGGTCAGGTGGTGCTCAAGGGTGCGGATGCCATCATCATTTTTTCCATAAAAAATGTATTCCCGACCCAGCCAAAACATGGTGCGGTCGTCATCGGGATTCTCCTGCGCGGAGAGCTCCAGCAGTGGGAGGTACTGGCCGCGGGATTTATGCGGATCCGGCAGGTGGTCCAGAAACAAATCGTCAATGAAGACGCTCTCCTCCGGATCCGTACCGCTGTACTCCAGCACTTCATGTACAGGGTGCACCCAGCGAAAACCATGCCGCCGGTGCATTTTTTCCGTAGGGAAACGTTTGACCGGTTTTCCAACCTCCGCCGGGGCCCACGCATACCAGTAGCGGGCGCGGGTGTATTGCGGCTTCCACGCCTGCTCCAGTTTTTCGCGCCATCCAGGCGCAAACACTTCGTCAATATCGTTGCATACGCAGATGTCTACATCCTCCGGCACATGATCCATGGAACGGTTGCGCGCCTCATCAAACCGCCATGGCTGTATTTTTTCTTCAAAAACCAGTGCGCCGCGCGCGCGCAGTTTTTCTACGGTGTCATCGGTTGAGCCGGTATCGACAACCACAACAAGGTCGGCCTCGCCCACGGCATCCATCCATCGGTCTACAAACTGAGATTCATTTTTGCTGATTGCATACACACAGACTTTATACTTTGACAATGCAATTTCATCTCCCTTTCACGCGCAATCTGTATTGCTATACTATGCAGGACTGCGCGCGGAGGATGCACCCTTAAGAAAATGCGACATGCCTCTTTTCATTTTGACAATACTATAGTATAATAGCCTGAATTGATTATTGGAAAAGGAGAAGCGCATTTATGACGGAAAAGAGAAAGCAGACACGAACGATCCTCGTCTTAGCCATTGTGTTGGTGGTTGTGGTCGCCGTGATCCTTGGGGTATATTTGCACAATCGCCCGGAACTCACGGCGGGCGATAAGACCATTACCCTCACAGTCATTACAGACGAAACCACGAATACCCATCAGATTTCGACCGACGCGGTCTATTTGGGGGCGGCATTAAAGCCGGGAGGGCTTGTGGCGGGTGAGGACTCGCAATACGGGCTTTATGTGAAGACCGTTGACGGTATTACGGTGGATGAAGCCAAAATGCAGTGGTGGTGCCTGACCAAGGGCGGCGCAGAGGTCTATACCGGCGTGGACGAAACCCCCATTGAGGACGGTGATACGTTTGAATTCACGCTCACAACGGGATACTAAAGGGCTGACCGTCCGTGAACTGACCCTATTTGCTGTTTCGGCAGCCATCATGGAGGCGCTGAAAATCGCCATGGCAGCACTGCCCAATATCGAGCCGGTGACACTGCTGATTATCATTTTTGTAGGTGTTTTCGGCCGACGGGCGTTTTTCCCCGTGTTTGTCTATATTTTTCTGGAGGGTATTATTTTCGGCTTCGGCATCTGGTGGGTTTCTTATCTCTATATTTGGCCGCTATTGGTCGCCGTGTCACTCCTACTGGTCAGATTCAAAAGCCCCATTCTGTGGGCTATCGTCGCGGGACTCTTCGGCCTGCTTTTTGGTGCCCTGTGCGCTATCCCATATTTTGTGACAGGGGGTATAAGCGCGGCATTTGCATATTGGGTGGCCGGCCTTTATTTTGACCTGATCCACGGTGCCTCGAATTTTGTGCTTGTACTACTGCTCTATAAGCCTCTGTCCAATCTTTGCATAAAACTGGTGCAGCGGATGCGTATATAAAAAAATTTCTGAGGAAAGAATTCGATGAAAAAACACCTTATCATTGTGACAGCCGGACTTTTGGCGATCAGCCTTGCAGGCTGCGATGCAACAAAAAACGACACAATCTATGATTCCGATGCCTCGCTTGCAGGCGGCGACAACTGCAGTAAAATGTATGCCACAGCAACTACATGGGGGAACTCATTCAAATTCTCCCGTGGTACATTGAGCGGTGCAGAGACGATATGGAAGTATCAGTCTGCCGGAAACGGAACGGAGATTACCCTGCAATATACACTGGAGGAGACGAATTCCGGTTCCGCCAAGCTGGTTTTGATCGATCCCGATGACACCGTCATAACATTATCCGAGGCGTCCTCCACGCGTCAAGAGGATACATATTCCTTTACTGCGGATGAATCGGGCACCTACCGCGTCAAGCTTGCCGGGAAAGAAAGCGCCGCTGTGAGCGGGACGTTAGAGTATAGCCACGGCTCCTCGTCTACGGACTAAAATATGGGGCGCACTGCACGCCCACACTTCACATGATCAAAAGGAAACCGCCTGAATGGTTGTGCCATTCAAGCGGTTTTCTATGCGTCAGTCCCTATGCTTATTTATCAAACGCCGGGTTCGTAAAATAGATATTTTTTTGATTCATCTTATCTTTGGCAAGGGCTACGGCTTCGCCAAACCGCTGGAAATGGACAATCTCCCGCTCACGGAGGAATCGAATCACGTCGGTGACATCCGGATCGTCACACATACGCAGAATGTTGTCGTATGTGACGCGCGCCTTCTGCTCGGCAGCCATATCTTCCGTGAGATCACAGATGACGTCGCCCTTGACCGCCATACTGGCCGCACTCCATGGGAATCCGGAGGCCGCTGTCGGATAGACGCCTGTGGTATGATCGACAAAATAGGGGGCGAACTCTGCCATACGTACATCGTTGTCATTCAGGTTACGGGTAAGCTGGTGCACAATGGCGCCAATCATCTCAAGGTGTCCGAGTTCTTCGGTACCGATATCGGTCAATAATCCTTTTAGCTCGGGGTAAGGCATCGCAAAACGCTGGCTCAAATAGCGCAGAGACGCGCCAAGCTCACCGTCCGGTCCACCTTACTGCATAAGGCTACTCTAACCGGTAGGTTATGGTGAGTGTGTTGGCGGCTTTGCTGTAGGCGCAGGACTCAATGATGCTGCGCACTGCGTTTTGTTTTTCTTCTTTGTTGAAATCGCGCGACTGCAATAAATCGGCGACGGTGTGCACGTCTTCCATAGCGGGCGTATCATCCTGTTCCGCCAGGCAGGCATCGAGCGCGACGGACTGCTCCTCCAGCGCAGCCTTCGCGCGGGCATAGCTTTCTAACGACTCAACACCGGCAAGGTAGGCATTTCTCAGCCGGGCAAGCTTGCGTGTGAGTTGTGTTTTCTGCCCGATTCGCTTGGACTGCGTCAAAGTATTGCGTGGCGCTGGATGAAAGCGCAGCGTACCGGACGGCGGCGCGGCGTGCCGCAGCGCGGTAATGAGCATGGATTTTAGCTTCTCGTCGCTGATGTGTTGTGTCGTGCGGCACGTTCCGTGGGCATATCCATTACATTTCCAGAAATGCGGCTTTACAAACACAAGGGGTGCATTGCACTCGGCGCAGTGAATCAGGCCGGACATCCAGTCTTTCTGCCCCGTGGCAGGGCGGGCATGGTATGCCCAGCCCGCCTTCACCTGCGCCATGCGGCGCTGTGCGGACTGAAAGGTCTCTGTACTGATGATCGGCGTGTGGGCAGCGTCGGCGACAATGACGGCTTCTGGAAGCTGCGTTTTCCCAGTGGGATTCCAACGCAGCTTGCCGATGTAGACCGGGTTTTGCAGGATATACGCAATGGTTCTGTTTTCAAAGCGGTTGCCGCGGTGCGTGGTAATGCCCATGTTATTCATCCATTGGGCAAGTGTGAAAAAGCCTTCTCCCGCGATAAACCTGCGAAAGAGATCCTGCACGAGCGCCGCCTCTTCCGGTATGGGGCAGAGGGTATTGTTCTCCACGCGGTACCCAAACGCGGGGGCTGCCTGCAATTCGCCGCGCCGCGCCTTTTCCGTCATACCGCGCCGCACCTCCTCCGCCAGATTGAGGGAATAATATTCGTCCATCGCCTCGATCATCGCTTCCAGAATGATGCTCATTTTATCGTCTCCGACCGGCTCGGAGATGCTGATGACCTCAATGCCCAGCTGCTTGCGCAGCATGGATTTATAGACGATGCTGTCCTCGCGGTTGCGGGCAAAGCGGGAGAACTTCCATAGTAATATTGCGTCAAAAGGACGCGGCTTTTGCTTGGCGGCGCAGATCATGCGGTTAAACCCCTCGCGTTTCGTCGTCTGCTTTCCGCTGATACCCTCATCGACGAAAATGAATGCTTCCGGCAACATATACCCATGCGTTTCGGCGTACTTTCGTATCTCCGCGCGCTGCGCGTCCGGTGAATATTCGAGCTGGTCGTCCGTGCTGACGCGGATATAGGCTGCCGCTATTTTGGCTTCACCTTCCAAAAAAGCACCTCCTAGTATAATAATGTCATAGCCCCAAAGGCTACGCAGGTTGATACGCT
>JAJQEJ010000016.1 GCA_021201735.1 Oscillospiraceae bacterium | reverse complement strand
CAGCGTATCAACCTGCGTAGCCTTTGGGGCTATGACATTATTATACTAGGAGGTGTGCAACGAATGACATTTGATAACAGCTTTAAATTCAAGCTCCAGCCGATAGTATTCTCGCGTATTTTGCGCTGGAAGGGGATGCGTATTCCACCGGCGTGGATGATTATGGGGACACCTTGGAGGAGCAAGCGAAGGGGCTAGAGAAAGCAATTTTCAAGGAACTTGACAATTTGAAAGTCAAAATACTCGACGTGAATTGGGATGAATTGAGTGAGCGGGACGCATATTTTAAATATGAAAGGATGCGTGGGGAAATTGTACATTTGACCGGCCTGGAAAGTCACCTGTACTTTCGGGCAGGCTTTATGGCCAGCTTCAGAATCCTATCCCAAATGAAGCGCTTGTATGATGCGATACAATAGGAGACTTTAGGAATGGTATTCATCCTCGCTGTAAAGCGCGCCCCGGCTTCCTCCCCGGGGCGCGCTTTTATATTCATTCCGAACGGCGGGCGGAAAATGCCACCCAGCCGTTTTGTTCCCATTGGTCTGCAACGGTAAGGCCGTTTTGATGCAGCGCCGCCGCGACCTCCGCCGCGCGGGTATCGATAATGCCGGAGCAGAGAAACATCCCCTGCATCGTGAGCAGGTGCGGCACCTCGCGCGAGAGGGGGATAATCACATCCGCGACGATATTGGCGAGCACCAGCTCGTACTGCCTGCCGCAGAGCTCCTCCAGCAGCGCGGCATCGGTCAGCACATTGCCCGCACGCACCGTGTAGCGGTCTTTTCCTATCCCGTTGAGTGCGGCATTTTCATACGCAACGCCCACCGCTTTGGGGTCGATATCCACCGCCACGGCGCTTGCCGCGCCCAGCGCGAGGGCGGCAATGGACAAGATCCCGCTGCCGCAGCCCAAATCAAGTACGTGGCATCCCACGGGGGTATATTGCTCCACCCCCGCAAGGCAGAGCTGTGTGGAGGCGTGGCCCCCCGTGCCAAAGGTCAGCCCCGGATTGAGATAAAGCGGTACGCGCCCCGCCGGTATCTCCGCCGCCCGCTCCCATTCCGGGACGATATACAGCCTCTCCCCGACCGGGAGAGGCTTATAATACTTCTGCCAGCTGTGCGCCCAGTCGTTTTCCGTCAGGCGGCACGCAGTATATGGCAGGTCAATGCCCGCCATCCACTGTGTAAGCTGCCCCTGCCCGTCCGCATCGTCGGTCACATAAAATTTTACCCGGCAAACGCCCTTCATCCGCTCGAACAGCGCATCGTCCACATAGTCCCAGCAGGCGCGGTTTTCCTCCAGAAAGCGGCGGAAATCGTCCTCATCCTCTATCACAAGGCCGGTCACGCCGTTGCCCGTCAGCTGCGCGGATAGAATGTCCAGCCGCTCCTGTTTGGTATCAATAGAAATTTCGAGCCAGTTGCTATCCTCCGCCACACCGGCACCTCCCCGCATATACAGCTATTCCGCCGCTTTATCGCGCGGCTTTGCCGCCTTTTCTTTTTTCGCCTTTTCCGGCTTCTCCGGCATGGGATTGCGCGCATCCATAATAGCCAATATCCGCTGACAGGCCAGTTGATCTGCATAGCTATGCAGTGCAAGGCTAAGTGCCAAACGCGGCAGTTCGTCGTCGGTTACGTCCTCATCCAGCGCGTCTGTGGTTGCGGAAAGCGCCTTGTCCAGCTCGCGCAGGAAATTTTCGTACAGTTCTTGGGGGTCTTCTCCTTCACTGCCGCGCTTCACGAGCCGCCCCACGTCCTTCACCGAGAGCACCTGCTTGAGCGCACAGATCGCGGTCAGATATCCCAAATGGATGCGGGAATAGCGCTTCCCCTCCGCACGGGGAAGCAGCCCGTCTTTGATATAGTTGTTCACCATGGCAGAGGTGAGCGTATCCCGCTCGTCGTAATGGATCCTCTGCCGCGCCATGCAGGAGATGAGCTGATCCATATACAGATTGATATCCGGCATGGCGTCCCATGTCTGCGGGCGCTCCTCCGCGAGCCGCCGCTTTAGTTCTTTCAGTTCTTCCACGCGATCTCCTCCTCTGCGCCGATTAATCCAGACCCAGCCCGAAATAGCCCACAGCACCTGTCTCTGGCGGGCTCGCGTACCACTTTATCATGCCGAACGGCACCGTTTTCGTGCCCTCCGGCCGGAACAGTCCCTCCGGCGTGCGCACCGTGCACTGCCGCGCGGACATAGCGTCCGACAACAGCGCGGCACCGCGCGCCATGCAATCGGGCGGGAGCAACAGCTCCTTGATGAGGATGATGCCGTCCCCCCGCTTTTCCACCGCGGCACAGCCGCTGTGTCCATCAACGGTGAGCCCGTACAGCGCGCCGTCCTGCAAGTCCGAGAGCACCTGCTGAAACGCGGACGCTTCCTCCGAAAACAAAAGATACCCCATGTCCTGGATATGGGAAAGACATGCGGCACGTGTTTCGTGGTATTCGTCGGGGAAAAGGGGGTAACTCCCTCCGGCGTGCTCCGGCGCGGGCAGTCGGTTCGTCTGCAACGTCACCTCATTCATCGTGAAATAGGCCCCAAATCCCGCGCCGCCAAAAAACACATGCAAATCAGGCCGCGCCGGTACCACGGTCAGGTAATCCGTCTCTTCCGTCTGCAGCAATTCGTCGGCATACTGCATCAAGTGGCTGGCATGGCCCTTTCCCCGCTGATCCGGATGGGTCGCGAGGGCATAGAGGTATTCGCCGCGCGCCGTCTCCCCACCGGGCAGGCACAGCGTCACGGGGAGCAAAAACAGCATGGCGCGCACTGCGTCGTCCGCGGCCACCAGTGCCCGCGCGGAAGGGCAGGCAGTGAAAAAACCCTCGATACACGCCATACTGTCGCCAAACGCCGTGTGCCAGAGGGCCTGCAGCTGCGTAAGCTCATCCTCCGCCGCGGCGCGATATGTCAGCCCCTTACTCATACGCGTCTGATCGCGCTGTGCTTTGTGAGCAGCAGGTCGGGGTAGTACGATTCCTTCGCCTTGCGCAGGCCTGGAATGCCCATATCCTCCTCGCGGTTGAGGTAGCGGATTTCAGGATAATCGGCGCGGATCTGGCGGGCAAATTCGCGGTTAATCATCGCATATGCTCCCTGCATCTCGCCAAATGCCTTTTCAAAGTGTACATCATAGGTATCCGTACTGATCCGGTCGCCGAGGGTAAACGCCACAACCTTCCCCTCCACACGGAGCAAGCCGCCGTCCAGACCAAGCGGCGCAAAGTGCAGCAGGGCGCGGTGCAGCGCGGCGTTCTCCCGCTCCGGGCTCTCGCCGCCCTCCGCCTCGATGCGCGCAAGGCGCTCTTTGTACCAGATTTTATCCATTTCCAGACACTCCGGCAGACTCGCCGCGCTCACGCGCTCATACTGCCAGGTGGGGTTCTGCTCCATAAAGCGGTTGATGTGGTTGCGCTTTGCGTGCAGGCGCTTTCCGCCCAGATCCGCCAGCCGGTCAATCTCGTAGAGATAGTCGGACCCGTCCCGGTTTGCCGTAAAGGTAAATTCCCCGGGAAATAATGTCTCCATCTGCGTAATCTGCGCCTCGGTCACGCCAATCAGGCAGAGGGGCGCGCCCTGCGCCCGCGCATCCAAGGTCAGGGCTTCAATGACAGGCCCAAGCTCTCCCTGCCCGGCGGGGAAAGAATAGCAATTTCCGCGCGGCAGCTTTGCGCGGATGAGGAGGTAGTCCTCCATGCGCGCAATCTCCTGCCGATAAGTTTCATTCCAGATAAACAGGGTTGTGAAATTGTACTCACAGCCGCGATATTCGGACAGTGCAAGCAGCTTATCCACCCACGGCTTGTCCTCTATGCGGGGGGCGCGGAACGAAAGGGGCTCTGCTTGCTCCACCAGCTCCAGGCGGGAATTGTCTTTGGGACAGCATGTTCCATGATATGCCATATAGATTTTTCTCCTTACTTTTCCACCAGGACAAGGCAGTCGTCGCTGTCGTAAGCAAGCCACTGTACCTCCGTTTTTGCATTGCGGATGATCTCCTCCATCTGAATGCGCTCTGCGATACCCGCAGACAGGGTGTAGGCAATGCCGTGCTTTTTTGCCCGTCCGGTGCGTCCGATGCGGTGGATATAATTCTCCTGCTCATCGGGTACATCATAATTAAAAACCACATCCACATCGTCAATATCCAGCCCGCGCGCCGCGACGTCGGTTGCAACAAGCACGTTGAGCGCGCCGGATTTAAATGTGGCGAGCGTTTTCTCCCGGATCCGCTGTGGAATATCCCCGTGGATGGCCTGACAGGTGATGCCTCGCATTTGCAGCAGTCCGGCGAGTCGGTCGGTCATGTTCTTTGTGTTGCAAAAAGCGATGGCCCGCTCGTAGGCTCCGTTTTGCAGCAGCGCAAGCATGGTGGGCAGTTTTTCGTCCCGATCCTTGAGGTTAATGCAGTATTGCTGGATATCCGGCTTGTTCTCCTCCACAGGCAGCACCGTGATCTCTGCCGGGTCACGCTGGTATACCCATGAGATATCCAGCACCTCGCGGCTTATGGTGGCGGAAAACATGCCGAGATTTTTCCGCTGCGGCATCAGATCCAGAATGCGGGTCACGTCGCGGACAAAGCCCATGTCGAGCATCCGGTCGGCTTCATCGAGCACCACCGTCTCGACCTTATCCAGACGCACGGTGCGCCGCTTCATGTGGTCCATGAGTCGCCCGGGTGTCGCAACGACAATCTGCGGGCGCTTTTTCAGCGCTGTAATCTGGTGCTCAATGGGGGCACCGCCGTAGAGACAGATGGTGCGCACCCCCTCTTTAAACTCGCACAGATCACGCAGCTCTTCCTGTATTTGCATGGCAAGCTCACGGGTGGGTGCGAGCACCAGCCCCTGAATCTTGTCCGACTGCGGGTCAATATGCTCCACCATCGGAATACCAAAGGCATACGTTTTCCCCGTGCCGGTCGGTGCCTTCGCGATGACGTCCTTCCAGTCCATGAAAAACGGGATTGCGCCGGATTGCACCGGCGTCGCCGTTTGATATCCCTTTTTCTCCAGCGCCCGCATGACGGCGGGGGAGAGGTTGAGCTCCTTATAATCAATGACGCGGTCTGTCTGTTCGCCGTTTATCTCCATACCTTGCAGGATCCTTTCTGTGTGCAGCTGCCTTGTTTTCTCTATTGTACCACATGATACCGCCCCATTGCAAGGACATGCGTTTCAGCGCCTGCGGTAGGTCAGATAACGGAAGCGGAGGCCCGCATGTTCCTGCGGTTCCTCCTCCTGCGCCAGATACCATTGCGCATCGGTATCGAGGTTTGGAAAAAAGGCGTCTGCGGGATAGGTGTGGTCGATTTTTGTCACATACGCCGTGTCACAGTGAGGCAGCAGCGCGTAGTAAACACTCTCTCCGCCGACAACAAACGCGTCCTCCGGCGCTTCCACCAGCAGGGAATCAAGGTCCCGAAACACCTCACCGCCCTCGGCGGAAAAGGTGCTGTCGCGGGATAGAATTAAATTCCTGCGCCCCGCGAGGGGCCGCCCCTTCGGAAACGTCGCAAGGGTCTTGCGCCCGAGGATCAGCGCGTGCCCCATCGTCAGGGTCTGAAAGCGCTTGAGGTCGGCCGGAATATAGACCAGCTGATCCCCGTCCTTGCCGATGGCCCAGTTCCGGTCGACCGCCACAATCAAGTTCATCCTTCACGCCTCCCTATACCGCCACCGGAATCGCCGTATCGAGCACGTGGAACTGATACCCCTCCAGCTTGAGGCTGTCCTTGGTAAAGGCGTAAAAATCGCGTACCTCCGGGTCAATCCAGAGCTTCGGCGCGGGGTAGGGTTTACGCGCGATGATCTCCTCCACAACGGGGACATGCCTGTCGTAAATATGCGCGTCGGCGATGACGTGCACCAGCTCGCCCGCCTCCAGCCCGGACACCTGCGCCAGCATGCACAGCAGCGCGGCGTACTGCATCACATTCCAGCCGTTTGCCGTCAGCATGTCCTGCGAGCGCTGGTTTAGCACCGCGTTGAGCGTCCGCCCGCTCACGTTAAACGTCATTGAGTAGGCGCAGGGGTAGAGCGCCATCTCGCTCAAATCGTGGTGATTATAGAGGTTTGTCATGATGCGGCGCGAGGCGGGGTTGTTTTTTAAGTCAAACAGCACCCGGTCAACCTGATCAAATTCTCCTTCGGCGTACCGGTGCTTTACGCCGAGCTGATACCCATAGGCTTTGCCGATGGAGCCGGTTTCATCCGCCCACGCATCCCAAATATGGCTGCCGAGGTCATGGACATTATTGGATTTTTTCTGCCAGATCCACAGCAGCTCGTCCAGCGCGCTTTTAAATGCCATGCGCCGAATTGTCTGGACGGGAAACTCCTCCCGCAGGTCATAGCGATTGACCAGACCGAATTTTTTCACCGTATGCGCCGCCGCGCCGTCCTCCCAGCGCGGGCGCACCTGCTGGTCGGTGTCCCACACCCCGTTTGCAAGGATATCGCGGCAGTTTTGAATAAACAGCTCATCGGCACAGCTCATCGCGTTTCCTCCATATAATATAATAATGTAGTGGCATCATACCACGCCCAGGCATTTCTGTCCACCTCTATCGGGGATGCATTCGCCCAGCAGATGCGTACCCTGCACCGCTGTGATAAAGACCTGCCGCACCTGATTGTGCAGATGTTCTCCAGCGGCGTACACCTCGACATAGTTCGGCGCATGCCCCCGCCAAAGACCAGCTTTCTTTTCTTCAAACAGAACGGGGAGCGCCTGCCCGGTGAGGCCGCTCAAATAGGCAGCTTGCATTTCCTCCGCGATGGCCGCCGCCTGCCGCGCGCGGCGCTGCTTTGTCTCGTTTGATTGCTGCTCCGGCATCGTTGCGGCGGGGGTACCGGTGCGGCGGGAATAGGGGAAAATGTGCATGGCCGAAAAGGCGCAGCGGCGGATGAACGCGAGGGTCTCCTGAAACTCCGCCTCGCGCTCGCCCGGAAACCCGACAATGAGGTCGGTGGTCACACCGGGATTCGGGAAATACTGACGCAGCAGGCCCACCGATTTGGCATAGCGCGCCGTGTCGTATTTCCGCCCCATCCGGCGCAGGGTGGCGTCGCAGCCGCTCTGCAGGGAGAGGTGGAAGTGCGCACAGAGGTTCTCGCACGCGGCGGCGCGGCGGCAAAAGTCCTCCGTCACGGTGCGCGGCTCCAGAGATCCCAACCGAATACGGCACTGCGGCGCGGCGGCGCACACTGCCTCCACCAGATCAATGATCGTGTGCTCACCTCCCCATTCCGCGCCCCACGAGGAAATTTCAATACCGGTCAGCACGATTTCGCGATACCCCTGCGTCGCCTGCGCCGCCGCCTGTTCGATCACATCCGCAAGGGGCAGCGAGCGAATGGGCCCGCGGGCGTAGGGGATAATACAATAGGAACAGAAGTTGACGCAGCCGTCCTCCACCTTGAGCATGGCACGGGTGCGCCCCGCCAGCCCGCCCGCAGGCAGAGTCTCAAACACGCGGCGGCGCATCACATCGTCCACCGTCACAACCGGCGTGTCTCTCCGCTGCTGCACCAACTGCTCGAGCCGGGTGACAAACCCTGCGCGGTCACTCGTCCCCGCCACGAAATCCACACCCAGCCGCTGCACCTCCTCCGGGTCGGTCTGTGCGTAGCACCCGCACACCGCTATCACCGCCTCCGGCGCCTCCTTCCGGGCGCGGCGAATCGCTTGCCGCGATTTTTTATCGCTCACCGCCGTTACAGTGCAGGTGTTAATCACATACGCGTCGACATATTCAGCGGGGGACACGCAGTGATGCCCGCGCGCCTTGAGCAGTGTCTCCATCGCCTGCGTTTCGTATTGATTCACTTTACAACCGAGCGTATAAATGGCTACTTTCATGATAATCTCCATATTTATTTCGTCTTTTTTAGTCATTCTCTTGAAAAAGAATTTTACCTGTTGTATTTCTCGCTGTTGGTGCTATAATAAGTTTGTTTTTGATTGCGTATACATATTTAAAAATAAAATTGCGTGAATATATTATACCGAACAAGCAGGCCATTGTACAGCAGAATGTGCGTCCACAGGACAATAAGGAGGGCTTCGTTATGCCGACATTTTTTGTTTATCTATCCTCAATCCATGCGGTGAAGGAATTCGTCACCATTGCGTCCCAGTTTGACTTTGATATCTGTGTTTTGACCGAGCGCCACAGAACCAACGCAAAATCCATTATGGCGCTGTTTTCTCTCGACCTGAGCAAGCCGCTGGAAATCGCGGTTGACGGTACGGAGGCGGAATGCAGCGCATTTCAGGAGCAAATTTCACAATTTGTGGCCCCTGCCGCAAACAGCAACGGCTAAAGCGCTCGGTAATACACCGCCCTCCAATGGCGTTTGTCGCACCATTGGAGGGCTTTTGTTTGTAAAACAAGAAAATATCCCTATCTTTTTTCTATGTTTTGTGGTACGCTAAATGCACTTTAGAGTACATCGGAGGAGAGAACGTATCGTATGGCAATTCAATCTTTATACGGGCGCGGGCGGCCCGTCATCTCTTTGGAAATATTCCCGCCGAAGCGGGACGACGCTATCCAGACCATCTATGACGCGCTCAAGCGCATGGCGGACTACCGCCCGGACTTCATCAGCGTTACTTACGGCGCAGGCGGCTCCGGCGGCCGCAACCGCACTGCGGAGATCGCCGCGTTTATCCGGCGGGAATACGGCATTGAGAGCATGGCACACCTCACCTGCGTCGGGGCTACGCGCGACATGACCCGGCAGACCCTCGAGCAGATGCATCAGGACGGCATTCAAAATGTCCTTGTGCTGCGCGGTGACCTGCCGCCCGACCGCGCCGCCGCGGGGGAGTACTCCCACGCGGAAGAACTGGTGCGGGAGACGGCGGCGCGCGGGGATTTCTGTATTGGGGCGGCCTGCTATCCTGAGGGGCACATCGACTGCGCATGCATGGAGGACGATCTGCAACATCTGCTCTGTAAGCAGGAGGCGGGGGCGGACTTTTTTGTCTCTCAGCTCTTTTTTGATAACACGCAGTTCTACCGCTTTCTGGACATGGCGCGCGCGCACGGTATTACCCTGCCCATCTCGGCGGGGATCATGCCGATTTTGGGGCGCACACAGATTGAGCGGATGATCTTCATGTGTGGGGCATCTCTGCCCTCCTCTATCGTCCGCCTGCTGCACAAATATGAAGACAACCCGGACGATTTGCGCAAGGCGGGCATCGAATATGCAGCGACGCAGATGGAGGATCTCCTCTCCCAGAAGGTGGACGGGGTACACCTGTATTCCATGAATAAGCCGGAGATTGCCGCGCACTGCTTCACCCGCATCGGGCACCCGCGCTGACATGGAAGACGCAAAAGCAGAGGTGCTGCGCTATCTGGGTTATCGCGGGCAGGCGATCTCCTCGGAGGTGAGCGCGCTGGTGGATACCTGCATGGCGGAAATCCGCACTGCCGCACACCCCCGCCATATATGGCGGGTTTTTCCGCTCCGTACCGATGAAGCGGGACTTGCCCTAAAACAGACCGACCTGGTGCTGGCGGGCGGCGATATTCGCGCGCATTTATCCGGCTGCACACGCGCCGCGCTGATGGCGGTGACGCTCGGCATCGCCGCCGACCGGTACATCGACAGCCGCAAAAGCACCGACCTGACCGCCGCCCTGATTCTGGACGCCTGCGCCACACAGCTTGTGGAGGAGGTTTGCGATCAAGTGCAGGACGAGATTGCGCAAAGCGCTGGGGAAGAAGGGCTTTGCGTCACGTCGCGCTTTAGCCCCGGCTATGGCGATCTGCCGCTTACCATCCAACCACAGGTACTGCGCATTCTGGATACCGAGCGGAGAATTGGGCTGACCTGTACCGCGCGGCAGCTGCTGCTCCCGCGCAAATCGGTCACCGCCATTGTTGGATTCAGCGCGCACCTGCCGGATGCCATACACACCGGCGGCAAATGCGATACCTGCGCCAAGCGGGAGAGCTGCACCTTCCGGCGCGGCAACAACGAGGGGGATAACGTATCGTGAAAACACTGCAAGAAATCATGCGTGAGCGGATTGTATTCATCGACGGTGCGATGGGCACCATGCTCCAGCAATATGGCCTGGAGCTCGGCCAGCTTCCGGAGCTGCTCAATCTGCGGCATCCGGAGAGCGTCACCGCAATCCACCGGGAATATGTGCAGGCGGGCGCGGACATCATCACCGCAAACACCTTTCAGGCGCACGAGTGGAAGCTGGGCGACGCCGCAAGCGTGGAGGACGTGGTAACGGCGGGAATTCAGTGCGCGCGCAACGCGGGCGCGCCCTTTGTCGCGCTGGATATCGGCCCGCTCGGCCAGCTGATGGAGCCGATGGGCACCGTCACCCTCGCCCAGGCGTATGAGGTCTATCGCCGCCAGATCGTCGCGGGCGCCGAGGCGGGGGCGGATCTGATCATCATTGAGACCATCTCCGACCCCTACGAGGCAAAGGCGGCGATTCTTGCGGCGAAGGAGCACACCGACCTGCCTGTTTTCTGCACCATGACCTTTCAGGAAGACGGGCGCACCTTTGTCGGCTGCGACCCGCTCACCGCCGTCTCGGTGCTGCAGGGGCTGGGTGTGGATGCACTCGGCGTCAACTGCTCGCTCGGCCCCGCATCCCTGCGCCCCGTGGTAGACGCGATGCTGCGCGACGCCCGCGTCCCGGTTGTAGTGCAGGCCAACGCCGGTCTGCCGGTCATCCGGGACGGACAGACGGTCTATGATATCAGTGTAGAGGCATATACCGACGCCGTTGCACAGATGGTGAACGCGGGCGTACGCATCGTGGGCGGCTGCTGCGGCACAACACCGGCGTATATCCGTGCGCTGAAAGCGCGGCTTTCCGATGTTTGCCCAAAAACGCCCGCGCCGCGCCGCGCAACAGTGTGCACTTCCGGCACCAAGGCGGTGGTGCTCGACGGCGTTGTCACCGAGATCGGAGAGCGGCTCAACCCCACCGGCAAAAAACTGATGAAGCAGGCGCTGCGCGACGGGGACAACGGCTACCTGATTACAGAGGCGCTGCGGCAGGTCGCGGCTGGGGCGCAGGTGCTCGACCTGAACGTCGGGCTGCCCGAACTCGACGAGACCGCTGTGCTCTCCACCGCCGTGCGCACCGTACAGGGCGCGACAAACGCGCCGCTGCAAATCGACAGCACGTCGCCTGAGGCCATAGAGGCGGCGCTGCGCGTCTATAACGGCAAGGCGATTATCAACTCCGTCAACGGCAAGCAAGAGGTGATGGAGCAGATCTTTCCGCTCGCCAAAAAATACGGCGCGCTGGTGGTGGGACTGGCACTCGACGAGGACGGCATCCCGCCCACGGCGCAGGGGCGTTTGGAGATCGCCCGCCGCATCCGGGACACCGCGCGCTCATATGGCATTCCCGATGAGGATTTGCTGCTTGACTGCCTTGTCCTCACCGCCTCGGCGCAGCAGGAGCAGGTGATGGAAACCATCCGCGCGATCACGTTGGTCAAGCGGGAGCTCGGCCTGAAGACCGTTTTGGGCGTAAGCAACGTCTCCTTCGGGCTGCCGCAGCGTGAACTGCTCAACGCGACCTTTCTGGCCGCAGCGCTGGGGGCCGGTCTGGACGCCGCTATCCTCAACCCGCTCGCCGCGCGCTACCGCGAGGTGCTCGACGCCTTCCGCGTACTCAATGATGAGGACAGGGACTCGGCGCGCTATATCGAGAAATACAGCCAGCTTGCCGCCGATGTGCCGACGCCCCTACAGACCGCCGACACGCCCGGCCTCGCCGCCCTCATTGAGCAGGGGCGCAAGGATCAGACGGCGGACAAGGTACGCGCGCTGCTCTCGGACACGGAACCGCTGGACATCATCAACGCGGAGTTTATCCCCGCCCTCGACCGCGTGGGCAAGCGCTTTGAAACGGGAGAACTGTTCCTGCCGCAGCTGATGCTCTCTGCGCAGGCGGTGCAAAACGGCTTTGCTGTCATCCGCGACCATATGCTCTCCCTCGGGCAGCGCCGGGAATCCCGGGGGACCATCCTGCTCGCCACCGTGCAGGGCGACATCCACGATATCGGCAAGAACATTGTGCGTATGCTTTTAGAAAACTACGGGTATGATGTCCTTGACCTCGGCAAGGACGTCCCCATCCAGACTGTGGTGGACGCCATCCGCGAGAAGGATATTCGCCTTGCGGGCCTCAGCGCGCTGATGACCACCACCGTCACCAGCATGAAGGATACCATCACGGCGGTGCGGGACGCGGGGCTCCCCTGCACCTTTTGGGTTGGCGGCGCGGTGCTTAGTGCGGAATACGCGCAATATGTCGGCGCGGACTACTACGCCGCCGACGCGATGGAGAGTGTCACCATCGCAAACCGCTTTTTTGCGGCGGAGTGATCATAAACAGTTGCATTCTCCGCAATGCTGATGTATAATATTTTGTTGCAATTTGCGCAATTCGAGAAAGTAGATTTGAGGTGCATCCCCTTTGCAGGACTTAACATTAAGAAACATCGCAATTATTGCCCACGTTGACCATGGGAAAACCACCCTGGTGGACGAAATGCTCAAGCAGGGCGGCATTTACCGCGAAAATCAGGCCACGGTGGAGCGCGTGATGGACTCCAACGATTTGGAGCGGGAGCGCGGCATCACCATTTTGGCGAAAAACACCGCCGTACACTATAAAGATGTGAAAATCAACATCGTGGACACGCCGGGCCACGCCGACTTCGGCGGCGAGGTGGAGCGTATCCTTAAGATGGTAAACGGGGTCATCCTGCTGGTGGATGCCGCGGAAGGGCCCATGCCGCAGACCCGCTTCGTCCTCTCCAAGGCGCTGGAGCTCGGTCACCGTGTCATCGTCGTGGTGAATAAGATCGACCGCCCCGACCAGCGGATTCACGAGGTGGTGGATGAGGTGCTCGAGCTGCTGCTCGACCTCGACGCGACGGACGAACAGCTCGACTCGCCCATGCTGTTCTGCTCCGGCCGTCAGGGTACCGCCTCCTACTCACCCGACGCAGCGGGGACGGATTTGGTGCCACTCTTTGAAACCATTCTCGATTATATCCCCGGGCCGGAAGCCAACCCGGACGCGCCGTTTCAAATGCTGGTCTCCTCCATCGATTATAACGACTTTGTCGGCAGAATTGCCATTGGACGGATCGAGCGGGGCACCATAGAGCAGAATCAGGAGATTACGGTGTGCAATTTCCACGACGCCGATTCGCCGGGCAAAAAGGCGAAGGCCGTTTCCCTGTACCAGTTTGACGGCCTTGCCAAGGCGCCTGTGACCCGCGCAACCGCAGGCAATATCATCGCAATGAGCGGCATTGGGGACATCACCATCGGCGATACCATATGCGCTGCTACCTGCCCGGAGCCGCTCCCTTTTGTAAAAATCTCCGCCCCCACGATGGAGATGACCTTCTCCGTCAACGACTCTCCATTTGCCGGGCGGGAGGGGAAGTTCGTCACAAGCCGCAATCTGCGCGACCGGCTCGAGCGCGAGACCCTCAAGGACGTCTCCCTGCGCATCACAGAGAGCGACAACACCGACGCGTTTCTTGTCGCCGGGCGCGGTGAGATGCACCTGTCGATTCTGATTGAGACAATGCGCCGCGAGGGGTATGAGTTTCAGGTCTCCCCGCCCCGCGTGCTCTATAAGGACGTGGACGGGCAGAAATGCGAGCCGATTGAGCGGCTCGTCGTAGATGTCCCCGCCGACGCAGTGGGTGCGGTCATTGAAAAGATTGGTGCGCGCAAGGGCGACCTGCTGGAGATGAACCCGGTGGGTGAGCGCATGAAGCTGGAATTTCTTGTCCCCGCGCGCGGCCTGTTTGGCTATCGCAATGAGTTTTTAACCGATACCAAGGGCGAGGGGATTATGGCGTCAGTCTTTGAATGCTATGCCCCCGTGAAGGGCGAGATTGACCGCCGCGCGTCCGGCAGCCTTGTGGCATTTGAGACCGGCGAGGCGGTCGGTTATGGCCTGTTTAACGCGCAGGAGCGCGGCGCCCTCTTCATCGGCGCGGGCACACCGGTGTACGCCGGCATGATCGTCGGCGTCTCCCCGAAAAATGAGGATCTTTCTGTCAACGTCTGCAAAAAAAAGCAGCTGACCAACATGCGCGCCTCCGGCTCAGACGACTCACTGCGCCTGACGACGCCGCGCACCATGAGTCTGGAGCAGTGCCTCGAGTTCCTCGCCGACGACGAACTACTGGAGGTCACGCCGGTGAACCTCCGTCTGCGCAAGCGGATTTTGGACCACGGCGAACGGATGAAGGCGCTCAAGAACAGTCAGAAATGAGCAGTGCATAAATAAAAAAGCCAATTCACCTTTTCAAAAAAGTGGATCGGCTTTTTTATTTTCCTGTTAAGGATACCGCTATGCCTTTTCATCCTGCTGCTCGAGCTCCTCTCGCAGACTGTCGATCAGATGCACCAGCTCCGTCGTACTTTGAAATGGCCGCGTGATATTGCGGTCCACCCATGTAAGCCTCCCCTGCAAGGAATCATTTTTGCCATCTGACACCTGCACGACAAAGGTTGTCTTTCGTTCCGTCCTATCTGACATCTTCGTACTTCCTTTCCGTTTCGGTTTCGGGTAACATATCCTGCTTTCCTCGAAAATGTATCCCTGCAAATGTATCATACCACAGAAACGGTTGTATTTTGGTTACATTTTGAAAATTTCTGCGAGTTTCCCTTAAATTAAGTTTCACAGTACTACACAGCCGCAAAAAAGTGTGGTATGCTATACAAAGGCGGAATCAAACGCCTCCTTTTCGGACATGATCTGAAATCTCCGAGAGCGCCTTGCTGGCCTCCATATCATACCGGTGACTGCGCGCCAAATCGCCCAGGGAGAGCATGCCAATCACTTTCCCCCCCTCTGTGACAGGCAGGCGGCGCACCTGCCGGGCCGTCATCAGGCGCGTCGCCTCCCGCACGTCGTCCTCCGGGGATACCGTGGCGCAGCCGCGCGTCATGACATCCTTTGCAAGCATCTGATCCGCCTGCTCCTCCGCCGCGACGCAGCGCAAGACAATGTCCCTGTCGGTGATCACGCCGCGCAGTGTCCCGCTGTCGTCACAGACCGGAAGCACCCCCACATTATGCCGGCTCAAAAGTCTTGCGGCCAGCGCGACCGACTCCTCCGGCGTAATGGAAACGACACTTGCGTTCATCATTTCACGAACTTTCATATTAATGGTCATTCCTTTCGTTGCGCGAACGGCACAAAACGGTCATGAAAAGGAACGACCATTTTGCGCCTCTGCCGCGGTTCCCACAGGGGAACGGCAGCGCTTTTATTAAATTTAGTTTGAAAGGAACTTTCAAACTGCCACCCCAACCACAACATAATTACTTCTATTATTCGTCATGAGGAGGAATTTATACGCGATGAATACGCTCCTTCACATCTGCTGCGCGCCCTGCAGCGTCGCCTGCGTCACAGCTTTGCGCGCCGAAGGCATCGGACCAACAGGCTTTTGGTTTAACCCGAACATCCATCCGTTTACCGAATACCGCATGCGAAAAAATACACTTGTGGACTATGCAAAAACCATTGCCCTGCCGCTGCATATGCAGGATGAATACGGCCTGCGCGGCTTTGTCCGCACCGTCTGCGACGGTCTGGAGCACCGGTGTGCATACTGCTACCGCGTCCGGCTGGAGGCCTGCGCGGCATACGCCGCGGCGCAGGGGTACGACAGCTTTTGCACTACGCTGATGGTAAGCCCCTATCAAAATTACGACCTGATCTGCCGCATTGGCACGGAGGTCGGGGCACAGTATCACGTGCCCTTTCTCCCGCGTCCCTTTTTCCACCACTTTCGGGAGGGTCAGGAGAAAGCGCGCGCGCTGGGGCTCTATATGCAAAAATACTGCGGCTGCATTTTCAGCGAAGAGGAGCGCTATCTAAAGAAGAACCAAAAAGGATGAGGGCGTGTAACCGTGTGGTTATACTCCCTCATCCTTTTATTCTTTGCGTATGATAGCGTTCCAGCACCTGCTGGGCGAGCAGGCCGTCCGGCACACACGGTACCGCGCCGCCCTGGCGTTTTTGCTCCTGCTCGCAGCCCTTGCCCGCAAGCAGAATGACCGCCGGTTTGCGGCAGCCCTCCACCGCGGCGAGCGCCGCCTTGTTTCGGTCGGGTATGACCGTATACGTCTTGCCGTGCGGCGTGATGTATTCGCCGATTTCCGCGCAGATCGCCGCTACGTCCTCCGGCCCGGGGTCGTCTTCCGTCAAAATAATCCGATCTGCGAGCGCGCCGGCGGCGTTCCCCATGCCTTCCCGCCGGTCGAGGCCTTTTCCGCCGGTACAGCCGAAGACCACCGTCAGCTCGCGATCGGGATATTCCCGCCGCAGAGACTTGAGGACGGCTTCGAGGCTCATGCCGTTGTGCGCGTAATCGACGATCACGGAAATCTTACCGTCGTCGCTCTCGTACTGCTCCATCCGGCCCGGTACGACTGCGCCGCGCAGCCCCGCCGCAACGGCGGAAAACGGGATGCCATACACATGGCAGACTGCAATGGCCGCAAGGGCGTTTTCTACATTAAATAGCCCCGCTGTGGGGAGGCTCAGCTCCCCCGCGGTATCCGGCGTGCGCACATGGAAGAGAATTCGCCCGTTTTCCTTCCGGGCAGCACTTGCATAAATATCGGCGGACGGCTGACGCGCGGAAAAGGTGACGACGTGCCCTGATTGCCGCGCCGCCTCCAGCACACGCGCACACTGTGCGGTGTCAAGATTGACGCAAGCGGCGGCGGCCTGCCGGAAAATACGCAGTTTAGACGTAAAGTAATCCTCCAGATCAGAGTGCTCCAGCGGCGAGATGTGATCTTCTCCAATATTTAAAAATACCGCGCAGTCGAGCGCCACGCCAATGACCCGCCCGTATTTGAGGGCCTGACTGGAGACCTCCATCGTCAGATAGTCCGCCCCCGCCGACACGGCGTTCCAGAGGTGGCGCTGTAGATCGAGCGGCTCCGGCGTCGTGAGCTTTGCGGGGCGGCGGTTCACGCCGTCGTCTGTGATGATGCTCGACAAAATAGCGCTCGGCGCGCGCCGGCGCGCCGTTTGATATGCGTCCAAAATCGCCTTGAGATAGTATGCGGTGGTGGTTTTCCCCTTCGTCCCGGTGATCCCCGTGACCGTCAGCTTTTGCGACGGGTGCTCATAGTAGAAATCCGCGAGCAGACCCATCGCCGTCCGGACATCGGTCACGCGCAAGCAGGGGAGTGGCACCTCCGGGTACTCCGTCTCGCTGACATAGGCAAACGCGCCGCGCTCCATGGCGCTGCGCAAAAACGCAGGGCGAAACGCCGCCCCCTTGCAGATAAAAAGCGCATTCGTGATTGCGGTGCGAGAGTCGCACGTCACTAGAGAGACCGTATGCGCCAGCAGCGCCACCGGCAGCGCCGTTTTCGTATCCGCCAACAACCCGTGGCGCAGGATCAGCTGAACATAATCCCCCAGAGGGGCGCGCAGTCGCTCCATCTTGTGCCTCCTATCGCATCATACTGTGCGCAGCGGATAGCCGCAGCGGGTAATACACACCTCCGCGAGCACCTCCATCGCGTCGAGATAGAAGTCCGGCAGGCCGTGGTAGGCGCGGTAGACCGAGAGCTCGGTACACGCCAGAATCGCCCCGTCACAGCCCGCTTCCCGCAGGGCGTGGTCGATGAGGGCAAACTTCTCCCGGCTACCCGTCTCACCGCGTTTAATCTCATCATAGATGATCTGCATCACAATTTTTTGTATCGCTTCGTCGGGTGTTACCGGCTCCATGCCCTGTTCGCGCAGCGCGCGCTGGTATATCCCCATCTGTACCGTCCCGTCCGTCGCCAGAATGCCGACCCGCCTCCGGTTGCCGCGCGCCATCGCCTCGGCGCTCTCCTGTATCATGTTGACAATGGGGATGCCTACCGTCTCCTGCAGCTTGTCCACAAAAAAATGGGAGGTGTTGCAGGGGATCGCAAGCAGGGTGCAGCCGCACCGCGCCAGCAGTTGCGCGTCGGCGCACAGCCGCGCGTAGCATGCCTCGCCCTTGCCGCTTAAAATCGCCTGCGTGCGGTCGGGCATGGTGGTGTCGCTCCAGATCAGCGTGGGCAGGTGCTCCTGATCTCGCATCGCGTCGGTGCGGTCGAGGATCCGCTGATAAAATACCTGCGTCGCCTGCGGCCCCATCCCGCCCAGAATGCCGAGGCGTGCGTTTTCCTGTCTCGCCATCAGTTTACCTTCTCCATCACGCCCGCGTAGCGCCCCTTATAACGCCAGTGGTTACGCAGCAGGCGCAGCTTGTGCACAAGGCCTTTGTCGGGTCCGTAAAAGAGGGGGTTGACGCATTTACCACTGCGCATCAGCGCTTCCATTGCGCCGTGGTGCTCTTTTGCGATGTAGTCAAACGCCACTTTTTTGGGCACCACCATCCACAGGTTGCGCCGGTCCGCCATGGTGAAGGGAAGCTCCTTGTGCTCAATCCTGTCCTCCACGAGATACTTTGCAAGGTTATACCCCGCGCCCGTCACATAATAGTTACTGCGGCCCTGACGGCAGTTGAGTTCAAACACCTTATAGGTTCCGTCCCGCCGGTCATATTTAATGTCAAAATTCGAAAACCCCGTAAACTGGATATCGTCCAGCATCCGGCGCAGTCCCTCACAGAGCGCCGGTTCCCGCTCGGTGATGATGACCGCGTGATTGCCGACGGCGTGGGCGGTGTGCTCCTCGAGCAGCACATGCCCCAGGCACATCAGGCGTACCTTGCCGTCCGCGCCGGAATAATTGGTCAGCACCCGCATATTGCTGTCGTCCCCCGGGATGAAGTCCTGAATGATGAGCTCGTCCTCATAGCCGTTTGCGTAAATCTCATCCACCACCTGCTCCACCTCCTGCCGCGTATGCAGGATGTACGCCTTCTTCTGGCTGGGAAAGGGGTGGTCCCAGTAGGTTGCGCTCTCCGCCGGTTTCACCACATAGGGCGCGTCGAACGGCAGGGTGAAGTCGTGGCCCATCCCCTTTTGATAGACAAAGGTCGCGGGATACGCAATGCCGTATTTGTCGCACAGGGTATAAAACCGCGCCTTGTGAATGAGCTGCTCCATCAGCGCGAGATCGACATAGGGCGCGACCGCGTTTTCCGGAAAGTATGGCAGATTCTCCGCAATGGCGGTCAGGTAGTTGTCTCCGCATCCGAGTACAATGATCTTTTTATCGGGAAATTCCCGGCACACCGTGCGTACATTTTCGAGCACCACCTCCGGCGCGTCGTTGTGCGGACAGACGCGGTAGTCGATGATGGCGCTGCCATAGCAGGGGCCGGACGGGTACATGCCGTACGCCACGGTTTTTAATCCATACGCCTCGTGAAAAGCTCTTGCCATACTGTATACATTGATATCGGCGCCCAGCAGTAGGGGGATAACGTCAGATCGCATGTTGTTCCGCTCCTTGAAAAACAATTTCATACCACGACTGCCCCAGCGGACGCACCGTTACTGGATACAGCCGGGCGGCGCGCCGCGCCTCCTCCTCCGTCAGCCGCAGCTCGCGCCGGCGCAGCTCTCCGCCGGAAAAGCAGTCTGAAATTTTCTCGCCCAGTCGGCGTTCTATTTCGCTGTCTCTCTCGTTTATCTCTATCATTGACATGGTCTATACTCCTTAAACGTTTCAGCCCGCCGCGCGCCGTACCTGATAGACGCCGGAAACCTGCCCGAGCTTGTTGGCCAAACTGCTGAGCTGATCCTTGCTGGTCACCTCCAGCAAAATCTCGACGCTTGCGTGGCCATCCGGTTGGGAGCGGGCGGCGATACTGCTCACCTTCACCTTGGCGGCCGAGAGCACCGTGGCGACGTCGAGCATCAGCGCGTCGCGATCTTTTGCGGAAATCGCAAGCGCCGTTTGGTAGGGGGTATTCCTCCCATCTACCCAGGAGACATTCACCCACCGCCCCGCCTCCTCCGGCTTGCGCCTGGACATGGCGGCGTTGGGGCAGTCGGCCCGATGCACCGAGACGCCATACCCTTTTGTGATAAAGCCCACCACGGGATCGCCCGGTACGGGGGTGCAGCATTTTGCAAATTTGACCAGACAGTTGTTGATCCCCTCCACCACAATGCCACTGCTCGATTTGCCCGGCAGCGCCTTGTTCTGCGGGGGGAGCGCAACGGACGGGCGCATGGTTTCGGCTTCCGGCGCGCTGTTTGTCTTGCCCACAGACGCGCGCGTGATGCGTGTGAGTTCGTCCCTTGCGCGCACCGCCGCCTTCTGCGCCGTCATGCCGCCGTATCCGATTACATTGTAAAGTTCCTCCAGCGAGCTCACGCGGAGCTTTCGCAACACCTCATGCAACACGTTTTCCGCGCTCACTGCCGCAATGGAGAGCCCGATATGCTTGAGTTCGGACTCAAAAGAAGCACGTCCGGTGACGATATTCTCCTCCCGCCGCTCCTTTTTAAACCACTGGCGGATTTTATTGCGTGCCTCGTTGCTCTTACAGAGCTTCATCCAATCGCGGCTCGGCCCGTGCGCCGATTTGGAGGTGATAATCTCCACAATATCCCCGTTATTAAGCGCGGTGTCGTAGGGCACCATCCGGCCGTTTACTTTTGCGCCAATCATATGGTTTCCGACGGCGGAGTGAATGTTATACGCAAAATCAATGGGGGTGGCACCCGCGGGAAGATTGATCACATCCCCCTTGGGCGAAAAGACAAACACCTCATCTGCAAACAGATCCACGCGCAAGGTGCGCACGAACTCCTCCGCGTCGATGTCTTGCTGGCTCTCGAGCAGCTTGCGTACCCACTCGAAATTCGCCTCCGTGCCGAGCGTTTCGTTGGCCATGCCCTGTTTATACTTCCAGTGCGCGGCAATGCCGTATTCCGCCGTCTGGTGCATCTCCTTCGTGCGGATCTGCACCTCAAACGGGAGGCCCTCCCGCCCGATAACCGTGGTGTGCAGGGACTGGTACATGTTGGGCTTTGGTGTGCCAATATAGTCCTTAAACCGCCCTAAGACGGGCCGAAACATATCATGGATAAAGCCGAGCACATTATAGCATTCCGGAATGTCCTCCACAATCACGCGAAAGGCATACAGGTCAAAAATCTCGTCGAGGGTTTTGTTTTGGGAGAACATTTTGCGGTAGATAGAATAAATATGTTTGACCCGCCCGGAAATCTCGCAGGCAATCCCCTCCTCATCCATCCGCGCCCGGATACGCCGCTGGATGGAGATACGGAATTCCTCATGCGCCGAGGAGCGGGCCGCCAGTTCATCGGCAATCTGCTGATATCCGACGGGGTCAAGGTATTTTAACGATAGATCTTCCAGCTCCCACTTGATGCGCTGCATACCAAGGCGGTGCGCAAGGGGGGCGTAAATCTCCATCGTCTCAAGGGCCTTCTCCTTCTGCTTGCGCTGGCTCTGATAATTCATGGTACGCATATTGTGCAGGCGGTCGCAGATTTTGATCAGCACCACCCGGATATCCTTTGCCATTGCCAAGAGCATTTTGCGCAGATTTTCCATCTGCTCCTCTTCTTTGGAGGTGTACTGCACACGTGTCAGTTTGGTTACCCCGTCGACAAGATCCGCCACAGCGGGCCGGAAGAGCTTAGCAATCTCCTCATACGTTGCTCCGGTGTCTTCGATGCAGTCGTGCAGCAGCGCCGCGATGACCGAGTCGATATCCATCTCCAGCTCCGCCACAAGCTCCGCTACGGCGAGCGGGTGCGTGATATAGGGCGTACCGTCCTTGCGCACCTGCCCGGAATGCGCTTGGTCGGCGTAGGTGAACGCGGCAAACAGACGCCCTGTATCGAGCGCAGGGCAATAGGTCTTCATTTTATCTTCCAACGCCTGATAGCGTGACAAAATCGGGTCCATGGTATCACCTCCCTGCCGTTTCTGCTACATATGCGCAAAACGGCGCAAACTGCGCAAAATATACGACTGTTCCAGATTCACCTTTTCGCGCGTCTCATTGATGGATATCTGAAACCGTCCGGCGTCCTGCGTAAGCTCAATCAGCCCCCGCTCGGAGAACACCTCCAGGCACACCATGGCGCGCAGCGCGGTCTCCTGCCCCCCGCAGGCGCGCGCGAGCCGCTGTGCCGTCCCCCTGAGTGCTCCGTGGTCACCGTTTTGCTTGATATACCGCCAGATCGCCACAAAATCGTCCCGGCTCGGGAGCATGGCGACCGCCTCCGGCGGCGTCAGGGCGGCCCCGCTTACAAGCCGCTCGTAGAGTGTCTTTTCCCGCTCGGCGCGCGTACACGCCGGACGCAGATCACACAGCTGCAGCTGCACCGTGCGCAGACCGCGAAATTCGTTGATCTGCAAGATAAACGCCACGTCGATACGGTCGCCCACCGCAATCCCCGCCTGCGCACCGGTGGCGGAAAAGAAAATGGCATCGATGCTCTGCCCGCAAAAGATGAGGCGCAACTTTAAATGCCGTCCGCCCCCCACATCCGACATGCTCGCGACCGTGCATCCGGAGAGGGTAAACACGGGCTTGGGATTGCCGACACCGCAGGGCTCCAGCATCTCCAGCGTCTCCACCGCCTCCCGGGTGAGCAGGGCGGGGTGCTCCACCTCCCCGTCAATCTCCAGAAGCGTGCCGTATTCTTCCGCGTCCATGCACCCGGCGACATATGCCTCCATCGCGGCGCGAAAGGCGTCAATCCGCGCACAATCAATAAAAAATCCCGCCGCAAGCGCATGCCCGCCAAAGGATTCCAGCAGATCCTCACACTGCTGTAACGCGTCGAACAAATTGATTCCTCCGTAGGAGCGGCAAGAACCCTTGCCTTTCCCGTCCTGTACGGAGATAACAAAAACAGGGCACGCATACCGCTCACTCAGCCGGGAGGCCACAATGCCGATGACCCCCTGATGCCACGCGTCCCCCGCCAGAACCAGCACATGCCGCTCCTGCGTCCACAGACGGTCTGCCCGCTCGATGCACGCGGCGACGATCTCCGCCTCCACCGCCTGCCGCTCCTTATTGAGCGCACAGAGCTGTTGTGCAAGCGCTTCGCCGCGTGCGGGATCTTCCGTGAGCAACAGCTCGAGCGCAACGTCGGCACAGCCCATCCGCCCGGCGGCGTTGATGCGCGGAGAGAGGCTGTACCCGACCGATACGGCGGTAATCGGCTTTCCGGAAAGGCCGCTCTCCCGTATCAGCGCGCGCAGGCCTGGCCGCGTCGTCCGCTCCAGCGCATACAGCCCGCGGGCGACAATGGCGCGGTTTTCCCCCACCATCTCCATCACGTCGGCGATGGTGCCCATCGCAGCAAGGTCCGCGTACTGGGTAAGCCACCGCTCCTCCTGCTCCTTTCCGCCCATGGCCAGGACAAGCTTCAGCGCGACGCCCACCCCCGCCAGCTGCTTGAATGGGTAGCCGCAGTCGGGCCTGCGCGGGTTCACGACAGCGACGGCACCCGGCAGCGGAAACCGGCAGGTATGGTGGTCGGTGATGATCATATCCACGCCGAGTGCGCGGGCAAATTCAGCCTCTGCAACCGCGGTGATACCGCAGTCCACAGTGACAATCAACGAAACCCCCTGCGCGTGCAGCGCGGTAATCGCGCCACAATTGACGCCGTAGCCCTCTTCCATCCGGTCTGGGATATAGGACACAACCGTCCCGCCCCGCAGGCGCAGATAGTGCGTCATAAGACAGGTCGCCGTAATGCCGTCCACATCGTAATCGCCATAGACCGCAATTTTTTCTCCCGCCCCAAGTGCCGCCTCAAGCCGCGCCGCCGCCACGTCGATATCCTGCATCTCCATCGGGTCACAGAACAGCTCCGCACCGCTTGCCAGAAACACCTGTGCCTCCTGCTCCGTCTCAATGCCGCGTGCCGCGAGCGTCATAGCCACCAGCGGCGGGAACCCCGCATCTTCCAATGCGCGGCGGGCAGGAAAGGGGCAGTGTGCCTTCTGCCATTGTTGATACTTCATCGTTTTCGCCTTCGTCCTACTGAAAAGATTCACTTTTGTATGTTTGCCTGTATTATAGCAAATTTCAAATCACCTTACAAGTTTTATGTTCTGCGTCGCGCGCCGATGATTTTCATTGCCTATCTCCGTTTATTCTGCTATAATAGAAAATAGCATGATGGATGATCAGACCGAAGATAAAAGGGATTCGTTTGCAAGACAGAACGGAAGATAGTGTGAAAGACTAGCCCGCAGGCTGTTTCGGAGCACAACCGCCCATAGGGCGGCACTTGGTGCGGAGATACCCCATCAGGGGTGTCTTTCGCGTTCAATCGTCCGTCCGTAGGCGACATTTTTGCAATCATAAGTACGGGTTGATTGCAAAAATGCTCCAGCTTGCAGACTTTGTCTGCAAGCTGGATGATTTAGTGAAGGGTTGGGCACAGCTATGGGGCAGGTCACTTGCGCAAACTGTAAAAAAACATATAATTACGACGCAAAGGACGGTTTTTGCCCAAAATGCGGCAGCTATAACCGCCCGCCGGAAACCACCGTTAACAGTGCTGCGCGCGATATGAGCGCCCGCTTTCCGGGAAAAAAAGAGGAGCCAAAGCGCGCCGCGCACTGGTCTGGCCCGTCGAATGTGTATGCGGCTACTACGGCTACTACTACAGCAACTGCCCCTGGACAGAATGCTACACCACCCACCGCGCCTAGAACCCCTCCGGCAAAATCCTCCGGCGCAAAATGGGGGGTCGGGGTCTTTATCTGTCTCATCGTACTTGGAATTGTTGTGCGGGCTTTGGTCGGCATCTTCACAGCATACCCCAGCTACGGATCATATGACGCGTATGACTCGTACAACGCGGGTGGGGACACCTATGTCTATGATGATGCCTATGGTGATAGCTACAATTACGATTCCGCCGACGGCTATCTCGACTATAACAGTATTGACTACTCCACCTATACCGGCGCTGTGGTCAATGAGTCTGTCCCCCTCGGCCCCGCAACGCTTACGATATCGGGGTGTGAATGGGTCGACCTCTCCGCGCATCCGGAGCTGGCCGAGTCCGGTTACCGATGCCTCGCCATACACTACACCGCGCAGGGTACGTCTGACGGTGATTGGCTTTTGGATGACCCGTATTTTCTCTCCTATGCCGATGATTCCTCCTATATAGATCAATCATTTGTTTGGGAAGAGGACGACCTGGATCCATTTCGTGCGCTCGGCTTCAACGCCATCGACAGCTGGGATCTTTTTGACTCTCTGCCCTTTGAGGGTCAGTTCCTTTTCTATCTCTCCGACGATACCCCCGATTATCTCTACCTGTGCGGCGATGTATTCCACCGCGATACCACAGAGGATCCGTATAAAAGCGGCGGCGGATTTTTCTATTATCTGCAGCTTCCGAGCGGCCCTTCGTCGCTATAAGGACGGTTTTTGCTTGGATAATATCATCCTCATCGGCATGCCCGGCGCGGGCAAGAGTACGGCCGGGATACTGCTTGCCAAAGCGCTCGGCTTCGGGTTTGTCGACATTGACCTGATGATACAGCAGCAGGAGGGCGAACTGCTGCAGCAGCTGCTCGACCGCCTCGGCGTGGAGGCCTTTCTTGATCTAGAGTCAAGGGTGATAGAGAGGATCGCCTGCGACCGCTGCGTGATCTCCCCTGGCGGTAGCGCAGTCTGCCGCGCAAACGGAATGGCACATCTGCAGTCTCTGGGGGTGATGGTATATCTGTCCCTCTCGCTACAGACTGTGCAGGCGCGTATTGATAATCTCACTACGCGCGGCATTGCCATGCTTCCGGGCCAGACGCTTCGTGATGTCTACGCATCGCGTACGCCGCTCTATGCCCAATATGCCGACCACACCATCCCCGTCGACGGCCTTACGCCCGCGCAGACCGTCGCGGAACTCCTGCGCTTGCGCGGCTAACATTACAAATCAATAATAAAGGATCGAAATTGCATGACATTTAAAGAACTCGGCCTGATTCCGCCTATCCTGAAGGCCCTGACCGACTATGGCTACGAAACGCCATCCCCCATTCAGGAAGCCGCCATCCCCCCTGCGCTGGAGGGCCGGGACGTTCTGGGTTGCGCCCAGACGGGCACCGGAAAAACCTGCGCATTCGCCACCCCCATTTTGCAGCGCCTACAGGCGCATCCCGCCCCGAAGGGCGTGCGGCCCATCCGGGCGCTTATCTTAACGCCGACGCGTGAACTGGCCCTCCAAATTCAGGAGAACATCGCCGCTTACGCGAAGCACCTCCCCCTGCGCTCCACCGTGATTTTCGGCGGCGTTGGGCAAGCCCCACAGGTAGATCGCCTGCAGCGCGGGGTCGACGTTCTGGTCGCCACGCCGGGGCGGCTCTGCGACCTGTATAATCAGGGTTTCCTCAATTTCTCCAAGCTGGAGACCTTTGTACTCGACGAGGCCGACCGCATGCTCGACATGGGCTTTATCCATGACGTGCGGAAAATCCTCGGGTGGCTGCCCGCCGAAAAGCAGACACTCTTCTTCTCCGCCACCATGCCGCAGGAGATCACGGAGCTTGTCGGCTCCCTCCTGCATGACCCGGTGCGCGTTGCGGTTGACCCAATCTCCTCTCCGGTAGAGGTGATCGACCAATCGGTCTACTTTGTGGATAAAGGCAATAAGACGAAGCTTCTCGCAGATTTGTTCCGGAAGGATGAAATTCAAAATGCCCTTATCTTTACCCGCACCAAACACGGCGCGAACAAGGTGGCGGGAGAGCTGCAGCGCGCGGGCATCCCCGCCGCCGCCATCCACGGCAACAAGAGCCAGACGGCGCGCCAGCAGGCGCTCGCCGACTTCAAGGCGGGCCGGGTTGCGGCACTCGTTGCCACCGATATCGCGGCGCGCGGGCTGGATATTGAGGCGCTGTCCCATGTGTTTAACTATAACATGCCAGACGTACCTGAGACGTACGTACACCGCATCGGGCGCACTGGCCGCGCGGGACACACCGGAGTTGCCATCTCCTTTTGCGATTACAGCGAAAAAGAGAATCTGCGCGGCATTGAGCGGCTGATCAACAAGAAAATACGGCTTGTCTCCGACCACCCATGGCCTATGCAGGTCTTTGAATTGACGCGCGACAGCCATGGCCGTGTCGTCTGCGCCGAGGATGTGGAGGCAAAGGCCGCCTCCCGCGAGCATAAGAGAACGCGCAATGCGCCCTCCCATTCCAGCCACCGGGCACAGCGTCCGGCAGCGACCATGTCGGCCCCTTCCACTGCGCCGGCGGCAGGCCGCGCAGGGCAAGAGAAGTCGGCTCCCCGCCAGCGGCCCAACCCCCTCGCCGGGGAGCGTGTCATGGATGCCACAGCACGCCTGCTCTCCTCCCGCGCACCCGCAAAACGGGATGCAGGCCGGACCGCCGCACCGCAGGCCAAGCAGGTCGGGCATCCGGGTGCACGCAAGCAGCAGCGCCCAACATCCGGCGGTACTGCGAAACGAGGCCGCGGCGACCAGCGCCGCAACAAGCCGGAACTGCGCCGCAGCAATCAAAAGGACTCCACAGAGCAGCCCAGCCTCATGAAGCCCTACTACCTCAACGACGAAAAGTAATGTGAGTACGCGCCACCCCGCACGAAGCAGCGGGGTGGCGCGTTTTTTTGCAAGTTTCAGAACGAGTGTTTGCATTTTCTGTTTTTCTATGTTACAATTCCAATAATGATACCGGATAGGACGCAATTACGATGCAAAGGAGCTGATTCTATGGCAACGCTTTCTAATCGCCAGCAGTTGATTTACGACTATATCATCGATTTCTCCGCTGCGCATGGCTTCCCGCCGTCCGTGCGTGAGATCGGCGCACAGGTCGGGCTGAAATCTCCTTCCACGGTGCACTTCCATCTCAAAGCCCTTGTGGAAATGGGGATCATCAAAAAAATAGATGGTAAAACACGCACCATTACCATCAGCAGCGGTACACAGGGGCAGGCGGCGGCGGATCGGCGCAATCTCATCCCGGTCCTGGGCAATGTCGCCGCAGGTTCCCCCATCCTTGCGGAGGAAAGTATCGAGACCTACCTGCCTTTTGACACCAATGGGCTAAGTGGAGAGCATTTTGCCCTGCGGGTGCGGGGTGAGTCCATGCTGCAGGCGGCCATCCTGCCGGGTGACCTTGTCATTGTGCATCAGCAGGAGACCGCTAACAACGGTGAAATTGTCGTCGCCCTTCTGGAAGACGAGGCGACGGTGAAGACACTGCACCGCATCAACGGCACCACGTGGCTTATGCCGGAAAACGACGATTATAAGCCGATTGACGGTACCCACGCACAGCTGCTCGGCAAAGTGGTCGGCGTCATGCGCTTTTACTGATCTTACGCCTCCAATTCCTGCAGCACCTTGCCCGCCGCCTCGGCGTAGAGCCGCGCCCCGCGAATGGCCTCCTGCAAGGTGTTCCCGTGACTCCCCACCTCCACGAGAAGGGAGCCGTTGGTAAGCTGCTGGTTGTATGTAGAAGAGCGCAGGGTGACGGGCCGCGCGAGTGTGGGGTAGAGGGTGTTCATCTCCTCCTGTATCCTCACCGCGAGGGACAGATTCTCCTGCCATTTTGCATGCTCTGTCGTCTCGTTGCTCCCCATGACCATCATGACCTGCGCCGTCTGCTCGCCGTCAATCTCCGTCACCGCCTTATACACCGTGCCGTCCGCCCCGACCAGGGCGTCCCGGTGCACGTCAAGCACAATGCGGATGGAGGGATATTCGGCCAAATATTCCTCTATGCCCTTTTCTGAGCGTCCGTAGGAGCCGCTGTACGCGGGGTAGTCGTATAGCGTCTTGTCGTGGATAACTGCAAAACCCATCTCCTCAAATACCGTCTGCATCTCATCCCCGATGCGCACCACATTATAGTTTTCATCGACCGTGCGGGTATTTTCGTCGCTCGGGGTATAGATGTCGTCCCCGTCCATTGTGTACGCCTCGGTGCCGTGGGTATGCATAATCAGGATCTGGGGCTCCTCGCTCTCCTCCAATGTAATCTGGATGGGCGCGGATGCAATCGTGGCCAAATCGAAGGAGAGGCCGGTACGGTTATATACATACACGCCGTCATAATTGGCATATGCCTCTGCGGCATTGGGCAGAAGGGTGCGCGCCGTGACATTGGCCGACTCAGAATTGCCCTCCGGTGGAACGCTGATATCGTCATGCTCCATCGGCTCAGACTGGCCTGCGGGCTGCATGCCGTCTTCCTGCGTCTGGGCCTGCGCCGCGGTGACGTTTTCCCGTAGCAGGGCGGACTGTCCGGATAAGAGCCTGCCAAACACATCCCCGTCCGGCTGCCCGTACGCCCCGAGCTGCACGTGCAGGGCGGAAGTGACAAATCCGGCGCTATCAGAGAGCGCCGTCCCCGCGGTACCCGCCGCACGCGCCCCCGCAAGCACCAGCCACACGGCGATAACTGCCATAAAAACCGCGCAGCCCTGCCGCAAAAATCTACCCCACCGGAAATTACTTTTTTTCATACGTACACCATCCTTATCCGAACGTTATGACCATTTTTATGCGTAAACGCCGCGGATTATGTGCTTGTCTTTTTGAATTTTCCGTAAAGAACGCCGCCTTCCCTTGACAAAGCGATCACATCTGTTATAGAATAGCAGCAGAAAAGCGATGACGGGAAGAAGATGCGGTCAGACCGTTCAGAGAACCGGTGGCTGGTGTGAACCGGTACGGCGCGGCCGCATGGATACTGGCCCCTGAGCTGTCTGCCTGAACGAAAGTAAATTCTTTTTTAGGGCAGACCGTAAGACCGCGTTACTGGTTCAGGCCTTGTTAGAGGCCAATGAGCGCTGCATGGGAAACCGGCGGCGGAATCAGGGTGGTACCGCGTATAATATTACGCCCCTGACCGATTTACGGTCAGGGGCTTTTTGTTTCCCCCGGCCGATACATGAGGAGGAACCGATTATGAAACCTGCACACGAAAAGTACATCCCCTTTGTCCCCATCCCCATGCAAAACCGCACTTGGCCGGATAAAAAGCTCACCGCGCCGCCCATCTGGTGCAGCGTTGACCTGCGCGACGGCAACCAGGCGCTGATCGACCCGATGAATGTGGAGGAAAAGCTCGCGCTGTTCCACACACTGCTGGATATCGGCGTCAAGGAAATCGAGGTGGGCTTTCCCTCCGCGTCCGATACCGAGTATGTCTTCCTGCGCACCCTGATTGACGGCGGACATATCCCGGACGACGTGACCATTCAGGTGCTGGTGCAGGCGCGCCCGCATCTCATTGAGCGCACCTTTCAGGCAATTGAAGGGGCAAAGCACGTCATCTTCCACCTGTATAATTCCACCTCCACCCTCCAGCGCAAGGTCGTGTTCAAGACCGATATGGACGGGATTATCAAGATCGCGGTGGACGCAGCGGACTTAATCTACGCACTTTCCCGCCCCGTCCTCGCCGCCGGTATGGATCTCCGGTTTGAGTACTCCCCCGAGTCCTTCATGGGTACCGAGATGGATAACGCTGTGCTGATCTGTCAAGCGGTGCTCGACGCGCTGCACGCCACGCCGGAGCGCAAGGTGATTTTAAACCTGCCCACCACGGTGGAAAACTGTATGCCGAATTATTTTGCCGATGAAATCGAATACTTTATCGGCAAACTCCCTGGCCGCGACAGTGCCATCATCTCCCTCCACCCACACAACGACCGTGGAGAAGGGGTCGCCACCGCCGAGCTCGGATTGCTGGCAGGTGCGGAGCGGGTGGAGGCCACCTTATTTGGCAACGGCGAGCGCACCGGCAACGTCGATATGGTTACGCTGGCGCTCAATCTCTACACGCAGGGCGTCGACCCCAAGCTGGATTTTTCCGATATCAACAAAATCCGCGATGTATATGAGCGGGTGACGAAAATGAAGCTCGGTGAGCGGCAGCCCTATGTCGGCGAGCTTGTCTTTACCGCGTTTTCCGGCTCCCATCAAGATGCCATCAACAAAGGCACCCGGTATATGGAGGAGAGTGGAAGCGAGTATTGGGAAGTACCCTATCTCCCCATAGACCCTGCGGATCTGGGCCGGCAGTACGAGCCGATTATCCGCATCAACAGCCAGTCGGGCAAGGGAGGCGCAGCGTTTATCATGCAGCACAACTTCGGCTTCGACCTGCCGAAAGCGATGCACCCCGAGTTTGGCCGCATCGTCCAGGAGGAGAGCGACCGGCTCGGCAAGGAGCTCAAGCCGGAGCGCATCTACGCACTATTTCAGGAGGAGTATGTCAAGGCGGATACCCCCTATGAGCTGCTGGAATACCGCTTTTCTGAGCAATCCGGCACGGGGGGCAAAAACCACGTCGCCTTCTCCGGAAAACTGCGCCACAGGGACACTATCTTTGAAGTTTCCGGTGAGGGGAACGGCCCCATCGATGCCTTCTTTAACGCCATCCACGACCAGAAAATGAACCGCTTTACCTTTATCGACTATAAAGAGCACGCCATCAAGGACGGCTCCGACTCCCTCGCCGTTGCGTATATCCATCTGCAGGACAAGGAGGGGAAGGATTGGTTCGGCGTCGGCCTATCGCACAACAGCAACCTTGCGCCCTTGCGCGGCATTCTCTCCTCCATGAACCGCGCTGAGCGGCATACCCACTCCTGATCCCCCTAGTAAGAAGGACTAATCAAAACTATCCCCGCGGGACCGATGCATCACTGCCATCATCCCGCGGGGATCATTACATCATCTTTACGGTATAATAGACCGCCATGACCAGCAGCCACGCAACGGCAATCCCATACAAAATCGCGCCGCTGCTAAGAAAGATACTCCCAATCACAACCGCGATCGCAACCATGCCCGTCACATAGAGCGTGGCATAGACCGTGTTTTTCGGGAATATCCGCACGCGTTTTCCGGCAAATTTCATGGTTCCACCGCCCGCCGATATCATGCGTGCAAGTAGCGCCCCCACAATCAGAATCACCGCAAGCACGATGAGGTAGACATACGGCAGCACCAGATGCGTGCCTCTGTGCTGAAAGAGATAAATTCCACACAGGCCCAGAACGCTCATCACCGCGATGCAGAAGAATTCCTTCTGGTAGAGATAATACAGCAGCGCAAGTACCCCAACCATCGGAACGGCGATATACAAAAAGCGCACACCGCTTGCGCCGACGAAATAGGTTACCATACTCGCGACTGCGAGGGCCGCTGTCAAGATGCACCAAAAGGCAAATATCGGCTTTTTCTTACCGGCGCTATGGGCGTGTATCCCCAGCACAAGAAAGACCACAAAACAGGCCACAAATATAATCGCAAGGATCGGCAACGCGCTCCCCAGCGCCATACGAAAATCCCACTGCGCAATGATGGCCCGCACATAGTAGCGGTTTAAAAAAAGCAGATATAACTCCACAACCACCGCACCAATGATCCACAGGATGATTCTGTTAAAAATCTGGTCTTCCCGCCGGACTGTCACTATATTATTGTCATCTTTTCCCATGTAGCTTGGCCATCCCTTCGGTTTATGCTCTTTGGCGCTTATGCAAGTAGCTTTTAGCATTTTAACAGAATACCGCGTCTTTTGCAACTCTAAATAATCTGTCTTGACAAGTGGGAAAATGCAGGGTATAATATCTTCTGTCGTCGCAGGTGTAGCTCATCTGGTAGAGCGCCACCTTGCCAAGGTGGAGGTAGCGAGTTCGAGCCTCGTCACCTGCTCCAAAAAGGACACCCGGACTGGGTGTCCTTTTTTATTTATAGTATAGTAGAAACCGGCCTGTTTTATCCGCATCGGCGGCCACCGGCGGAAAATATACGCTTGCGGGGGATGCTTATGGGTTCTGTTGTGGATCAGTTTGGTGCAATTGTCGGTGGTCAGGTCGGCGGTCATCCGCGCCGCGCGCGTTGGCTGCTCGCGACCGCGTATCATCTTGTAGGCGCGCAGATGCGATATGCACCGCCAAAACGGCTGGGCAAGGCGCAAAGCTATATTCAAAGCGTGGTGTCCCCCATGATGGGCCATGCGCTGGCACATGGCGCGTCCTGCGCCTGCGTCAATGTATTTCTGCCCTGCGAGCTGCTGCACGCGATGGATATTACCCCCATGTTCCCGGAAGGACTGGCCTGCTATGTGACCTCTACATCCACCGACACCGTGTTTATCCAGACCGCGGAGGAACACGGCGTGCCGGAGAGCTACTGTTCTTATCATAAAATGCTGCTAGGCATCGCGGAATCGGGGGTTCTCCCTCCGCCCTGCGCTATTTTGAACACGTCCCTTGCGTGCGACGCAAATCAGCTCACCTTTCGGCGCTTGTCAGAGCTGTACCATGTCCCGCACTTTACCGTCGATGTTCCCTATCAGCCAAATGAAGACGCCGTCGCCTATGTCGCAGACCAGCTGCGGGAAATGGGCAGGTTTCTCTCGCAGCATACCGGAAAACCCCTTTCTGAACAGCGCCTGCGCCAGGCACTTTCCTATAGCCGGGAAACCGTGCAGAATTACTGGCGCTATCTCGGCCTGCGCGCCACGCGTTCCATGCCGGATGAGATGACAAGCGAAATGTTTGCCATGATCGCCCTGCATATCATGCGCGGAAAGCCGGAGATGGTCAAGTACACAAACTTGCTCCTGCATCAGGTTGCTGCACTGCCGGAAGGGCTGTGCGGCAAGCGCTTACTCTGGGTACATACCCTGCCCTATTGGCAGGGCTCCATGAAGCAGATCCTCAATTTCAGCGACCGCTGTGAGATTGTCGCGAGCGACATGACCTACGAAAACATGATCCTCCCTGACCCGGACCATCCATACGAATCTATGGCGAGGATGCTTGTGGAGGGTTCCTATAACGGCGGGGCAGACCGCCGGACGGAGCGCACGCTGGATATGGCGAAAAAAATGAACATTGACGGCATCGTCTGCTTCTGTCACTGGGGCTGCAAGCAGACCAGCGGCGCCGCAGGCTATATGAAGCGCACATTTGAGGCGGCGGGGTACCCCACCCTTCTGCTCGATGGCGACGGCTGTGATTCCGGCAACGTCGGGGACGGACAGATGGTGACGCGCTTACAGGCCTTTATGGAACAATTGGAGGGGCGCATATGATCGGCTACACCTGCAAATATACACCTTTGGAGCTTTTCGCCGCCTTCGGCTACTCCTGTACGCTGCTCAACAGCGAGGCGGCGGATTTCGAATATGCGGAAACCCTGACCCACAACCACTTCTGCTGCCACGCCAAGGCAGTGCTGGAGGACAGCCGGAGCGCAGCGCTGGAGGGCCTTGTGCTGGTCAACTGCTGTGACAGTTTGCGGCGTACCTATGATGTAGCGCGGTGTGCGCACCCGGAGCGGTTTACCTTCCTGCTTGACCTTCCACATCACGACGACTCCTGCGCCCGCATGCAGCTCTCTCGTGAGCTGCACCGTCTGGCGGAGGAATTTACGGCCTATTCTGGCAAAACGTTTGATATCGCCCAATTCAAGGCCGCCTTTGTCCCGGCCCCGCCACTACCGCAGGAGCCGTTTCTGGCCGTTCTGGGCGCGCGTGCCGGCAGCGCGATGCTGGAGGCCTTTCGCGCTCATTCGCCCATTCCCGTTGTGGATTTTACCTGCGGCGGGAACCGCCACATTGCCCCGCCGGAGCAGTTTCCCGACGCCTTTGACGCGTTGATGGACTGGTACGCGGGCGCGCTTTTGGGGCAGCTGCCCTGTATGCGGATGGACGGAATCGGCCGCCGCGAGGAGCTGCTCAACCACCCCAATATCAAGGGGATCATCTATCACACCGTAAAATTCTGCGATTATTACGCCTTTGAATATGAAACGCTGCGCAAAACCTGCGCCATTCCGCTGCTAAAGCTGGAATCGGACTTTTCCCGCGCCGCCGCGGGCCAGCTTGCCACACGGCTCGACGCGTTTGTCGAGCGGATTTTCCCAACCGCCGCTGCCGCGCGGAGTACAAAAAAGAGTGGCAGCTATGTGGCTGGTATCGACAGCGGCTCCACCACCACCAACGTCGCTGTACTGGATCTGGACGGGAACCTTGTGGCAAGCGCCATCGTGCGCACGGGGCCGAAGGCGGGCGTCGGCGCGGAAAAGGCATTTGCCGCCCTTGCGGGGTTTTCTAAAGAGGATATGGCCGCCATTGTCGCAACGGGCTACGGGCGCAACAATATCCCCTTTGCCACCGGCGCGGTCACCGAAATCACCTGCCATGCGCGCGGCGCACATTACTTGAACCCCGCCGCGCGCACAATCGTGGATATCGGCGGGCAGGACAGCAAGGTAATTTGCCTGGGCGCGGACGGGACGGTTACGAATTTTGTCATGAATGACAAGTGTGCCGCCGGTACCGGCCGCTTTCTGGAGCTGATGGCGCGCACCATGGAGGTTGAGCTTGACGCGCTGGGCGAGCTCGGCCTGCAGTGGAAGGAGGAGCTCACCATCTCCAGCATCTGCACCGTATTTGCGGAATCGGAGGTGGTTTCCCTCATTGCGGATAACCACAGCGCCGCCGATATCGTGCACGGCCTGCACAAGTCGGTCGCGGTAAAGACCTCCGCCCTCGTCAGCCGGGTGGGCGGCGTGCCCGACTATATGATGACCGGCGGGGTTGCGCGCAACCGCGGCGTTGTCAAGGAGATCGAGACGCGGCTCGGCGCTCCGCTCTGGATCTCGGATGTGCCCGACCTGTGCGGAGCCCTGGGTGCTGCCCTTTTCGCACTGGAGCATGTGCAGGGGTAGCGCCCTTATGCGATAAGCGCCTCCAGCTCCCGCTCCGCCTCCCCTGCTGAATCGGCGGAAAAGCAAAACCGCCCCTCTCTGTCGTAAACCTCCACATGATCCAATACCCATTTGATTTCATAGTACATGGTAAGCACTCCTTTTTCTTTGTGTTCTTATCTTTAGGATAGCAAATAACATGTACAATAAAACGGATATTAAAATGCTCTCCTTTCTGTATGCGGTGCTTTTCCGCTGTCTACGTTAAGGAGAGCATTTCAATGCTTGAAAATCATCTAATTCTTTATACTTTTGTTTTTTACATCTTTTGTTTTTTCATTGACAATAACACACATTGAAGCTATACTCATTATGCTGTTCAAATGATAATGCGCCTGCTGCTCCCCTGCAGGGAACCGCGGCAGATGCACAAAATGGCCATTCCTTTTCATGGTCGTTTTGTGCCGTTCGCGCAACGAAAGGAATGACCATTAATATGCCTAATAATCGGTCGACAGCTAGTGTTCAACGCGACATCGTTTTTCTCAAACGGCCACAACTTGACTTCCTCCTTGAGCAGGCTATGGAAAAACCCATTACAACAATCATAGCCGGGGCAGGCTATGGAAAAACACAAGCAGTCATTTCTTTTTTGCATGATCATGACATCAATCATTTATGGCATACAATTACCGTTATGGACAATACTATAGTGAAATACTGGGAAAATTTTAAAAAAATCTTCCCCACACAATATAAATCCTTTGTTGACAGTTTGGAGCTGCTGGGTTTCCCCGATTCATTGGAAAAAATGAATCTCTGCATTTCGCATCTGGCTGAAGCAACGAAGAAAAAATGTGTTCTCGTATACGATAACTTTCATTTGATTACTGAAGATAAGATTTTGCGCTTTATTGAGCGGCTAATTAACGCATGTATACCAAATTTATCAATTATACTGATATCCAGACAAGAGCCGAATATTAGTATAGCTTCGCTTTTATCGAAGGGGCTGCTCACCACAATTACAGAAAGGGATCTACGGTTTAGTGAGCGTGAGATACTGGATTACTACAATATCAATCACGTCGCACTATCGATACATATTTTGCCAAAAATCTATCAGCAGACACATGGGTGGATTTTTGCGATTTATTTGATTGGGCTCTCATTAAAGCAAGGGGTATTACAGGAAGAATACGCTGTCACTGCTATGAGATCATCCGTGTTCAAGTTGATGGAATGCGAAATCTTTTCTGTCCTTTCAAACGATGTACAACATTTTCTCATTCAGTTGTCGCTATTTGAGAACATGCCGCAGGAACTCTTATATGCGCTATCAGGAGACAATCGCCAACTCGTCCAGACAATCTCCTCCATAACATCCTTTATCCGATATGATTCCATGATGAACACATACTATTTTCATCATCTATTTCTGGAGTTTTTGTATGGAAAGCACGAACTGCTTTCCGAGCAAGACAAGACAGTGTGTTATGCCAAAGCGGCAAACTGGTATTTGAAAAACGGTTTCAACTTGGATGCGATTGAGTATTACGCAAAAGGAAAAGAATACTTACAAATGATTATGGTCATTGCATCCTATCCTTTAATCGTTTCTACTGAGCTGTCGGACTATTTTATAAAAATAATTAATAAGTATCTGGATAGCATGGGCGAATGCAGATATATCGCTCTGATTACGCAGTTCCGGTTCTCCTTTTATTCCAATTCATATGATCAGTTGCAGTCCACATTTCAAGTGCTGGAGAGTCTATTACAAAGCCTCCCCCTGTCGCCAAATAGAGACTATTTGTTTTGTACTCTCTATATAACCTGGGGATTTCTCAATCTGTACAAAGGAAACCAAAATAATTTTGTGGCATTTTTTCAAAAAGCATATGATACAGGTAACGTCCTTGGCTCGTCCAATGTCGGGCTCAACTGCTATGCCTGCACATTAAAATCCACAGAACCCGGCGCTTTTGAACAGTTTATTGCAGATATGGAGAAATCCGTCCCCCATATAATGTACATGACACATGGAGGGGGTGCCGGATACGATTGTCTTTGCAAAGGAGAAGTATCATTCTTTCGACGCGAATTGAAAAATGCTGAAACAAATATTTATCAGGCACTTACGAAAGCACATACAGCCAAACAGTATTATATAGAAGATACGTCGCTCTTTTATCTGATGAGAATGAATATATCAGCAGGAAATTATAATGGAGTCATTGACATAATTGAAAGATTAAAGCAGCAAACAGAAAAATATGAGCAGTACGACAATTATTCCATGTATGTGCTCGCCTCTTGTTGGTTTTATGCCGCAATTGGGCAGATGGACCAGGTGAGCTTCTGGAATAACGCCATACCCATGAATATGTTAGAATTCGCTCCGATGGAAATACTGATCGCAAAATGCCTTTTGGCAGAAAAAAAATATAATGAGCTATTAGCATTACTGGAAGGGGTGGAACATGATGAAATTTATGAATTAGGCTTATTGGGGAAAATTGAAGCAGCGGCCCTGAAAGCTGTCGCTCTATATCATTTAAAAGACAGCCACGCGGCAATTGGAACACTGCAAAACGCATATATGCTTTCAGCGACCAATTCATTCATTATGCCTTTCATTGAGCTTGGGAACAATATGTTGGCTCTGATTAAGGCGACCAGAAAACAGGCGCAGGACATCATACCGGACGATTGGCTGAATAATATACAAAGAAAATCTTCTGCATATGCCAAAAAAATTTCATATCTTTCCGCCGAGTATGCAAAACGGAATTCATCGAAAAATGACCCGCACAAAAGGTTGACCCAAAAGGAGCTTGCATGCTTAACCGATTTATGTCAAGGTCTGTCACGTGCGGAAATTGCATCCTACAGGGATATCTCCCAGAATTATGTGAAATTGCAGATACAAAACATTTATGACAAATTGGGGGCCAGGAACAGCAAAGAGGCGGTACGCATTGCAATATCTGAAAAGTTGGTTCAGATATAACAAAAAAGAGCCCGCAACGTGCTTGGCGTTGCGGGTGTTGCGGGTATTATTCAACAAGAAGGAGCTAGTTGGTGTAACCCAGATCCTCCAATACCTCAGGTAGGGAGTCGGGGAATACAAAGTTTCTGGATAGGCATTCGGCTAATTGTAGCACCTTGTCTTTGCTTTCCGTCAAGGCCTTTGACTGCGTGAGCACTTCGCCACAGGTATGTTGCTTCACCGTAATGCCATAGGCTTCACCGTCTGACTGCGGCGCTTGGGCAAATATGTAGTATTCTAATATGTGTTCTGCTCCGCTCTCCGTTTTGACATACGCTCTTGAGATAAGTGCTTCTGCTGAGGCAACCTCTTCTACTTCTCTACGGCTGACCTTGTCCATAATAAATTAACTCCCTCTATTGTTGTATTAGCCAAGCGTTTGGCCTAGATGTAGTGTACTATCTTATAAAATCGGATTTTAGACCCAAAATTTGCAATATTGGTATTTTTTACAAATTATATTTGAATGCAGTCTTCCTGCTTCCAAGCAGCGTTTGTCGGCCCCCTTTGATCCGCGCCCCTTCGGGTTGGCATAAAAATACTCCCCTTAACGCATGCCTGCTTTAAGGGGAGTATTTTAAATTATAGTTGCCGACAAAAACTAGCGTTGTTACCAGCCGAAATACGGGAAGCTATAGCTGCCGCTCTGTTGTTGCTGCTGCTGTTGCTCCTGCTGTAGCTGCGCCTGATATTCCTCATAAAGCTTATCCATTGCCGCCTGCCGCTCCTGACTGCTCTCATCAAGGGTGAGGGTGATCTCCATTGTCTGTCCGCTACGATAGATCGAGAAGGTCACCGACTCTCCTGCCTTGTGCTCGTTGATCTCACTTTTCAGCGCCGTGACGTCGGAAACCGTTGTCCCGCTGACCGCGGTAATGATATCTCCAACCTGCAGCCCCGCCTTTTCAGCGCAGGAGCCGCTGAGAATCGCCTTCACTTCCGCGCCCTCCGGAATGCCATATTGAATCGCGGAGGAGGAGACATCGTTCATCATAATACCCACATTCGGCTTTCCGGTAACATAGCCATAGGTAATAATATCGCTGACCATATCCTTCACATCCGAGATGGGGATGGCAAACCCAATACCTTCAATGGAGGCGGAGGAGGTGGTTGAACTGCTGGAATACTTCGCGCTCACAATGCCTACTACCTGTCCGTAGCTGTCAAAGAGCGGGCCACCGGAATTGCCCGAGTTGATCGCGGCGTCGGTCTGGAGCATATTCATCACGGTGCCGTCGGACATGGTAACGCTCCGGTCTTTCGCAGATACATATCCCACGGTGCAGGTGAAGGTAAGTTCGCCAAGGGGATTGCCGATGGCAACGACCGGTTCACCCACCTGAAGGGCGCTCGAGTCACCCAGCGTGACGACCTGCAGCCCGGTCGCGTCGATCTTTAACACAGCGATATCGTTCTCCTGTTCCCCGCCGACGAGGGTCGCGTCATAGGTCGTTCCGTCTGAAAAGGACACGGTAATATTGTCCACACCATCAATCACATGGTAGTTCGTCAGAATATAGCCGTCTGACCGGATCACAAAGCCGGAGCCGGAGACGGCGTTGCGCACCTGCTGCCCGAAGTAGTTTGTTGTGGCATCTCCATTCACGCCGACGACCGAGGCCAGATTATTCGCATACACCTGCGAAAAATCGAGGGTGCCGGTTGCAACATTGCTGACTGTCATCGCCGCCGTGGAACGGGTGCCCTCAGTCAGTCCCGCGTCGGTGGTGGTATTTTGCCCGGAGGAGAAATACATCGCGCCGCCGCCGCCAACCGCGCCGCCAATGAGGGCGCAGACAAGACAGGCCGCCGCAATCTTTGCGCCCGTATGCTTTTTCTTCGGCGGCTGCGGAGGCTCGCCGCCGTGCACGTGATAGTCATTGGTCACAAAGGCCTGCTGATCCTCCGGCGGTCTGTTATAATCGTTATAATACATTTCCAATCGCTCCTTATTTTCTTTGAACTGGCCATTGGTTCAATTAATTTCAGCTCTATCTTACGGTAGAAATATGTCCAAAACATGAAGAAAAATCACATTCTTTTTTAAATCATCCGAAATTTTTACAATCCGCCCGCGATTCTACGGGCGGATTGAGGCTGTAGACAAAGTCTACAGCCTCAGCATTTTTGCAATCAAACCGTGATATGATTGCAAAAATGTCGCCTGCGGGCGGATTGCTCCTTCACTTCATTCTATACGATGTACTATGTATTTACTGTCGAAAATATGCCAGACCCGCCGCGCCCGGCCCGATATGGGTACCCACCACTGCGCCGATGTCGCTTGGGAAAATCCGCGCCCCGGCAACGGTATCTTTAAAATATTCCATACATTCCGCCCGGCCGGTGAGGCAATTGGTATGTCCAAAGGAAACCGGAAGCGTGAGATCCGGCTTATCCGTCTCCATCCGCTTTTCCATCCATTGAAAGGCCGCCTTGCGCCCACGCGCCTTGCCGACAGAGTTGACAAGGCCGTTATCCACCGAAATAATTGGGGCGATACCCAGCACACCGCCCACCAGCGCCGTCGCGGCGGAGATTCTGCCGCCCATCTTGAGATATTTTAGGGTATCCAAGACCGCGAGGAGCAGCGTCTTCGGGATCAGCTCCGTCACCTTCGCACAGAGGGTGGGAAAATCGTAGCCCTCATCCCGAAAAATACACGCCGTTTCAATCAGCAGGCCGAGCGCAAACGTGACCGTCCGGGTATCCGGCACAAAAATATTTTCCTCATCCACCAGACTGCGGGCAATGCAGGCCGACTGCCAGGTTCCGGACATTTCACTGGAAATAAACAGGCCGAGCACCTGATCGCCCTGTTTCACATATTTTCGGAACAGGTGTTCGAATTTATCTGGCGTGACCTGCGACGTGGTGGGTAGGGTTTCCACCTTGCTTAGCCGGTCATAAAATTCGTCATTTGTAATGGTCATCCCATCCAGAAACATCTCATCGCCAAAATAAACGTGCAACGGCAACACATCAATGCCAAGCGCGGCAACACGTTCGGGTGCCAAATCACACGTGCTGTCAGTTACAATACGGATCATACCCATCTATCTCCTCCCGGCTTCCAAACCATGAGCCACATTGACCAAATTATATAAGGAACGCAGGGAAAAGTCAACCGATTACCCGTTATTCAATTTTATACCCCACACCCCAGACCGTCTTAATAAAGCGCGGATTGCGTGATGGCTCCCCCATCTTTTCACGCAGACGGCGGATGTGCACCATAACGGTATTGTTGCGGTCTAAATACTTCTCCCCCCACACGGTCTCAAACAGGCGCTCGGCGGAAATCACCTGCCCGCGATTCTCGCACAGCATCCATAGAATATCAAATTCGATCGGGGTGAGCGCAATTGGCTTTTCAAATAGCCAGCACGCATGGGTCGCACGGTTGACGGTGAGCCCGCCGATATCGATGACATCCCGGTTTGCTTTTCCCCGCTCCGCATCGTTATAGCGCGTCGACCGGCGCAGCTGCGCCTTCACGCGTGCAACCAGCTCCAGCGGATTAAACGGCTTTGTGATATAGTCGTCCGCCCCGATGGTCAGGCCCGTGATCTTGTCCATGTCGCCCACCTTCGCTGTGAGCAACAGAACGGGGAAATGATGCGCGCTTCGTATCTCTGCACACAGAGAAAACCCATCCATATCAGGCAGCATCACATCCAAAATCGCCAGATCCGGCTGCTCTGTCCTCACACAGCGCAGCGCATCCCCTCCGGTCGCGCATTTATAGACGGTACAGCCCTCGTTCTTGAGATAGACCTCAACCAAATCGGCAATTTCCGGCTCGTCATCTACCACCAGTATTTTGGCATCCATGGTCTCACACCCTCTGAAAAATCTGATACGATGAGCCCCACCTGGCGGGGCTCATATGCATAGCTTCCGCCAGCCAATCAGCCGTCGCCTGCGGCTCGGCTTCTTAGGGCCTCAGGTGTATTTCATTATACCAATACTCTGGCCCAGCGGTCAAGCCGCCCTGGTAATCGTCAGAAAAAAATAAGACTTTATTCATCTGGCCTTTTTGCGCTGACTTGGCTGCCTCCAGAAAGAGAACGGCACAACCTTTCCATCCTCTCCGGCGCAATACTCCGCTCTTTTCCTGCTTGGGATCACTGCATAGCAAAGCTCTTTTCCCGGCACATTCTCTTTCGTTATCTCCAATCGTTTGACTGGAACGGTAAAATGAAATGTCTGCATAACAAAAACACCTCTCTTCTATCAACTTCTATATCCATCATAACACAGACTAAGTACAATAAACCGGACAATATCCCACCTTCTGAATAAAACTTTTGTTCGTATTTAGTATACAACACTCGTTCTAATTTTGCAAGCACAAAATGAAAAAGCGGAATGACGAGACAAGTCATTCCGCTTTCTGCTATTGTTTTGCTCCAGATGTTGTGCGTTCAAATGCCACCACGGTACGCCGGTTGGGCTCGGCACCGACAGAGAAGGTTTTGATACCCGGCATATCCTGCAACGCCGTATGTATAATGTGCCGCTCATAGGCATTCATCGGCTCGAGTGTAATCTCACGACGCAGATGCGCCGCCTTCTCCGCCGTCTTATTTGCCAGGCGGATGAGAGAGGCCTCCCGGCGCGCACGATAGTTTTCCGCGTCTAAGAAAACGCGTACACGCTTATCCCGATTCCGGTTGACCGCATAGCTGGTCAGCTGCTGAATGGCATCAAGCGTTTCACCGCGGCGGCCGATCAAGCCGCCCAAATCCTTGCCGAGCAGCACAACCTGATAGCGCCCCTCCGCATCCAGCTCCACCTGCACCTCCGCCTGCGCGCCCATATGCGTCAAAAGGTCCGCAATAAAGGTCGCAATGTGCGTTTCGACATCTCCGTCCGGTCCGGCACCCATCTCCCGCTCTGGCGGTGCAGCAGGCGCTTGCTGCGCAGAGGGGCGCGGCGGTTTGCTCGCTGTCGCTGTACCCGCCGGTTTGACCGCCTCGTCCGCCGCTTCATAGGAAACCTTGACCCTGGCCGGAACACTGCCGATGCCCAAAAAACCTGTCTTTGCCCGCTCCAACAGCTCCACCGTCACGGCGTCGCGCTCCAATCCAAGCTGAGAAAGCGCCGCTTCAATCGCGGCCTCTTCATTTCTTCCGGTGCTCTCAATCCATTTCAGCATTGAAATCTCTCCTATTTAAATTTCATCTGTCCCTTCAGGATCGTCTACCGCTTCTTCTTCCTCCAATTCGACTTCCGGACGCTGGTCGTCAATTTGTGTCTCCAGTTCGGCATCCGGTTCCGGTTGTGCCGTTTCCTCTTTTTGCTCTGCACCATCCTCGCCATAGCGGGTCGGGTCATACGCGTGCCCGCGCGCATATTGGCGCATCCCACTGCGGCTCGCGTCTTTATCTTCTGCCGGTTTTTCTTTCTTTGCTGACTTTTTCTTTTGCGGCGGCTTTTTCCCCTTGTTGTTCTTCGCCTCTTCTATGCGCAACGCGCGCTGCTCGGCCAGTTCCTTCTTTTTCCGCTTTTCTTCTTCTTTTTCCAGTCGTTCCTGCTCCGCTTTTGCCGCTGCCACTCTCTCATAGTCTTTTTTCAGTATTCTACCGGCTAAAAGCTCCTGCACCATGGTCAGCACGTTGTTCGCAATCCAGTATACACACAAACCAGCAGGCATGGAAAAGCCGATCCAGAGTGAGATAACAGGCGAAATGATCATCATCATCATATTCGTCTGCCTTGTCTGCGCATTTTGTGTCTGGTTGTTTATTGCGTTTGTCTTAGAGGTAATGCGGGACGTGATAAAGCTGAGCACCGCAGAGATAATCGGGAGGAGAAACAGTCCGAACCCGCCCGCAACAGTCCAAAACTGCAAGGTGGGAGAGGACGCCAGATTCAGTCCGAGAAAATCAAAGTTGATGGAAAAGACCTTTTCCCCCGCCGCACCCAGCGCCGCCTGCACATCGGGCAGGTTTTCCGGCGTGATGAGGGAGGAGAGGTAGAGCTGGTTGTAGCCACTGGATGCAAATTCAAGCGCCGTACCGTCCGTCGGTGCCTTCGCCCAGCCGTTTTGTATGGCAGTTGTACCCCAATTGAGCACTTTTGCTACTGTGCCTTCTATCTGGTCTGCACTGAGCCCCATCATATACTTCAGGGGCTGGCGAATAATTGCATAGAGCGGCCACAGTACAAACAGCGGGATAAGTGACCACAGGCACCCGCCCATGGGGTTGACCTTTTCCCGTGCATAGAGGGCCTGTACTTCCTGATTGTAACGGGCGCGGTCACTCCCATATTGTTTTTGCAACTGCTGCATCTTGCCCGACACCGCATTCATCTGAATCATGCTGCGCTTTCCCTTGATGGAAAACGGAAACAGGACCACCTTTACAACAACGGCAAACATAATCAGCGCAAGGCCGTAGTTGCCGACCATATTGTAAAAGAAGATCAACAGCCATACAAACGGCGTGAGTATAATCTGTGCAAAATCCATTTACTTGCCTCCAAGTTTTTATGGCATTCCTAGAAGAATCCTTCACTGAAAAGGATGATCCATAATAAATTTCTGACATCACGCGCACCATCGCGCATTAAGGGACAGGGTCATACTCAATGGTCTTTTGACGGTGAAATGGCTGGCATTTGAGCAGCCTGCGCAGGGAGAGCCAGCCGCCCTTCCACGCGCCGTATTTCTCCACCGCCTCCAGCGCATACGCGGAGCAGGTTGGAATAAAGCGACAGCTTGGCGGGTGGGCGGGGGAAATATAACGCCGATAAAAGGAAATACAGGCAAGCAATACCCGTTTCATGCCGATACGCCTTTCTGGAACAGGCCGAGCTTTTCCAGCGCAGAGAGCAAATTCCGCTCGATATCGCGATACCGCACATGTGCCGCACGCACCCGGGCAACCACGACAATATCGTAGCCGGAAAGGATTTGCGCCTCGTGAATCCGATACGCCTCGCGCAGACGGCGGCGCACTTTGTTGCGCACGACCGCACCGCCGATCTTCACCCCAACGGTAAAGCCGATGCGACTGACGTTGCCGCGGTTTTTCCTGCAATAGACGGCCAGGCATGGAGTTACCGTGTTTTTCCCTTTTTGATACAGCCGACGAAATTCATGATTTCTCTTGAGTGAAACCGTATGCGTCACACGGCCAGCCCCTTTTCCCATATATACATATATACTAAAAAATATTAAATAGGGGCGGTAGAATCATATTCTCCCCGCCCCAAAGCCGCAAAACAGCACACCCTTATTCTCCGCCCTGCGCCCTTAGTGCGACAAACGTGCACGCCCCTTGGCGCGGCGGCGCGCTAAAACCTTGCGCCCGTTCGCTGTTTTCATGCGCTTACGGAAACCGTGTTCCTTTGAACGCTGACGCTTCTTCGGCTGATAGGTACGAACCATACAAAAAACACCTCCCACATAGCTGTCGTTAAAAAACGCAGACATCCCGTCACTGAGACAAGCGCTGCTTCGTTTTTTCTTCTCGTGCATGGCATATTTAGAAAGTAGCCTGCACACATGTATTAGACATTATATCGTATTGCTTCCACCTATGTCAACCTCTAAATAGGCCACACGCGCCGCAATTCTTAATTTTATATTGTGTTACCTGCGGTTTTGGGTTGCGCGTCTCTAAGTTTTCTGATATAATTAATCAGTTAAAGTAATAACAGAAAGGGGGGGGATCCATGGAATTTCCGGCTGACCTATGGACGAAAGTTTTGTCCATTATGGAAAAAGACATGACCAGCGTCACCATAAAGACGTGGTTTGACGATATAGAGCCTGTTGCACTGGAAGATACGCGGCTTATTCTGTATACCCCTTCCAACTTTAAGAGAGAGTGTATCATAGCCCGCTATCTGCCCGCGCTGCAAAAAGCTCTGTATGAATTATTTTCCACCAATTTTGAAATCGTCATACTGAGCGAAGGAGAGCGGGAACAGGCGAACCAAAAAAACGAGGATTCCTTTTTAACCGGGACGGAGGAATACACCTTTGAGCGGTTTGTCGTAGGCTCCTCCAACAAATTTGCCCACGCAGCTGCCTTATCCGTGGCGGAAAACCCCGCGAAAAGCTATAATCCGCTTTTTTTATACGGCGAATCCGGCCTGGGAAAAACCCACCTGCTCTACGCCATTGCACATACCATTCACAAAAAGTACCCGGATTTCCGCATTGTCTACATCAAAGGAGACGCCTTCACAAACGAGCTGATCCACGCCATCCGGGAAGGGCGCAATCAGGAATTCAGGGAAAAATTCCGCTCCGCCGACATCTTTCTCATGGATGACGTCCAGTTCATCGCCGGACGGGAAAGCTCACAGGAGGAAATGTTCCATACATTCAACACCCTCTATGAGGCAAAGCGGCAAATTGTATTCACAGCAGACCGCCCACCCAAAGAGATGCTCCGGCTTGATGACCGGCTGAAAACCCGCTTTGAATGGGGACTCCCCGTGGATATTCAGCCACCGGACTATGAAACCAGAGTGGCCATCATCAAAACAAAAGCCATCCGCCGTGGGCTGAACCTGCCGGACCCTGTACTCCAATACATCGCGGATAACATCACATCGAACGTCCGACAGATTGAAGGTACGGTCAATAAAATTATGGCATTTCAAGAGCTGATGGGTGCCAGCATTGACGCGGATACCGTCACCCGTGCTGTACGGGATATGTTCAAAGATAAGGCCGATTTTCTCCCATCCGCAGACATCATCATTGATGAGGTCTGTAAATTCTATAACATTGAAAATGAAGCCCTGCGCGGTCAAGGGCGTACCAAGGATACCTCGCAGGCCCGCCAAGTCGCCATGTACATGATCCGCCGCATGACAAACCTCTCTTTAAAGGAAATCGGACGGGAATTTGAAAATCGCGACCATAGCACCGTCATGCATTCCATTGACCGCGTTGAAAAACTGACAAAAAGCAACCCGGAAATGGCAGAGATCATCAAGGATATAAACACCAATGTCAACGCGCGCTATGAATGAGCGCTTTCCACATTTCCACAACAATATGTTGATACGTGGAAAACAAGATGTGGAATATAAATCCGATTATCTTTTTCTGTGGATAACCGCGCAAAAACACCCACACACCATGTGGAAATAAAATGACTGTGCCACAACAAATTCAGCCATTTTTCCACAATATTTTACCCTACGACCTACTACTACGATAAATAATCCTTTCTTTTCTTAAATATACCGCAAAGACGGAGGTAGAGACCATGAAATTCTCCTGCGAAAAAGCCATACTGCTCACAGCAGTTACCACCGCATCCAGAGCCGTCTCCCCGAAAAGCGCCATTCCTGCTCTGGAGGGTATTTTATTGGAAGCGGAAGATACGCTCTCCTGCACCGGCTATAATCTGGAAACAGGCATTCGCACAACAGTACCTGTGGAAATTCAAAGCAAAGGACGCATTGTCTTACACGCGCGGCTGTTTGCAGAGATGCTGCGCAAAATGCCAGATGACATTGTAACAATCGAAACGGAGAACCTCACCGTAAATATTCGGTGTGGGATGAGTGAATTCAATATTCTCGGCATCGATTCAAACGAATTTCCAGAACTTCCAACGATTATGCCGGAGCATATGATATCATTACCGCAGACAACACTCAAGAATATGATCACGCAGACCATCTTCGCGGTCAGTGACAGTGACAGCCGCCCGATCCAGACCGGCTCTCTGTTTGAGGTAGAAGAAAACGACCTGACCATTGTATCTGTAGACGGCTTTCGCCTCGCACTGCGCAGTGAGAAATTATCGGAAACTGCCGCAGAAGCCTTTTCCTTTGTCGTCCCCGGTGCCGCGCTCTCGGAGGTAGAGAAAATATGTGCTGATACAGAACAGCCTGTCAGTATCACACAGAGCGCGCGGCACATTATGTTCCAAATCGGCCAGACCATTCTCATTTCAAGACGACTGGAGGGTCAATTTCTGGCTTACCGACAATCGATTCCGCGCAGTAACCCCATTCATGTGGAAAGTGAGACCAGAACCCTTCTCTCTTCCATTGAGCGGGTATCTCTCATCATTTCAGAAAAAATGAAAAGCCCGCTACGCTGCATATTTGATGACGGCAATATCCGCATCACCACAAAAACAGGTATCGGTGATGCATCCGACCAGTGTCCAGTCAGCGGGGACGGCGGGGGACTTGAAATCGGGTTTAACAACCGCTATTTAATGGACGCACTACGCGCCGCACCGACCGAGCGGATCCGATTGGAGCTCTCCTCCAGCGTCTCCCCCTGTATCATATTGCCTGCAGAAGGTGAAGAAAATTTTCTCTATATGGTGCTCCCTGTCCGACTGAAGGCAGGCGACTAACCAATGACGAAACAGACAATCGCGATCAAAGAGGAGTTCATCAAACTGGACAGCCTTTTAAAATTCGCAGGCATCGCGGATACCGGCGGCATGGCAAAGGAGCTTATTCTGGCGCAAATGGTATCGGTAAACGGTATCGTTTGCACCATGCGTGGAAAAAAGATCAGGCGCGGCGACACTGTCACGACAAAAAACGTGACGCTTTCTATCGTATGATGATACAAACGCTCACGCTGGATTTTTTCCGCAATTATACGCACGCGGAACTCCAGTTTTCACCGCACCTCAATCTGATCTACGGGAACAACGCACAGGGAAAGACCAATCTGTTAGAGGCAATCGCTTATCTTTCCACCGCAGCTTCCCACAGAGCGCGGTATGACCGGGAACTGATCTGCTTTGGCGTTGACCGCGGCTTTATCCAAGGGGAAATATCCGCCCACGGGCGGGATTTTACGCTGGAAGCCGCCTTGCAACGTACCGGGGGCCGTCAGCTCACGGCCAACGGTGTGCGCCTGAAAACTCTCGCGTCCCTATCCGGCATCTTTCAGACCGTTTTATTCTGTCCGGAAGATTTGACACTGATCAAAGACGGGGCCGCTGTCCGACGCCGGTTTCTGGATAACTGCATCTGCCAGCTGCGCCCCAAATATGCGACCGCGCTGACGGAGTACCGAAAGCTGCATGAACACAAGACGCGCATCCTGCGCGACTGGGGAGAAAAACCCTCCCTGCTTGCCACTCTGGATGATTTCAATTTGCGCATGGCGCAGACCGGCGCGGTCATTATACAGCACAGGGCGCACTTTATCCGGCTGCTGCAAGAGACCACAGGGCCAATTCACAAAGATTTTTCCGGCGGAAAGGAAACCCTTTCCTTGCAGTACCAGACGGTAAAGACAATACAAGACCCGCTTTCCTCCCCAAAAGATATCCTGCCCCGGTTGCTGGAGCATCAGGAGAGCCACCGACAGGCGGAGCTGGAGACAAAGCAGTGCCTCTCCGGCCCGCACAAGGATGATCTGCACGTTTTGCTCGATAACCTGCCCGCCAGAACCTTTGCCTCTCAAGGGCAGACACGCACGGCGGCACTCTCGCTAAAACTTGCCTCCAGAGAAATTTTTTTTGAGGAGACGGAGGAGTGGCCGGTTCTACTGCTCGACGACGTGCTCAGCGAGCTTGACGCAGAGCGGCAGCGTTTTGTGCTCAGCCGCATCAAGGGCGGACAGGTCTTTATCACCTGCTGTGAAGATAGTCCGGTGGGCAATCAGCTCTCCGGTAAGACTTTTAAAGTCCATCAGGGACGCATTCTTTCTTAGGAGGAAAGACGTGTATTTGCATTTAGGACAATCAGTCGTCGTACCAATGCGCGACATCATCGGTATTTTTGATCTGGACAATACGTCCTCCTCACACATCACCCGCGCCTTTTTGACGCGGCAGGAGCAGGAAAAGCGCATCGTCAATATCTCGGATGACCTGCCGAAATCATTTGTCCTCTGTCAAAAGAAGGGGAGCGCACCCGTTTTATATCTCTCACAGCTCTCCTCCGCGACGCTCAAGGGACGCGCGGAAGAACAGCTACTGGAATGAATACCGGCTTTTTACGTCAGCACATCGAAAGGAATGGTATACGCTATGTCAGAAGAACTGGAAAACAGTATGAATTTGGTGGAGCATGAATACGGAGCCTCTGAAATTCAAGTTTTAGAGGGGCTGGAAGCTGTCCGGAAACGTCCGGGCATGTATATCGGCTCCACCTCCGCATCGGGGCTGCACCATCTGGTCTATGAAATTGTGGACAATGCGATTGACGAGGCGCTGGCGGGCTACTGTTCCGACATCAGTGTCAGCATTTTGAAGGACAACATCATCCGCGTGGTGGATAACGGACGGGGTATTCCGGTCGATATCCAGCAGCAGACGGGGAAACCGGCGCTTGAAGTTGTCTTCACCATTCTGCACGCGGGCGGTAAATTCGGCGGCGGCGGCTATAAGGTATCGGGCGGTCTGCACGGGGTGGGCGCATCGGTAGTCAACGCCCTGTCCGAGTGGCTGGAGGTGCAGGTGCACAAAGACGGCATCATCTATGAGATGAAGTTTTCCCGGGGAAATATTACGCAGCCGCTCACCGAAATAGGCCCGACCGATCAGTCCGGCACCGTCGTCCTTTTCAAGCCGGATTCCACTATTTTTGAAGACACCGTGTATGACTATGACACCATCCATACCCGCATGCGGGAACAGGCGTTTTTGAACGCCGGCCTGCGCATTGTCACAACGGATGAGCGGGAAAACGAAGAACAGTCCGATACGATGCGATATGAGGGCGGCATCAAAGAGTTTGTCACGTATCTGAATAAAAGCAAGACCCCCCTCTATGATGAGATCATCTACATTGCGGGAGAAAAGAACGACGCGATGGCGGAAATCGCCTTTCAATACAGCAATGGCTACAATGAGCTGATTTTATCCTTTGCCAACAACATTCACACACCGGAGGGCGGGATGCATGAGGAGGGGTTTAAGCGGGCGCTGACCACCGTGCTCAACAGCTACGGAAAGCGGATGAACCTGCTCAAGGGGGATGACAAACTGACAGGGGAGGATTGCCGCGAGGGGCTCTCCTGTATTATCTCGGTCAAACTACTTGACGCGCAGTTCGAGGGACAGACCAAGGCAAAGCTCGGCAACAGCGAAATCAGAACCCTTGTGACCTCAATTGTCTCGGAAAAGCTGGAGATTTTTCTGGAAGAGCACCCGAACGTCGGCAAGATCATTCTGGATAAGGCGATTACCGCAAGCCACGCGCGGGAAGCCGCGCGCAAGGCGCGTGAGAGCGTACGGCGAAAAAATGCGCTGGATGGCGCGACCCTGCCCGGAAAGCTTGCCGACTGTAACGAGCGCAACCCGGCACTGACAGAGCTCTACCTCGTCGAGGGTGACTCGGCAGGCGGCAGCGCGAAGGGGGGACGCGATTCCCGCTTTCAGGCGATTTTATCCCTCTGGGGTAAAATGCTCAATGTGGAAAAGGCGCGCGCGGACAAGGTGTACGGCAACGACAAGCTCAACCCCGTCATCGTTGCGCTCGGCGCGGGCATTGGCGATGATTTTAACCTTGACAAGCTGCGCTATCACAAGGTCATCATTATGGCGGATGCCGACGTGGATGGCTCCCATATCCGCACGCTGCTGCTCACCTTCTTCTTCCGTTTTATGCGCCCACTCATTGAGGGCGGCTTTGTCTATGCCGCGGTGCCGCCGCTCTTTAAGCTCTCGCGGGGAAAGGTCACACGCTACGCCGTCGACAGCGAAGAGCGAGACAGGGTGGCCGCCGAGATGCGGGGCGAGGATGGCAAGGGCAAGGTGGAGATAGGCCGCAACAAGGGCTTGGGTGAGATGGACCCCCACGAACTTTGGGAGACAACCATGAACCCGGAAACCCGCGTATTAAAGCGGATTACCATGCAGGACGCGGTAAAAGCCGATGAAATTTTCACCCTCCTGATGGGCGAAAAGGTGGAGCCACGGCGGGCCTATATTGAAGAGAATGCGAAAAAAGCCGTTAATCTGGACTATTAAGCGGCAGCGGAGGGATTAAATTCATGGCAAGAAAAAAAGGCAGAGACAACAAGCCGGAGGACATCCTCTTTCCCGATCAGATGATCAAAGATGTCAATCTGGAGGAGGAAATGCAGACAGCGTATATCGAATACGCCATGTCTGTCATCGTTGGACGTGCCCTTCCAGATGTGCGCGACGGTCTCAAGCCGGTACACCGGCGGATTCTCTATACCATGTATGAGGCCAACCTGACCAACGACCGCCCGTTTAAAAAGTCCGCGACCTGCGTCGGAGACGTGCTGGGACACTACCACCCCCACGGCGACCAAAGTGTATACGACGCGTTGGTGCGGCTCGCGCAGGAGTTTTCCATGCGCTATAAGCTGGTGGACGGACACGGCAACTTCGGTTCTATTGACGGCGACCCTCCGGCGGCCTACCGGTATACCGAGGCGCGCCTTTCAAAAATATCCAATGAGATGCTGCGGGACATTGAAAAGGACGTCATCAACTGGGAGCCGAACTTCGACGAGACGCGCAAGGAGCCAAAGGTGCTCCCGTCCCGCTTCCCGAACCTGCTCGTCAACGGCTCGTCCGGCATCGCAGTCGGCATGACCACCAACATTCCGCCACACAATCTCGGTGAGGTCATCGACGCGACGATCTGCGTGCTGGAAAATCCCGAGGCGGGGCTCGACGACCTGATGGAACACATAAAGGGGCCGGATTTTCCGACGAGAGGCATCATCATGGGCAAGTCCGGCATCCGCGCCGCCTATGCCACCGGACGGGGCCACATCCGCCTGCGCGCGCGCACGGAGCTGGAGGAGTTCGGCAGCGGGCGCACCCGCATTGTAGTGACGGAGCTGCCGTATCAGGTCAACAAAGCGCGGCTGATTGAAAATATGGCGGAGCAGGTGCACGAAAAGCGGCTGGAGGGGATTTCCTACATTCAGGATGAATCCGACCGCGACGGCATGCGCATCGTCATCGACGTAAAGCGGGACGCCAATCCGCAGGTGGTGCTAAACCGCCTGTTTGCCCAGACCCAGATGCAGACCACCTTCGCTGTTGTGATGCTGGCGCTGGTCAATGACCAAAAGCAGCCGAAAATTCTATCACTGCGGCAGGTGCTTGATGAGTACATCGCCTTTCAGGACGAGGTGATCATCCGCAGGACGCAGCATGACCTCAAAAAGGCGCAGGAGCGGGAGCATCTCTTAAAGGGCCTGCTCATCGCGCAGGAAAATCTGGATGAGGTGATCCGCATCATCCGCACGTCGTACGACGATGCCAAGGAGCGGCTGATGCAAACGTTTGACCTGTCCGATATTCAAGCGCAGGCGATTCTGGACATGCGCATGAAGCAGCTACAGGGCATCGAGCGGGAAAAGCTGGAGGCGGAGCTCGCGGAACTCGCGGAGAAAATCGCGCACTTCAACGACCTGTTGGCAAGCCATGAAATGCGGCGCGACGTGCTCAAGGAAGAGCTGCTGGAGATTAAGGGAAAGTTTGCCGACGAGCGGAAGACGGAGATCGGCTTTGCCGAGGACGATATTGACATTGAGGATCTCATTGAGGAACAAAACTGCGTCTTTACCCTCACCGCCGCAGGGTACATCAAGCGCCTGCCCGCGAGCACCTACCGCGCGCAGCGGCGGGGCGGCAAGGGGATTACGGCGCAGGCACTGCGGGAAGAGGACGTTGTGGAGACGGTTTTTACCGCCTCCTCTCACGACTATATTCTCTTTTTCACCAACCGGGGGCGTGTCTTCCGGCAGAAGGGATACCGCATTACAGAGGCGGGCCGCGCCGCAAAGGGTACGAATATTGTCAATATCCTGCCCCTTGAGCCGGAGGAGAAGGTGACAACCATGTTGCACCTTCTGGAATATGACGCGCATTATTTTCTGATGCTGGTAACCCGCAACGGCACCGTAAAGCGCATTCCGCTCCCGTCTATTGACACGGCACGAAAGGCCGGTATCCGCTGCATCACCCTGGAGGAGGGTGACGAGCTGATCTCAGTGCGCCAGACCGACGGGAAGCAAAACATGCTGCTGGTCACCCACACCGGCATGTCAATTTGCTTTTCCGAGGAGGATGTCCGCTGCATGGGGCGGGACGCCTACGGCGTGCGTGGCATACGACTGCGCAAAGGCGACTATGTCGTCGGGGCGGTCCGTGCACTGCCGGAGGGCAGCATCCTCATGGTGACGGAGCGCGGATACGGCAAGCGGACGCCGGTGGAGGAATATATGCGCGGCGATACCCCGCAGCACCGTGGCGGCTACGGGCTCAAGGGCTACCATGTGACCGAAAAGACGGGAATGATCGCCGGAATGAAGCGGGTCAATGAGGAGGACGACATTCTCCTCATCTCCGACGACGGCGTAATCATCCGCATGAACGCATACGATGTCAACGAATACAGCCGCACGGCACAGGGCGTCATTTTGATGCGCCTGCAGGACGGCGTGAAGGTCATTTCTCTCGCGCGTACTGAGCATGAGGACGACACGGCTGACGAGGAGGAGGCGCTCCCCACCGCGGAGACGCAGCCGCCGGAGGACGCGGAATAACATGTCCAAACAAGTGACAATCTATACCGATGGCGCGTGCTCCGGAAATCCGGGCCCGGGCGGCTGGGGCGCTATCCTGCAGTACGGAGACATACAAAAAGAACTCTCCGGCGGCGAGGCGCACACCACAAATAACCGCATGGAGCTTATGGGCGCGATCGCTGCGCTGGAGGCGCTCAAGGAGCCGTGCGAGGTTGCGCTGTATTCCGATTCCAAATATGTCGTTGACGGACTGGAGAAGGGGTGGGCCAAGGGTTGGCGCGCGCGCGGTTGGATCAAATCCGATAAAAAGCCCGCGCTCAACCCAGACCTCTGGGGCCGCCTGCTGGAACTCTGCGAGGTGCATCAGGTGAAGCTCCACTGGGTACGTGGGCACGCGGAAAATCCGTATAATAACCGCTGCGATGAGCTGGCAGTCGCGGAGAGCATAAAGCAGAAGGGATAGAAAATGAGGGTAACGCATAATTCTTTCGATGTGGAATCCCTACCGATAAAAGTACAGATGAATAGCACAGCTCTGCAACAAAAAACCTCTTGAATGGTGCACCATTCAAGAGGTCAGACGGAAGACAAAGCGGGCATCACTGCGTCAAGCAGCGGTGCCCGCAAAGCATATCCGGCTTATGGGAGGGAACCAATGGCAGCAGTCCGGCGAAAAGCCGAAAAAGCAGGTGTTTTCCATGCCCAATTGGCCGGTTTTTCAGATTCATGCATGCAAAACGAAGCCCAACCTCGGCCTTAATCCGCGTGAGCCCTCGCAGTTGCGTATAGCGCATGCCATGCGTGTCTTTGCCGTCAGCGAAAATACGTTCCATCGTTTCCTTTCGCTTTTGGTACACCTCCTTCATCCCTATGGCGTACCACCAGTCGTCCGCAAGTTCAACATACGTCTGCCACACATGACGCATGACCACATTTACACGGTCTTTGCTATGGGTACATTGCTCCAAACAGGAACATTGCTCACAATGATAAGCCTTGCTTTTATACTCCCGGTAGACCTCCCGGTTGGTCGTGCTGTATTGAAGCGTCTTGTGATTGGGGCAGATATAGCAATCGTACTTTTCATCCCCTTTTTGTATCAGAAATACGGCAAATGCGGTATCAAAAATTATATTTTTGTGATACAATGGGGAAACCTATAGATAAAAGGGGCGTTGTTGTGTGAAGGGCTCTATTTCCGCGTCGGAGGTACACAGGCAGTATAGCGATGGGATAGCCGCATTTCGTGGGCAAATTGCAGACGGGACGCTGCGCGCGCAGATGTCGCAGGAGGTCGACCCCTTTATGCGCACATGTGCGCTGGGGCTCTGGGCGCGGGACGGGCAGGCGATCACGCCGCGGCATGTGGAGTATTATAACGCGATCTACACCAAAGGCGGCGCGGTTCCGTCGATTCTGTATTGGGAGCTTTCCACCGCCGTCACCGACTACCCGGGCTTTTGCCCGCCCGTTTTTTTTCAGCGTATGCGCCAAAATGACTGCGAGACAGGCGGCTCCCTGTCCCGGGATTTCATTGACCTGATGGTGCTGATGCTCCTGCTTTTTGCTGCGGTGGACAACGTCGTCAGCGAGCAGGAGGCGGGGTTTGTCAACGCATGCGCGGATGCATTGGGCGCGCTGTGCGGCGCGGACGGGCTTGCGCCGGATAAGATGCCGCTCAAGGCCGAGGAGTTTGTCTCCAAACCCGTGCCGCAGACCGAGCAGGCGGAGCCGTCATCGGAGCCGGAGCAGAGCGTTGAAGAGCTGCTCGCGGAGCTCGACGCACTGTGCGGGCTGGAGAAAGTGAAGGCAGACGTCAAGAGCCTCATCAATCTCGTGCGGGTGCGGAAGCTCCGGCAGGAGCACGCACTGCCTGTCCCACCGATGTCCCTGCATCTGGTGTTCATGGGTAATCCGGGGACAGGCAAGACGACGGTAGCCCGGCTGCTGGCAAAAATTTACCACGCTATCGGAGTGCTTTCAAAGGGTCAGCTGGTGGAGGTCGACCGCTCCGGACTCGTGGCGGGATTTGTCGGGCAGACCGCCATCAAGACAAGCGAAGCGGTGGGCAAGGCGCTCGGCGGGGTGCTATTTATCGACGAGGCGTATGCCCTCACCAATGTCGATTCCCCCAACGACTTTGGGAAAGAGGCCATTGAGGTGCTGCTCAAGGCGATGGAGGACCACCGGGATGATTTTATCGTCATTGTTGCGGGGTACACCGCCCTTATGGATGATTTTGTGCACGCCAACCCCGGGCTGGAGAGCCGCTTTAATAAATATTTTTACTTTGACGATTACACAGCGGAGCAAATGTATGAAATCTTCTGCTCCATGTGCGACAAAAACGGATACGTCCTTGCGCCGGAGGCGGAGGACTGCGTGAAGAAGCAGCTCCGAACGCGTTACGACAACCGGGATGAGAATTTTGGGAATGCCCGTGAAGTGCGCAACCTCTTTGAGCACGTGGTTGCCCGGCAGGCCGACCGGATTGCGGCGATGGAAGCACCGGATAAGGAGACGCTGATGACCTTCACCAGCGCCGATATGCAGGAGAAGCCGCAGGGGAGCGCGGCGCCCGCGGGTATATCGGGACTCTCGGGCGCATAGAAAGAGGAAGCGGCGGAAACGGGGAGGAATGTCTTTGAACAATACTGCGTATGCGGGGCAGTTGCCCCGCCGAACCGGCCACGGCCCGTTTTACTGGGTGGGGTGGGCGCTGCTATTTCATCTGCTCTCCTCCCTTGTTGTGCAGACGGTGGGCCTGTCTATCGCGACCAATATCAGTCCGGAGAACGCGTATCATCCGGTGTACCTCTGGTTTTTGTCGGTCGTCTCGGTCTATGGGGTGGGGTTTTGGCTTTTTTGCATCACCATCAGGCGGACGCCGCTGCCCATCCAGCGGCAGGCGGTGCATCCGATGGGGGTGGGGCAGACGTTTCGGGCGTTTATTCTGGCGCTGGGTACGATGTACCTCGCCAACCTGATCACGGTGGGGGTCATTGCGCTCATTGGCTACCTGCGCGGCGCGCCGATTGAAAACCCCGTGGAGACCATCACGGAGTATCCGGCGGCGCTGCGGCTGATTTTGGCCTGTGTCATCGCGCCGCTGGTGGAGGAGACCATCTTCCGCAAGCACATCCTCCGGCGGCTGCGCCCCTATGGGGACGCCTTTGCCATGGTGATGTCCGCGCTGGCGTTCGCCCTGTTTCACGGCAACCCGAGTCAGCTGCTGTATACCTTTGCGGTGGGACTGATCTTTGGCTATATCGCCCTGCGGACGGGCGGCATCCACATTACCATCCTGCTGCACGCGGCGGTCAATCTGGTTGGGACGTGGCTGGTGCCGGTGCTCAGCGAATTTGGAATATTCACGGGACTACTTGCTTTTCTCGTCATGATATGGGGGCTCGTTTATCTGGTTGCCGCCTGCCGCAAGCTCCGCTTTGCCCCGACGGAGCGGCCACTGCCGCACGGCGGGCGCTACCGGCGGTTTTTCGGCACGCCGGGTGTGATCTGTTATGTGATTATCAGTGCTTTGATTATTGCGACTTATTTTATTGTATAAAAAACGGACTGTGGGCAATCGCCCCACAGTCCGTCAGACCGAAGACAAAGCGGGCATCACTGCATCATGCAGCGGTGCCCGCA